>JBFISZ010000078.1:0-12580 GCA_041608315.1 Acidimicrobiia bacterium | reverse complement strand
GGTCCATCACGGCCCACAGGCTTCGGGCGTTGCGGTAGAGGTGATTCCAGTCGAGCCCGTATCCGATCAAGAACTCATCGCCGACCTCGAAGCCCCGATACTCCAGCGGTACATCGACGATGCGACGAGGCGCCTTGTCCAACAGCGCCACCGTCGCCAGAGAAGCGAGCCCGTGGAGTTCGAGCACTTTACGCAACGTGACCAGCGTGAGCCCGGTATCGACGATGTCCTCCACGAGGATCACGTCGCGCCCGGCGAGAGGAACCCCGGCGTCCAGCGCCATCCCGACTCGGCCGCTGCCGTCGAAACGCGTCAGCGACAGGAAGTCGACCACGAGATCGATCGACATGGCCCGCACCAAATCGGCGAAGAAGGGCACACAGCCGTTGAGCACACCGATCATCACCGGCTGGCGGCCCGCGTAGTCGGCGCTGATCTCCTCACCGAGCTCGGCGACACGTCGCGCCAAGTCGTCGGCACTGGCAACCTCTACGAAATCCGACATCACCGGCCTCCGAGCGTCACCGGCAACTGGCCGCGCAGCCACGTCTCGATACGATCCGCCAGGCCCGATGCCGTCGGATCGGTCACCGCAAAGCTGCCGTCGGCGAGATCAGTGACGCCGCGCAAGCGGGCCCGCTGCAGAGCCGTGAGACGAACGGAACCCGGTCGCCCGCCACCACCTTGATCCTCGAGAAGTGGGGCCAGCAGCAGGTCCTCCAGCGTGATCGTGTGTGCCCCCCAATCGAGCAGCTCCCGGCTGTCGGCGAAGTGGTCCTCCGACTTCATCACGACGCCGATGAGGGTGCGGTCGCCGTGCTCGAAGGCGGACACCAACACCTTGCCCGCCTTGTTGGTGAAGCCGGTCTTGAGGCCGATGACACCCGGAAAGACCCCCAGCAGCTTGTTGGTCGATCGCGCCTTGCGCTCCACGCCGGCCGGGTCGGGCCAGAATCTGGCGAACCGGGTACGCGCCATCTGCGCCAGGACCGGATCTTCCAGCAACGCGCCGGCCAGTTTCACCAGATCGTTCGCCGACGTGTAGTGCCCCTTGGCATCGAGGCCGTGCGGGTTCACGAAGTGCGAGTGCTCCAGCCCGAGCACGGCGGCTTTGGCGTTCATCATCTCGGCAAAGCCCTCAACGGACCCGCCCACGTACTCGGCAAGCGCTACGGCGGCGTCGTTGCCCGACCGCACCATGACGGCAACGAGCAGGTCTTCCACGCTCCAGAGCTCACCGGGGGCGACCCCGATCTCAGCCTCGCCCGTGGCGGCCGCAGACTCGGTGATCCGGACGGTCTCGTCGAGCTCCGTGTGATCGCGCACGACGAGCGCCGTCATGATCTTCGTGACGGATGCCATGGGCCGCTCCAGATCGGCGTTCTGCGAAGCGAGAACCACCCCGGCGTCGGCGTCGTAGAGCACCCAAGACTCCGCCGTCAAAGCCGGGAATTCCGGGATCTCCTCAGAGATCGGCATACCACCGGGGGGAATGACGGCAACGAGCGCGGACGCCGCGATGAGACGAAGGCGTTCCATTCAGCGCTCCAGCAGCCGGCGAATACGCGACCGCACGATCGACTCGCCGAGCTGGGCCCCGGCATGGGCCGTGTCGGCCAGGATCTCTCCGGCGCGGCGCCGGTTGTCCGGGTTGCGATGGCGCAGGAGCGGGGCCACCAGCTGCTGGAGGAGTTCGACCTCCCGATCCGCGGCCAGCCTGATCGTGCGCAGGTGGCGCCCCTCGAGGCCCTGCCGGATGAGACGGCGGGCGGCCTGCGCCGTAGCCAAATCCTCGTCGCGGAATACCTTGGTTCCGTCGTCGAGCTCCATCGGCGTCAGCACGCCGTGGTCCATGAGCTCCTTGAGGTGGCGTGACGACAGCCCGGCGGCCTTGCCGAGCTCTTCGACCGTCATCGAGATCCCGGAGGAGGCGAAATACGTCTCGGGAGCAGGTCCCGCCGACGTTACGTCTGGCGGGTCTTCGCCGCGGTCCCAGGCCGCCAGACGCGACTTGATGACTTTCAAGGGCAGGTAGTTGTCCCGCTGCTCACGAAGGATGAACGTGATCCGCTTGACGTCCTCTTCCGAGAAGAGACGGTATCCCGATGCGCTGCGCTGGGGCTCGATGAGCCCCTGTCCCTCGAGGAAACGAAGCTTGGAGACGGTCAGCTCAGGGAATTCAGAGCGCAGGCTCGTGATCACCTCTCCGATGCTCAGCTGCTCGACGGCCCGGCTAGACATCGCCCACAACCACGACCAGGTGGAACTTGCCGAGCATCACCTCGTCGCCGGGGGCAAGAACCGCCGTCTCATGGCGCCGGCCGTTCACGTAGGTCCCGTTGGTCGATCCCAGGTCGGTGACCGTGAGCCCCTCACCGTCGACGGCAAAGACGGCGTGATGGCGGGATACCGTCACATCCTCCAGGAAGATGTCGGATTCGGCGGAGCGGCCCGCGCTGGTCTCGCCCTCGCCGAGGACATATGTCAAACCGGTTTGGGGCCCACCATCGACAACCAGCGCATAGCGGAACATCCCGGCGACTCGGGGGGAGTCCTCGCCGGTGTCCGGGCGCCGCACGGGCCGAAATGCCTCGGTCGAGTCTTGGTCGAGGCCGGCGATATCTGCGGCCAGCAACGCGGCTTCGTCGCCGTTCTCCGGAACCCGATCAGTGTCCATGGGGCAATGGTAGCCGGGGACCTTAAACTATTGGTTGAGACTTACTCCGCGATGTGGTCGGCGTAGGCGGCGGCGTCCATCAGGTGGTCGAATGTCGCATCCGGCGCCGGGCGCACCACGATCATCCAGCCCTCACCGTACGGATCCTGGTTGACGAGCTCCGGTCGATCCGCGAGCTCCTCGTTGGCTTCGACCACTTCGCCGTTCGTTGGGGAGTACAGGTCCGAGACCGACTTCGTCGACTCGATCTCGCCGAACGGCTCTCCCGAACCGAGATCGCGCCCCACGTCGGGGAGATCGACGAACACCACGTCGCCGAGCGCGTCCTGGGCGAAATCGGAGATGCCGACACGGATCGTGCCGTCGTCCTGGCGCCGCACCCACTCGTGGTTCTGGGCGTATAGGAGTTCTTCGGGGATGTTCAATGCCGGGCTCCTCTCGAGAAGTCTGCGCGGGCACTCTACTCCGCTAGGCGGGGCGGTTTCGGACTGCTCGCAAGGCGTCCTGGAAGTACTGCACACCAACGATGTAGTAGAAGACGAGGCCGGGAATACCCACCAGCCACGCCAGCCACACCAAGGGGTCGAATGCCATGCCTTTGCCGACGAAGTAGAACGCCACGGCCCCGTAGAGGAGCGCCGTCGCCAGCTTGCCGAGTTGGCGCACGGCGAGTTTGGTCCCGGCTTTCAGGCCGATCACCAGGGCGCCGAGGCCGATCACGGCCTCCCGCGCGATGATCGCCCACGCGAACCACGGGGGGAGAATGTCGAATACCAGTCCCCCAATGACGGCGGTCGTCACCGCCAGCCGGTCGGCAAGCGGATCGAGGAACTTGCCGACCTCGCTCACCTGGTTCAGGCGGCGGGCCAGATAGCCGTCGATCCAGTCGGTGCTGCCGATCACGCCGAGGAGCCAGCCGGCCGCGGCCACATGGTCGGTGGCCATCCACCACCACAGGACGGGAATCAGCGCGAGGCGCGCCACCGAGATCAGGTTGGGAAGCGTCAGGATCGCGCGACCGGCACCTTCGGGAGCGTTTCCGTTGTCGGTGGACCGGTTAGTCAATCTGAACTACGCGGAAGCGCACCCGCGCCAGCTCTTCGCCTTCGTAGCCGACGTGGAACACATAGCCCTTGGCCTCGGGAAACTTGACGTTGTAGAAGGGGCTGACGATCGGGACGATGCTGGTTGATCCCGGCGGAAGGTTCGGCGGCGCGCCCACCCGGAGCTTGCCCTTCGCCTGCACCCCGATCTCGGCGCCATCCTCGTCCATCAGGACGATCTCGATTTCGAGATCACGATGCCGTTCGTCGGGCTGGATCTCGGCGACGAGAGCCACACTGAGGCTGCGATGGACAACGGGAAAGGAACGGGCACTGATCGTGTCGAACCCACCACCCAACACGAACAGCTTGCCACCCTGAACCTGGGCCGCGTCGGCCAACATCGCCGTTGTCAATCGCATTTCACACTCCGTTGCGCTTGCCGTCCCCATGAACACCTGCAGGGGTCCATCGGAAACATCGAACGAATCCTTGAAGCCTTGACTCTAACGACGCGCCACGGACGGTGCGCCGCCACGGCGACGATAGGCTGTGTCGCGTGGTGGACAAGATCCTGCGAGTGATGACCGCAAACCTCTTCAACGGTGGAGCCCCGATCGGCCCACTTGCCAAGATGCTCGAGCGCGAGCACCCGGATGTGGCCGTCTTCCAGGAGCTGGCGCCCGCTCAAGCGAGAGTCATCCGGCAGCAGTTCGGCCACGGCACCTTGGACCCGCGCCGCGACTCCCACGGCATGGGGATCGCCGCTCGCTATCCCATCGACGTCGATCGATTCGAGATGACTCACCGCGACGGCTGGAAGGGGCTGCTGCACGGTGCCGATTGGCCGCAACTCGACCGCGATCTGGAGATCATCAACGTCCACATCCGGAACCCCCTGATGCGACCGTGGCGAGAGACAGCGCGGATCCGAAAGGGCCAGGTCGACGACATTCTCGAGTACGTGGGGGCGAAACGGATGGCCCGGGTCGTGCTCGGCGACATGAACTCGTCACCCGCGTGGCGTTCCTACCGGCGGCTCGCCGCCCAACTCCAGGACGCCCCCGTCGCCACCGGCACCGCCCGGCGCACCTGGGCGCCGCTGGCGAAGATGCCGCGGCTACTTCGTGTCGACCACGCCTTCGTCGAGGGCGTGGTGCCCGTGAGTACCCACACCGTGCGCATCAAGGGCTCCGACCACTCGGCGCTGGTGGTGGATCTACTCATCGAGTAGGCGGGTGGTTCCTCCCACCGTTGGCGCCACCCTCTCGAACCGACGCCAGGACGACGTCGATCGGCGTCGTGGCCAGATCGCCGAGATCCTGGACGTACTCGTAGCCGAAGCGCCCCTTGATGCAGAGGTGTCCCGAGGTGATCGAGTGGTCTTGCGGCGAGGTCACTTTCACTATGCGGTTGTCCTGGACGTGGAGATCCAGATTGCAGCCGACACCGCAGAAGGAGCACACGGTGCGGGTCACCGTCTGCGCTCCCTCATCCCACAGGTCGGCCGCCCGCAGCTCGAACTCGCTGCGGAACATCAGGGCCCCCGTAGGGCAGACGCCGATGCAGTTGCCGCAGTACACACACGCCGAGTCGGTGAGGACGACGTCGAATTCCGTCGAGATGCGGGCGTCGAAGCCGCGCCCGGCCAACTGAATTGCGAACGTGTTCTGCGCATCGGGGCCACACGCCTCGACACACCGGTAGCACAGGATGCACTTGCCGTAGTCGCGCACATAGAGCTCGTCGTGGACTTTCACGGGTTGGTGCACGGTCTCGGCGGTGCCCAGCCCGGGAAGTCGATGATGACCGGCCCGACGGGAGTCGCGCCCCCCTGCCGCAGCAGCCGGCGCCGGCGGCCCGTAGCGGGTGGCGTCGACCTCGTAGTGTTCCATCCAGGTTCGGGTCGGCGCGTCGACCAGGGACAGATCGACCGAGGAGGCGAGAAACTCGAAGACCATTTTGCGCGTCTGGCGCACGTTCTCGCTCTCGGTGGAGATCTCCATGCCTTCCTCGGCGGCTCGGGAGCACGACGGCACGAGGGTGCGCGAACCGGTGACCTCGACGACGCACACCCGGCAGGTGTTGACCGGGGTCAACGTCTCGAGGTAGCACAGCGTGGGTTGATCCTTCCCAACCGAGCGGCAGGCGTCCAGGATCGAGCTTCCCTCAAGAACCGCGACCGGGGTGCCGTCGATCGTGAGCCGGATCTCACTCACGAGGTCGCCCCGATCAAGCCGAGTTCGATCAGGGACCGAATCGCGCTACCCGCGGTGTGGCCCAGCCCGCAGATCGATCCGAGCCGCATGGCGTCGTTGATCTCGGACAGCAGGTCGAGCTCGCCCGCCGGGCCGTTGAGAGGAGCCCGGGCGACGATGCGATGCAATGCCTCCTCCTGGCGCACGGTGCCCACCCGACAGGGGACGCATTGGCCGCAGGACTCGTCCCGGAAGAAGGCGGCAATCCGCATCGCCAGGTCCTCGAAGTCGGTCGACACCCCGAAGGGCATGATGACGGCCGTGCCGAGGGAGACACCGGCGGCGCGGGTGTCCTCGAATGTCAGCGGCAGATCCAGGAGGTCGGGGCCCACGAACGATCCCGCCACACCCCCGAGCAGGATGGCGGCGATGTCCTCGATGGGCCCTCCGGCCAATTCGATGAGCTCGCGCAGCGTCGCCCCGAACTCCACCTCGTAGACACCGGGAAGGGCAATGTCACCGGACATGCAGAACAGCTTGATACCCGTCGATTCGGCGGTGCCCAGAGATGCATAGGCGTCACCGCCTTCCAACAGGATGAGCGGCAGGTTGACCAGCGTCTCGACGTTGTTGACGATGGTGGGCAGGCCGAAGAGCCCGGATTCGGTAGGGAACGGCGGCTTCTGGCGCGGTTCGCCACGATATCCCTCGATGGAGTTGAACAGCGCCGTCTCCTCGCCGCATATGTAGGCGCCGCCGCCCATCCGAATCTCGATGTCGAAATCGACTCCGGATCCGAGAATGTTCTCACCGAGCAGTTGAGCTTTCCTGGCGACCTCGAGGGCGCTCGCCACGTGGCGCGCCGCCCGGGGGTACTCGCCCCGGATGTATAGGTACCCGCGCTGCGCCCCGATGGCGTAGCCGGCGATGGTCATGGATTCGACGAGCGAGAAGGGATCGCCCTCCATCAACCCGCGATCCTTGAATGTGCCCGGTTCGGCTTCATCGGCGTTGCACACCAGCAGCCGTTCGGAGCCGGCCTCGGCAACAGACTCCCACTTGATGCCCATGGGAAAGGCGGCGCCGCCTCTCCCCCGGATCCCTGACCGCTTGACCTCTTCGATGATCCGCGCCGGTCCCATCTCCAGAGCCTTGCTGAGCGCGCCGTAGCCTCCGGCGGCCCGATAATCGTCGAGGCTGTAGGGGTCGACAGCCCCGACCCGGTGCAGCAGGCGCAGGTCCGCGGCGCCGCCCTCGCTCTGTGGAATCCCGTAGTGACCCGGCGTGGGGTCGATGAGCGGTGCCCCCGCCAGTACGGCGATGACGCTCTGCGGGGTGGCTCCCCAGAGGCTGAGGTCAGAGTCGCCGGCACGCTGCACGAGCACTGCCGGCGAGCGATCGCATTGCCCGAGGCACGGGCTGGGCACGACATCGTCGCGCCCCGCGAGCGCCGCGAGTAGTTCCCGACCGCCGCGGGTTCGACACGAGACGTCTTCGCACACATGGACGACCCGGGCCGGTCTTTCCTCCAGGGCGAGCAACGCATAGAACGAAGCGACGCCGTGAGCCTCCGCGGGCGGAACCGACAGTCGCTCGCACACGTAGTTGAGTGCGCCGCGGCTGACCCACCCGATCGCACCTTGGACGGCCTGGAGCGCCGGCAGGAGAAGGTGGCGAGTGCTCTCGGCACCGTGGAATCCGCCGTAGGCGATGTGATGATCGACCGCGGAGCGGGCACCGCCGGCCCACCCGGATTCCGGGGAACCCAGCAACTCGTCCACCGCAGCCCGTTCGGATGCGGTCGGTGCGGCTGACATGAGGTGAAGGTCTATCGGGGCCCCTATCTCTGATGCAGATCGATCAGACTACGCGAATCAGCCTCACGCCACCGGCTCGATGCTGACCGCCGTGGCTTTGAACTCGGCGGTCCCGGACTTGGGGTCCCAGGCATCAACAGTCAGCACGTTGACGTCGGCCACCTCCGGGGTGTGGATCGCCATGAAGGCGAGCCCGGGCCGGAGATTGTCTTCGAAGCGAACCGGGACCTCGATGGCGCCCCGCCGCGAGCGCACCCGCACCACAGCGCCGGCGGCGAGGCCGAGCCGAGGCCCGTCTGCAGGCGCCACCTCGATCCACCCGCCGGCTCGGATCGGCGATCCGTAGCCTCCCGACTGGACGCCCGTGTTGTAGGAGTCGAGCCGGCGGCCGGTGGTCAACCTGATCGGGAACTCATCACTCAACTCGTCGACCGGCGGCGCCCACTCGGTGGGAATGAATGGAACGGCCGCGCGCGATGGCGGATCGTCCCAGAGGTCGCCGTGGAGGAACTGCGTTCCCGGGTGGTCCAGGTCGGGACAGGGCCATTGGATGCCGCCCTGCGCCTCCAGCCGAGCGTATGACATGCCGCCATGCATCGGAGACAGACTCCTCAGCTCGTCCCAGAGCTCCTCGGCCGGCGGCGTCCCCCAGTCGTGTCCCAGCCGGGCGGCGAGCAGAGAGAGGATCTCGAGATCGTCCTTGGCGGCGCCCGGCGGCTCGAGAGCTTTGCGTACCAGCTGCACCCGGCGCTCACTGGATGTGACGGTGCCGTCGCTCTCTGCCCAGCCGACCGCGGCGGGTAGCACGACGTCCGCCATCTCGGCGGTCTTCGTCATGAAGATGTCCTGAACCAGGAGGAATTCGAGTCCGTCGAGCAGTTCCCGGGTTCGCTGGACGTCGGCCTCGGAATCAGCCGGGTTCTCGCCGAGCACGAACAGCGACCGGAGCTCTTTACGCTCCATGGCCTCGAACATCAGTGAGAGGTGGAGCCCCGGCTCGGCCGGCACCGCGGTGCCCCATTCCGCCTCGAACTTGCCCCGCGCTTCATCGTCGGCCACGTCCTGGAATCCGGGGAGCTTGTCGGGAAGTGCCCCCATGTCGCCGCCCCCCTGGACGTTGTTCTGCCCGCGCAGCGGCACGAGACCGGAGCCGTAGCGGCCGACGTGGCCCGTCAGCAGGGCCAGGTTGATCAGGGCCAGGACGTTGTCGGTGGCGTTGTGATGCTCCGTTATCCCCAATGTCCAGCAGAGCTGGGCCGTCTCGGCCGTCGCATAGTCGTGCGCCAGCGCCCGGATGGCGGCGGCGGGGACGCCCGTGACTTGTTCGGCGCGCTCGAGCGTCCACTCGTCGACTGCGGCGGCATATGCCTCGAAGCCGCTGGTGGCGTGGGTGATGAAGGAGTCGTTGGCGAGCCCGGCGGCGATGATCTCGCGGCCGAGGGCATTGGCAAGCGCGATGTCCGAACCGACGTCTATGCCGAGCCAAACGTCGGCCCACTGTGCCGATGTGGTGCGCCGCGGGTCGACCGCATACATCTTGGCTCCCTTGCGGACACCCTTGAGGAGATGATGGAAGAATATGGGGTGGGCTTCACGGGCGTTGGACCCCCACAGCACAATGAGGTCGGCGATCTCGATCTCCTCGTAGGAGGAAGTTCCGCCCCCGGCTCCGAACACTGCCGCCAGACCGGCGACGCTGGGAGCGTGTCAGGTGCGGTTGCAGCTGTCGATGTTGTTGCTGCCCATGACCACCCGGGCGAACTTCTGGGCCAGGAAGTTCACTTCGTTGGTCGCCTTCGAGCAACTGAACATCCCCCAGGTGGCGCCGCGGTTGGCGGCGAGCCCCGCCGCGGCGGCGTCGAGTGCTTCGTCCCATGTCGCCGGTTCGAGCAAGCCGTTGCGGCGCACGTGAGGAGTTGTGAGTCGCGGTCGACGTCGTGCCATGCCATCACCTCCCTTCGGGCGGGCAGCCTACCGCCCGGCCAGGCTCTACGACGGGCGGTGCCGGGGCGGCACGGGCGCCAACGGCAGCATTTTTGGTATTTTCTACCGAGAGCGCTCGGTCGGAGCCACGCGTTCCAGGACGAAAACGGCGCGTTCGCCGGTGGCGGCAAAGTGTTCCCCGAAAGCCGGCCACACATCGAGAAGGGCGGGCCACCATCGCGCGATGCCGTGCCCGTCGAGCTCTTCTGCGCTCACACGGAAGGTCTCGCCGCGGACCTTGATCCTGCCGCTCCGGGCAGCTCGCAGATTGAGAACCCACGGGTTCCTGCGTTCGCCGGCCGGGCGGGCGTTGGCGACGATGTAGCGGTCACCTTCTCGCACGTAGACGAGGGGAATCGTTCGGTCTTGCCCGGAGCGCCTCCCCACCGTCGTCAAGAGCAAGGTCGGCACTGCGAGACTGCTCGGCGGAGGCATCCGGCCCCGGGAGACCCGCACGATGAATCGGTCGAGTGGACTGACCAGGTTCTTGACGGCCCACACCGCGGCTCGGTGGGACCCGATTCGGCCGATGGCGGATCGCGGCGCCATGGGCCAATTGTGACAGTTGTCCCCCTGCGTTTGTGAATTCGTTTGCATAAGCTTGCAGCAACTATCGAAAATCAGGTCAAAGGAGGTGCGTTGTGCCCATACCGGAGATCGATCCCGGAATCATGCGGCGCCGTGTTGCCAGGATGGGACGCCTGGCGGATGTCCGGCTGCGCGGGGTGGCTTCCCAGCTCGAGCGGCAGGATGCCGAGCTCTCCCACCGGATAAGAGACCTGGCCGCGTGCGACCTGTTGGGCGAGATCACCAAAGAGATTCGTGCTTCAGTGGCGTCCGTCGGCGACCGGATCAACGAGCTGACGGGAGCAGCACTATTTGATGGCGAGATGTTCGCCGCCGGTATGGACACCGGCGACTTCTATCCGTTCGTCAAGCAACTGGCAGAACGATTCGAGGTCTTCCCACCTGCCGTCAACGCGCTGTGGCACGGCCGCGACCTCCCGGCGGCGGACCTCGAGGCCCTAACGGCTCTGGCGGCCGCCGCGGACGCGGCCGACCCGACAACTTGGCTGGCAACGCTTGTCTCGATGATCAGCCTCGTCAACGATCTGATCGCGATCTTCGTCGACACAACGCAAGAACACACTTATTCGTGCGGTTCTGTTGAGGTCACGACGCTGAGCCTGCTCGAAGCCGATTTCAGCGGCCTCGAGTCCGACGAGAACAAACAGCCGTTCAGCGCCAAGTATGTCGTCCAATTCGAAGGTGACGTGAGCGAGGCCTGCATCACGTTCAACCTCCGATTCGGAGGCTCCCGCCTCGACAAGATCGATTACCCGATGTCGGCCAGGGCCACCATGGCCAACGGCTCGACGTTGGCCCTCACCCCGGAGCTCGTAGCGGACAGCGACTACAACGAGATGCACAAGGTGGCGATATTCGCCAACGCCCGAACGGTCGAGATCTCCGTCAACGGAACGGCCCACTGGGACGACTGGGTCGGCTACCTCGCCGGCATCGGCAGCGTGCCTCACGGCACCGTGTGTGTATCGGGCAAAGAGCACCGTTTCGGCGGCGAGGACGGTATCTGGATATACGGCTGGTCGAAGTAGCGGAGCACATCCGGGCGACAGTCCGGCTCCGGTACCGTTGAGTCGCTGAGCCCGGGTCAGGACGCGGCGCTGTCGCTGACCGGTTCAGGTTTGCACAGGGAAGTGCGGGTCAATCGCCGACTCCTTCCGGGACCAGCAATGCGGTCCGTCTTTCGACGCCCCGGCGATTGGGGGCCTGAAGAGTCATTCGGAATGTAGATCCGGTCCCGGGCCCGTCCGAGTGCACCGTGATCTCGCCCCCCATGGCCTCAATCAGTGAAACGCTGATCGCCAACCCGAGGCCGCTGCTGTCGCTGCGGGAGGCGCCGTTGGCACCGGACTCGAAGGCACCGAATATCCGGCCGAGATCCTCGGCCTTGATGCCGAGACCGTCGTCCTTCACGGCGATCACGGGACTCCCGTCCACCTCCCGGAAGGCTGAGATCTCGATCGTCCCGCTGTCCGAGTATTTGACGGCATTGGCGACGATATTCGTCAGAACCTGGCGGAGGCGCGCCCGGTCGGCGCGGCACTCCAGTCCATCTTCGACAGCGATCGCGATGTCGAGACCCTTTTGCTTGGCGAGCGGCATCATGCGGCTCGACACTTCTGCAATGGCCTCTTGGCAGGACACGAGGCCAATCTCGATGGGAATGCCGTTGGTCTCGAGCTTGGCGGTGTCCAGCAGGTTGTTCACCAGGTCCTGCATTTCCGTGGCCGCACCTTCAATCTCGGACAGGTAGCTCGCCAACTCGGCCTCGTCCACCGGCCGGTTTCCGGCGAGACCGGTGAAACCCAGAATCGAAGCCAGCGGAGTGCGCAATTCGTGAGTCACCGCCGCGCTGAAACGACGTCGCGACTCGAGGGTATCGGCAAGCTCCATGTTGGTGGCGTGCAGCTCTTCGATCCAGCTGGCGGCGATCTGTTGCGCAGTTTCTTCCGTTCGCTGTTTCGATTCGGCCAGTCTCGTGAAGAAGACTCCGATCACAGCCCCTGATACACCGAGCACCGACGGAGCGAGGTCCACGAACCAGAGCGTCGGGTACTTCTGGTGCAGCTCCGCAAAGGTCAGCGAACCGGCGTCGGCCATCGTGAGTCTCCAAGCCACCAGGGTGAGGAAGACCCCAAACAGCGCCCCTGCGATCATCCAACGAGCCACGTAGAGGCGCCGAGTAGTTCGGCCGAACGCGGTCATATTCCACTCGTATCGGCAGAAAGGGCGCTGCCATTGAGGCGGAGATGAGCTCCTCGAAGTCGGTTGCGCCGG
>JBFISZ010000077.1:0-12784 GCA_041608315.1 Acidimicrobiia bacterium | reverse complement strand
GTCACCGGGACCACGCCGCCGAGCACCGGCGGCGGCTGGGGCATCTCACCAGGCGCGAGTCGGTTAGGAGCCGAAAGCCGGGTCGCGACCGCTCAAGGCAACCGCCTGGTCCAGAGAGTCGGCGCTGGTCGTCGCGACGGGCGGGGCAAAGAAGTCACCGCCGCCTCCCTCGACCGCCTGGCCGACGATGTGCTTGACCGCCTCGGCGATGTCGGGGTCGGTCGAGAAGTCATGACCGGTCGAGCGAGCCAGATCCCAAGCATGAATGGTCAACTCCATCAGCGTGATGGCAGCGGCGTTCTGTGCCGGCATTTCGCCCCTTCCGAATTGCACGGAGCCGTCCATGGCGCCGGGCTCGGACCAAGCCGCCGCAGTGTCCGCGGCCATCGCGGCGAACTGGGAAACCCACTCGGGGGATGCAGAGAAGTCGGGCGCCTCCCCTTCCATGGCGGGTCCGCGGCGGGCGGCATTCGCCGAATAAGGGAGAAAGCCGGTCAAGTGGTTGGCGAGCGCTCGCTGGTCGAATTCGCTGCACGTGGTCGGGGCATCGAAATCCACCTTTCCGATCTCGGCAACGAGATCGCTGGCTCGGGTGGCGGCACGGCCGATCAAATCCGGGAAGTCCACGATCAACTCCTCTGGTAGCGGCTACCCACCGGTTGGCGGGCATCGGGTCGGGTGCCCCCGAATCTAGCGCCGCGGCGGCGACTACCTAGGAGCAAGCTCGATGACGCCATACTGGTGCGGAGTTCCAGCAAACCGTCGCGGCAGTCACGGCTGCCGGCCGCACGACGAAAGGACCGCAATGACAACAGACCGCTACGAGCGGGGCTTGGCCGCCCGCAAGGCAGTTCTCGGTGAGGAGTATGTCGAAAGGGCGCTGGGCGAAGCCGACGACTTCAATAGAGGTTTCCAGGAGCTGCTCACGGAGTTCGCGTGGGGTAGCACCTGGGCCAACGATGTGCTGACGTTCCGGGACCGATCGTTGGTCAATCTGGGCATGATCGCCGGGCTCAACCGAATGGAGGAATTCGAGCTCCACTTCCGAGCGGCAATCCGTAACGGCCTCACCAAGCCGGAACTGGAGACGATCCTGCATCAGATCGCCATCTACGTCGGGATGCCGGCCGGCGTATCGTGTTTCCGGGTGGCTAATGAGGTCTTTGCCGAGTTGGATGGGGGGGCTGACTCATGAACGACGACGAATCCGCCGTCAAGGCGTCTCTGGAGAGCTTGTTGAGCAGCATCCAGCGCGCCGACATAGCCACCTATCGTCGACTGGTCAATGAGACCCTGACATGCATCGAGCCGGAGACTCGGGGCAATCGTGTTGACGGCATCGATTTTCATGTGTTCCTGACCGAGGGCCAGGAGATCCCGCAAAGATTCCATCTGGAACTGGTGGACCCGATCATTCGGGTCTACGGGAACGCCGCCTACGCGTGCTACACGTTGCTGGTTTCCCGAGACGACGAAGGCATCGTCACGACCACCGCAATGAATGAGACCCGTGTCTTCGCCAAGGAACAGGGCGACTGGAAGATGGTCCATTTCCACCGTTCCCGGCCCGACGCGGCGGGATAGGTGGCTCTACCCGAGACGATGCGAGCCGTTGTGCTCACCGGTCATGGCGGGCTCGACAAGCTCGAATACCGAGAAGACGTTGTCGTGCCGCAACCGGCACCCGGCGAAGTCCTCATTGAGGTCGCTGCTTGCGGAATGAACAACACGGATATCAACACGAGGACCGGCTGGTACTCGAAGTCTGTTACCGGGTCGACCGGTGAGGCGGTGGCCGACTCGGACCAGGACGGGGCTTGGGGTGGGGGGCTGACGTTCCCGCGGATCCAAGGAGCCGATCCGGCCGGCCGCATTGTGGCGATCGGCACCGGCGTGTCTGCGAAGCGACTCGGAGAGCGCGTGTTAGTCGATGCGTGGCTGCGTGACCCCGGAGGTGATCTCACCAAGGCCGGCTATCTCGGTTCCGAACGGGATGGAGGCTACGCAGAGTATGTGGCCGTTCCGGCGGTGAACGCGCACCCCGTGACCTCGAACCTCAGCGACGTGGAGCTGGCCAGCTTCCCGTGCTCGTATGCGACGGCAGAGCACATGTTGCATCGAGCCGGCGTCGCGTCCGGCCAATGGGTGCTGGTCACCGGGGCCTCGGGTGGGGTCGGCGGGGGGCTGATCCAGCTCGCCAAGCGCCGGGGGGCCCGGGTGATCGCGATCACGAGCGCCGCCAAGGTGGAGATGGTGAAGGCGCTCGGCGGTGACGTCGTCATCGACCGGGGCGATGGTGGCCTCGCCCCCGCCGTGCGCGATGCCACCGGGGGAGTCGACGTCTTTGCCGACGTTGTCGGCGGCGACTCGTTCGCGCCGCTTCTCGAGACCGTGCGGCGCGGCGGTCACTACACGGTCGCCGGGGCCATCGGTGGGCCCATCGTCCCACTCGACCTGCGCACTCTCTATCTCGAGGACCTCACGATGCATGGAGCGACCGTGCTCCCGCCGCAAGTGTTCGCCAACCTGATCGGCTACATAGCGCGGGGCGAGATCGAGCCGATCGTCGCCGGGACCTTTCCTCTCTCCGAGATGCGGCGAGCGCACGAGGTGCTCGCCGCCCGCCGGCACGTTGGATCCTTCGTCATCGACGTGCGGCAGTAGGCGCATCTCGGGAAGACCCGGTGTCGGGGACACAAGGCATCGGTTACGTTGGGGGTGTTGGGGAAAGGCGTCGGCAGGTCCTCGTCGCGCTGCGACGAGAGGCCGTCGGGGTTGCGCCTGGAGTGACCAGAGGAGATGACGATGAGTCGTGAACGTCGCCGGAGCCGTTGGGAAGGCTGGTTCGTTGGTGCGATGACGGGACTGCTGCTCGCATCGGCAGTTCCGGTGATCGCCGGCATTGGGGAGCCGGTCCTCCAGGGGACCGTGAACGTCGTGAACAAGCGCACGACGCTGACTGGTAGCGACGGCCGTGACGCCATGCTGCTCGTCACCAACAAAGCGCCCAACGGCACCGGGATCGAGGTTCGAGTAGAAGACGGCCGCCCGCCGTTCGTGGTCAACTCGACGGCGCGGGTCAGGAGACTGAACGCCGATCGTCTGGACGGCAAGAGCAGCGCCGCCTTCATGCTGAAAGCAAGGTATGACCGGAACCGCGATCGAGTCGTCGACAACGCGGAACGGCTCGACGGCCTCGACTCGACGTCGTTTGTCACCAAGGTCGGCGCCTGGAGCTGTCCGGGCAACGCCTGGGCTGCCGCGTCTTCCTCGGTCGACTTCAGAACGTCGGGGCCGCTCATTTCGGTCGGGCCCGGGTCACCGAGCGCTTTCTTCCGTTGCGCGGTCGCGCTTCCGCACGGAGTTCAAGTGACCTCGGTGACGTTCGCGGTACAAGACTCCAGCCCCAGCGCCGGGGTCGAGTGTGCCTTGTTCCGCACCGGCCTGCTGACCGGTATCGGAACAACCGCCAACCTGGTGTCCAACGTGATCACGGCGGGCACGCCGGGCGCCACGGCTCTCGCCACCGACCAGGTAGTGCTGGGCCGCATCGACAACTCCGAGTATGCCTACTACGCCGGATGCACCGTTGTCGCCGCCGGCTGGGACACCGGGATCTACGGCGTCACCGTCTCGTATGGGGAACCGCCGCCCGGTCCCTGATCGGTCAGCTGTCGCCGGCGCGCGTGGCCCGGGATTCCTAGCGAACCTCGCCGTCGATGTCGCGGCGCCGGCGGGCGACGAAATCGTCGAGCTGGGCCAGCACCGCGTCTCCGATGGGCGGACGTTCATACTCAGCCAGGATCTGTTTGGCCCGCTCCCGAGCGCGCTTCGCCGTGTCCCAGCCTCCGGCTGCCGTCCACTGCTCGTAACTGGTGAAGTCCATCAGCTCGGGCATCGAGAAAGCCTCGCGAAAGTGCTCCAAGGTGAACGAATCGCCGAGGTAGTGACCCCCGGGGCCGACGCGGCGCACGGCCTGGAGTGCCTCGTCGAACCGGTCGAAAGAGACTCCCGAGGCGAACCGGGCGATGAGAGTGTTCTGCTCGGCATCGACCACGAACTTCCCGTAACAATTGGTCAACCCGCTCTCATCCCATCCGCCGGTGTGCAGCATGAGGTTGGCTCCGGCCGTTATCCCGCCCATCATCGAAGTCGCCGACTCATAGCCTGATTGGGCGTCGAAAGCCTTGGCCGAGGCCTGGGCGCCCGTCGTGCGCCAGGGGAGGCCGTAACGCCGGGCAAGCTGGCCAACGACCGCGTTGATGAGGGTTACTTCCGGCGTTCCGGCCATGGGCGATCCGGTTCGCATGGAAACCGAGACCGTGAACTGCCCGTAGATGGTCCTGGCGCCGGGATGGACGAGCTGGGCGTAGCCGACGGCGGCCACCGTCTCGGCATTGAGCTGGGCGACCGTGGCGGCAACGTCGGCGGGGGTGTTGGCGGCGCCGAGCACGAAGGGGGAGAGGAGAACTCCCTGGCCGGCTGTGGCGAACGCCCGCAAACCCTCGAGCATCGTCTGGTCCCATACCAGTGGACTGTTTCCCGAGCAATGCCCGAATACCACGACGTTGTCTCGCATGAGGTCGTCGCCGTAGACGATGCGTGCCATCTCCACCGAGTCCTCGGCCTTCTCGCGGCTGGTCGTCAGGCCGAAGTGCGGCAGGTCGGTGTAGACGAGGTGTGCGTAGTTGACGTTCAGATGGCGGTGGTGCACCGGCACATCCATCGGTTCGCACACGAAGCCGCTGCCGAGCTGGTGGGCACCGAGGGAATGGGTGAGCTTGGCGAGATTGTCGAGGTCGGCTGCGGTCGACCAGCGCCGCACCCCCTCCAGGTCGCGCACGAACGGGGCGCCCTGCATTGGGGAGAACACCGTCCAGTCGCCGCCCATCGTGAAGGCAGTGTCGGGTCCCCGGCCGGTAACGGGGAACTCTGCCGGGGCGAGGGCGATGAGCTCCATCAGAAGCTCACGATCGATACGCACGAGATGCCCTTCGACTGAGGCGCCGGCCCGGCGCCAATGCTGTAGTGCGACATCGTCGCGGAACTCGATACCGACCTCTTCGAGGATGTCCATCGACGCGTCGTGGACCCGTTGCAGCTCGTCTGCGGTCAGCAGATCCAGAGGCGGGATACGACGCCGGGTGGCGCCGAGGCGATCCGGCTGCATGCGTCGGGCGGCCACCCGGGCGCGGCGACCCCTACGCACGGGGCGTTCCGGCGGCTTCGACACGCTGGCTCCTCCGTTGTCGGCTGCACATTGTGGCAACTCGACGCGGGCGGTGTCGAGGGAGCCTCGGCTCACCGCCATGCGGGTGAACCGGTCGGCACGGAATGCGGACTTCTGCGATCAGATCATCCGGGGGCCGTGTCGGATGCATTGCGATAGGGCTCCCCGTCCACCCCGCGGCGGATCCGCTCGAGAGCGCCGGCGTACTCCTCGGCGCGTTCTCGCGCAGAGAGGCGTAGCTCGGCAGCGTCGAGTCTGAGCCCGCTTGTTGCCATCTCGGGCATGCCGGCCGCGGCCATCGCACGCAGGCGCGACGCCACTGCGGCTTTGCGTCGTGATTGGTGGGGCTGCCAGTCCTCGAGCGTCTCATCGATCGGCAGCTCATCGTGGGTCAGCATGAGCGCCCCGTCGGCCACGGCCGCGGCGAGCAGCTCGGCGCCGGCAGCGGTGCGCGCGATGATCCCGTTGAATCCCTCGTCTTCACCGACCGGGACGCCTCCGGGCCAGCAATCGAGCGCCACCAGATCGGCGACCTCACCCATTCCGTCGGGACACACCTTGCAGCGCCATTGCAGATCCCACGTGCCCTCATCCGCCCACATTGCCAGGTATGTCGTGGCGAACTCGCGTCCGTCGCTGGTGACGATCCGGGTCGGCCCCGGGTTGCCGTGCCCGCGATGCTGGAGGGCGGCGACGTCGGCTCGAGGCACGCCGAAGTCATCGAGCAGGCGCCAGTTCTTCGTCATGCGCGACGCGCCACCGCACGCCATCACCAGCAGGTAGCGGACCGCGTCGTCGGCATCGGGACGGGTCGCGATCAAGTTGCGGACCGCGGCCGCATCGCACGGCTTGGCGACCACCGCCAGGGGCAGCCCCTGCTCGATCAGCTCCATCAGTGGAGTCAGCGCGGCGGCCGGTCCATAGCGGGAGCCGGACCCGGTCATGATGTCATCGGGCGTCATACTCACGTGTGCACCCCAATACAGCGGGTCGTCCGCCTTGGGTGCGACGTGGAGGACACGTTCGACCCGGCGGGTTTCGAGCACATAGCGGCCGAGGCCGGAGAGGACCCCGCCCGTGGCGGCGCGAAAGCGAACCGCAGGCTCGGCGGAGTATCCGCGGGCGAGGCGCACCACCGGACCCCACATCGGGTCGACGCGAGCATCGGTTGGGCCCAGCTCGACACGGAGCCCGGGGCACACCGCGTTGATCAGGGACAGCGCCTCGTCGGGGAGTGGTGCCCGCGCGACGGGTCGCTCCCCGCCGGTGTCGGTCATTCGGATCTCGATCGAAGTCGGCGCGATCGACTTACATAGGCCGCAGCCGATACACAGTCCCGACGAGACGATCTCGGCCAGCGGAATCAACCTGGTCACCTCTCTTGGTTTCCTCCCACGCCCGGCGAAGGGTATCCGCTCCGCAGCATCCCGACGTAACGTCAGCTTCGCGGCCGCAGTTTGTGGGCTGCCAGTGCGTCGTAGTGCGGCTTGCACCGGGCATACATCTCCTGCAGGAACGGGACGTCTTCGATCCTGGCCCGGTATTCGGTGCTCTGGCGCTGCAGTCCCGTGCTTGCTTGCAGGATGTCGTGCCATTCGCCGCCGTACCAGCGGACCTCCTCTCGCTCGCCTTGCTCCCACTCGAGCGCTGCGGGGAGGAATTCGATGCCGACCGCTTCGCAGTAGGACCGCACCATGGCGGCAGCGTCCGCCAGGAGATCGTCGGAATCGATGACCGGCGGGATCTCGGCGTAGCGTTCCACGACTAGATCGAACATACGGTGGAGGTCCTCAAAAGAGGCCTCGTCCATGGTGAACTCGTCCCAGTGGGTGTACATCGAAGCCAGCACCTTGGCCGGATCGCGGATCAAGAACGTGTGCTGGAAATGGTCGAGGAAATCACCATCGGCGATGTGCATGATGTAGTTCGGGAAGTCCTTCGAGAAGACCCGCCCCGAGGCGCGGGCAGCTTTGATCTCCCGCCACGTGGAGGCGTAGGTCCGTCCCGGATCGGGCGGGTTCTCGTCGGGCCGGGTGGTGCGCCGGTCGTCACCCCGGTAGTAGGCGGGGCCGAACGGCTCGTGGAGACACACAAAGTCGCCCCGCATCCGCATCATCCACTCGAACGCGGTCGATGTGGAGCGCGGCGTCGCCCACAGCACCAAGATTCGCTCATCCACGGGTTCCCTCGAGGATAGATCCGAATCCGGCTGCGGGCGGCCATCCTGAGCCGGCGCAGCCCGGACTAGTAGGTGGCGGCATCGGAGGCGACTACGGGGACACCCATCTCGTCCTCGATGGCGCCCAGCAAGCCGATCGGACGGAAACCGGCTCCGGTCTGGGCGACGGCATCGACCTCGGGGGCGGAATGTCGCATGTCGACTGTTGCCTTGCCGCCGCTAGACCACCTCGCTTATCTCGAACAGGTGCCCGTCGGGGTCACGAAAGAAGCACCGGATCTCGCCACCCCAGTCGTGGGGAGGCGTCAGGAAGACGGCGCCGCGTGCAGTCAGGTCGGCGTACGCCTGGTGGCAATCGGGCACTCTGATGGTGAATGCGTGGTCGACGCTCATCGGATTCGTCGGGGCGGCGAAGGTCACATCGGGCTTGTCGGCAGTCGGGTCGCCGCCGGTGACCAGCAACAGCCAGTTTCCGTTGAAGTCGAACACGGCCGAGGTGCCCCCGTACTCTCGGTAGAGGTCGGCGCCGAGCACATCGCGGTACCAGTCTCGTGATGCGGCGACATCTGCCACCACCAGGATGTGCGTCAGAGCCATGTCGGGCGTCGGGAACTCGCCCATCGCGCGGCCTCCGTGATCTTCCTCGATCAACCAGTATGGCCCGCGCCCCGCTCCAATGAGCCAGATTCCGTCTCAATCGATAGGCTCCGGGTTGCGCGCCGGACGCAGGAGGGCTCACATGCACTTGACCAGCAACGACTTCGCCGACGGGGACTATCTCGGGGCGGCGCACATCTTGTCGGCCGACTTCGGGTTCGGCTGTGCCGGCGGCAATCAATCGCCGCACCTGGCGTGGTCGGATGCACCCGAGGGCACCGAGAGCTTTGCAGTCACCTGCTACGACCCGGACGCACCGACCGGTTCCGGGTTCTGGCACTGGGTCGTCGTGAACATCCCGAGCGGTGTCACCGAGCTGGCTGCCGGGGCCGGAAGCGCCGGTGGCTCGCTGCCCGCGGGGGCGCTCCAGACCCGCACCGACTTCGGGCAGGCCGGCTACGGGGGCCCGTGCCCGCCGCAGGGCGATCACCCGCACCGCTACCTCTTCACGGTCCATGCGGTCGGAGACTCGCTGCCGGTTGCCGAGGACACGTCGGCGGCGGTCATCGGATTCCAGCTGCACTTCAATACGCTCGCCACAGCCACCCTGATGGGGCTCTACAAGCACTGAAAGCAGGGCCCATGACAGCGCAGCGCCCGATGCGGATGTTCCCGCTCAGCACGGTGCTGTTTCCCCGCGGGGCGCTGCCGCTGCACATATTCGAGCCGCGGTATCTGGCCATGGTCGGGCAGGCGCTCGACGACGACGGCAGCTTTGGGGTCGTGCTCATCGAGCGCGGGTCGGAGGTGGGCGGCGGTGATGTGCGCTTCGACGTTGGGACGTCTGCGCAAATCGTCAACGCCGGGTTCATCGACGACCAGCGGTTGGCCGTGATGGCGGTGGGGGAGAAGCGGATTCGCGTCGAAGAGTGGCTTGCCGATGATCCTTATCCGCAAGCCGTGGTGTCCGACTACCCGCAGCGTGAGTCATCGGTGGATCTGGCGGGGCCGGTCGAGGCGGCACTGCGCTCCTGGCAGAAGCTCATAGCCCTGGCGTCAGAGCTCGGCGCCGATGTCGGCGCCGCCGACCTCGAGCTCCCGGACGATGCCCCGGCTGCGATCTGGACGCTGTGTGCCCTCGCTCCCCTCGAACAGATCGATCGCCAGCGACTCCTCGAGCTCGACGATCCCGCGCAGCGCGTCGAACGGCTCCGCATCGGGCTCGATGAGCGGTCGCTGGTCCTCGAAGCCCGGCTCGCCGGGGACATCTAGCGGCCGCGGTGCGAACGAGTGGAAGTCGCTCGATAACATGGGCCGATGCCTTCACTCGTCGAACTCATACGCGAATCGGTGATCGGAGAGGATGAGCTCGTCGACGGACCCTTTGGGCCGCGCCGTGTCGTCTACGCCGACTACACCGCTTCGGGACGCGCCCTCACCTTCATCGAGGACTTCATACGGGCCGCCGTCTTGCCGCTGTACGCCAACACGCACACCGAGTCGTCCGGGACCGGTTTGCAGACGACCCGGTTTCGGGAAGAAGCTCGCCAGATCATCAAGGATTGCTGCAACGCCGGGGACGACTACGCGCTGATCTTCGCCGGCTCCGGGTCAACCGGAGCCATCGCATGTCTGGTGAGCGTGCTCAACCTGCGGATTCCCGCCGAGCTCGACGCCCGCTACGGCCTGTCGCAACGGATTCCCGCCGCTGAGCGTCCCGTTGTCTTCGTCGGTCCTTTCGAGCATCACTCCAATGAGCTGCCCTGGCGCGAGTCGATCGCCGACGTCGTGACGATCCCCGAGGATGCCGACGGCCACATCGATCTCGGGATCCTCACGAAGGAGCTCGAGGAGTATGCCGACAGGCCCCTGCTCATCGGGAGCTTCTCCGCGGCCTCGAATGTCACCGGAATCATCTCCAGTACGCGCACGATCAGCCGGCTCCTGCACGAGCACGGCGCCCTCAGCTTCTGGGACTTTGCCGCCGCCGCCCCCTACGTCGATATCGACATGGCCCCCAGCGACGACCCGCTCGCCTACAAGGACGCGGTCTTCATCTCGCCCCACAAGCTCATCGGGGGACCGGGCACGCCGGGGGTGCTCCTCGCCCGCCGCGAGCTATTCCAGAACTCGGTACCGGCGGTGCCGGGAGGCGGCACGGTGGCCTTCGTGAACCCCGACGACCACAGGTACTACTCCGACGTCGAGCATCGCGAGGAGGGCGGCACCCCGGCAATCGTCGAGTCGATCCGGGCGGGCCTGGTGTTCAAGCTGAAGGAGGCAGTCGGCACGGAGACGATCCGCCGCCTCGAGGAGCACTTCATCGGGCGGGCCATCGAGAGCTGGTCGCAACATCCGAACATCGAAGTGCTGGGCAACCCTGAAGCGGATCGCCTGTCGATCGTGTCTTTCACAGTGCGGCACGAGGGCCGCTACCTCCACCACAACTTCGTCGTGGCACTGCTCAACGACCTCTTCGGCATTCAAGCGCGGGGTGGCTGTAGCTGTGCCGGGCCGTACGGCCACATCCTGCTCGGCATCGACATCGAGACCTCCCGGGAGTTCGAACAGGAGATCTCGGGTGGATGCGAAGGGATCAAGCCCGGATGGGTGCGGGTCAACTTCAACTACTTCATCTCCGAGGAGGTCTTCAACTACATCCTCGAGGCGGTGAGCCTGGTGGCCGCCGAGGGGTGGAAGCTCCTTCCGCAATACCGGTTCGAAACGGAAAGCGGCCTGTGGCGTCACATCGGCGGAACCGCCCGGCCTCCGCTGAGCTTGCGCGATGTCGAGTTCGATGGCGCCGGGCTGACGTACCCCGATCGGCGCCGCACCGCTTCTGACACCAGCCTGGTCGATCACCTGGCCGCGGCGCGCGATTTGCTCCACAACCTCGGATCGTCGACGTTTCAGCCTCACGACCTCGATTGGGCGACGGAGCATTTCGAAAGCCTGCGCTGGTTCACCATGCCCGAGGAGATCGCCGCCGGTTGAGCCGGCGCGCCGTCAACCGCCCGCATGGCTTCCGGTTCCTAAGCTGCTGGGGGACTTGAAGGAGACCGATGCCCAAAAACCCCGACGTGGACGCGTGGTTCAACGAATACGACCATCCGGCCAAGGAAGCGATGCTGCGGGTGCGCACGATCATTCTCGAAGATGGCCGGATGACCGAGACCATCAAGTGGAAGTCCCCGACGTTCATGTTCGCGGGCAACATGGCGAGCTTCAACCCGCGCACGAAGGCCCATGTCAGTCTCATGTTTCACACGGGAGCTGCGATACCGGGAGACCACCCGCGCCTGGAAGGCGGCGGAGCAACGGCCCGCTACATGAAGTTCGCCGACCTGGCGGAAGTGGAAGCGGCCGCCGCTGACATCCGCGCCGTCGTCGCCGCCTGGTGTGCTCGGAACGAATAGCGAGGATGCGACCATGAAGATTGCCGGGGTTGACACCTTCGTGGTGGGGAACCCGCCGCCGGGTTTCGGCGGGCGCTATTTCGTGTTCGTCAAGCTCACGACGGACGACGGGATCGTCGGCTACGGCGAGGCCTACGCGGCGACGTTCAGCCCTCATCTCGTAGCCGACATGCTCCGCGACGTGGCGGAGCACCACCTCGTGGGACGCGATCCCTTTCACATCGAGCGCTTCTGGCGCGCCGCCTACGGGCGGGGGTTCACGCTGCGTCCCGACGTCACCCTCCAGGGAGTGATGAGCGCGCTCGAGATGGCATGCTGGGACATCGTCGGCAAGGCTGTCGAGAAGCCGGTCTACGAGTTGCTGGGCGGCCGGGTTCACGAGGCGCTGCGCAGCTACACCTATCTGTATCCGCAACCTGACGATGCCACCGACATCTATGTCGATCCGGAGCTGGCGGCCGTGCGGGCGGCCGAGGAAGTCGAGCGCGGGTTCACTGCGGTGAAGTTCGACCCCACCGGGCCTTACACCTCGATGGGCGGTCATCAGCCGTCGCTGGAGCGCCTCCGCCTCTCTGTACGTTTCATGGACGCCGTACGGGAAGCCGTCGGCACCCGCGCCGACCTCCTCTTCGGCACGCACGGCCAATTCACATCCGCCGGCGCGCTCCGCCTGGCCCGGCACATCGAGCCCTACGACCCTTTGTGGTTCGAGGAGCCGGTCCCTCCCGACAACATTGCCGAGATGGCGAAGGTGGCTCGGCAGACGTCGATTCCCATCGCAGCCGGCGAGCGGCTCACCACGAAGGCCGAATTCGCCCGGTTGCTCGAAGCCAAAGCCGTCTCCATACTGCAGCTCAACCTGGCCCGGGCGGGCGGAATCCTCGAGGGCAAGAAGATTGCTTCGATCGCCGAGGCTTTCGGTGCCCAGATCGCACCACACCTGTACAACGGCCCGATCGGGGGGGCCGCCAACGTCCAGCTGGCCGCCTGCTCACCAAACTTCCTCATTCTGGAAGGAATCCAGGTCTGGTCGGGGATTCATGCCGACTTGCTCGTCGAGCCGATGCGCTGGGAGAACGGGCATGTCGTGCCCCCGACGCGTCCGGGGCTCGGGGTCGTGCTCGATGAGGAGGTCGCTCGGGCCCACCCGTACACCGGAGACGGGCTGCACCTCTCGATGGCCGACGAGCCAATCGACGCGGCCGATCGGGAGATCACGCGCCCCCCGGCGTAGGCGCCCGCCGGCTCAGCGCGACGGCGGCGGCGTCCGGCCCTTGGTGAGGAACGTGATCACTGCCACGAAGAGCGCCGATCCAGCTACGGTCCACATCAGGGGGAAAGTGGTGTCGCGGATCGTGATGT
>JBFISZ010000076.1:0-12791 GCA_041608315.1 Acidimicrobiia bacterium | reverse complement strand
CAAGCTCGCCAAGTACAAGATCCCCAAGTCGGTCCGCACCATCGACGAGCTCCCCCGCAACGCCGCCGGCAAGGTGTTGAAGCGCGAGCTGCGGGAGTGGGCGGGCGTTGATTAGGCGCGTTCGTTGTGCTTAAACCGCTGAAATAGCGCGATCTAAGCACAACGAACGCCACAGGGGTTGTACGGCGGGGCTCGGTCGGATATGTGTGCGGCATGGAGAAACGGGGGGTAAGGCAATCGGTAGGCGATGTCGCCGGTAGCCAGCACGGCACCGTCACACGGAAGCAGCTTCAGGCTCTCGGCCTCAGTGAAGGATCGGCTCGAGCAAGGATCGCGACCGGTGAGCTCCGTCGAGTCGCAACCGAGACCTTTGTCGTCAATGGTGCACCGCCGACTCCGCTTCTGGCCTGCGCGGTCGCATTGCTGAGCAGGAAGCGGGCCATTCTCTCAGGTAGAACCGCGGCCTGGCTTCGTGGCTTCGAGAGTGTTGCTCCTCCGAGCCGTCCCGAGCTGACTGTTCCATCGACAGCCAGCGGGCGGAGCGCCGTCGCCACGATTCGGCGGTCGCAGCATTTCCGG
Organism: Acidimicrobiia bacterium; assembly: GCA_041608315.1. Classification (GTDB taxonomy): domain Bacteria; phylum Actinomycetota; class Acidimicrobiia; order Spongiisociales; family UBA5794; genus JAHEJX01. The sequence continues at coordinate 12,212 of JBFISZ010000076.1, read as the reverse complement.
CACATCCGAGCCGACGAGGTGCACGGTCTGACCACGGCCAGCTCGGTCGAGACGGTCTTCCGGATGGCCGAATACGTCAACAGCCGACGGCTGACGCGGATGATCGACCGGCTTCTGCTCGCCGATGGGGACAGTGCGATAGAGCTCGGCGAGGTGTACATCAGACACCAGGGCGAGCGATTGCGGGGCATGACGAGACTGCGGCCCATACTTCTCGATCGGCTCGGTGACGATGCCTCGGCACCAACTGAGAGCGAGCTCGAGGCGCTCGCGGAGGAGATTCTGCGTGATGTGGACCTGCCGGTGGTCATCCGTCAGGCGCCGATCCCGTGGTCTTCGGGATCGGGACGGGTCGATCTGTTCATTCCTGACTGGCGACTCATCATCGAGCTGGACGGCCGCCACTGGCACGCCCGGACCGAGAATTTCGAAGCCGATCGCCGTCGCGACAATTCTGCGGCGATTGCGGGGTACTCGGTCCTCCGGTTCACGTGGCGGATGCTCACAACGGAGGCCGACAGGTGCGTAAACCAGATTCTCGAAGTGGGACAGCGGGTTCGTTGTGCTTAGACCGCTGAAATAGAGCGTTTTAAGCACAACGAACGCAGAGCACCTACTCCCGTCGGCGCTTGATCTCTTCGATCACGGCGGGCACGACCTCGTGGAGGTCGCCGATCACGGCGTAGTCGGCTTTGGTGACCATCGGGGCGTCGGGGTCGGTGTTGATGGCGACGACGTTCTTCGAGGCCATCATGCCGACCCAGTGCTGGATGGCTCCGGAGATGCCGCAGCCGATGTACACCTCGGGGGCGACCACGGTGCCGGTTTGGCCGACCTGGAACTTGTGGTTCCTCCAGCCGTTGTTCGTCACCACCCGGGAGCACCCGACCGCACCACCGAGCAGCGCCGCGAGCTCGTCGAGCGGGGCGAAGCCCTCCTCGCTGCCGACACCACGACCGCCGGCGATGACCACCGGAGCAGTCGCCAGGGTCACGCCCTCCTCGGTGATGACTCGATCGACGATGCGGGTGATGGCCGCCTCGGGCCCAAGGTCGGGAACGAACTCGACCGCCGTGCCGGCCGCAGGAATCTCTGCCGGAGCGGCTTCGGTCGTGTGCGGGGCAAACGTGGCGAGCTTGATCGGGGCATCGAGGCGGGCCCGCTCGTGGAGGCTGCCGCCCCAACGGACCCGGGTCATCTCCCAAATGTCACCGGGAACGATCTCGATGCAGTTGGCCACGACGGGAAGGTCGAGGGCGGCGCCGAGGTGTGCCATCACTTCGTTACCCCGGTCCGACCCAACGCACAGCACCGCAGTCGCACCGGCCGACTCGACGAGTTGAGCGATGGCGTCGCCCCAGGCGGCCGGCGCGTAATCGCCCAGCTCATCGTGGTGGACCTGGTGCACCGTGGCGGCGCCGTACTCGGCGAGTGTGCCGGCCAGTCCGTCGGCGGCCGCGCCGACGGTTACGGCAGCGACACCGGCGTCCAGCGCCCGGGCGGCCGTGAGGCCCTCCAGCACGGGGTCGGCGATCTCGCCGCGGTCATGGTCGATCACATACAGCGTGCTCATAGGACCCCGATCCTCTCGAGCACGTCGACCAGGGCCGGGGCGGCGGACGCCCCGCTTCCGAGGACCTCGGTCGGAGTCTCCTGTGACGGAGGCGTTACCAAGGTCACCATCGACTGGCCCCCCGCCTCCCGGGTCGCCTCGATCACGGTGACTTCCTTCTTCTTGGCCCCGAGGCGTCCCTTCAGGGTCGGGTATCGCGGCAGATTGATGCCCTCCTTGATCGCCAGCACGGCCGGCAGGGGCAGCTGGTAGACCTCGGCACCGCTCGGCGTATCGCGCCGGGCCGTGACCTCGCCGTCGCCGACATCGACCCCTTTGATGCCCGCCACGATCGGCCTTCCCAGCGCCCGGGCGACGCGGACGCCGACCTGGTAGCCGCCGCTGTCGGCGGACTCGTTGCCGAAGAAGATCAGATCGAACTCTCCGCCGGCCGCTTCGAGCTCCCGGATGGCCATGGTCAGCGCTCGGGCAGTCGCCATCGGGTCCCAATCGGAGCCGTCCGTCGCCAGCAGCACCGCCTCGTCGACGCCGACGGACATGATCGTTCGCAGCTGCTCCTCGGCCGCGGCAGGGCCGAGGGTCATCACCGTCGAGCTGCCGCCGTGTTGTTCGATCTGCCGGATCGCCTCCTCGGCGGCGCATTCCTCGTGAGGCGATACCGCAAAACCGAGCATGTTGGTGTCGACCGCCTGGCCGTCTGCCGTCACCACGATCCTGGCCCCCGGCGAGGGGACCCGTTTGACGCAGGTGAGGATCCTCACTGCTTCATCCGGCTGTCATCGGGATCGAAGAGGGGCTGCGGGCCGACCCGGGCGACCTTCACCGGGAACAGCTCGTTCTGGTACATCACCTGAAGATCGGTTCCCTCGACGGCGTACTCCGGCGGCAAGTACGCCAGGAGCAGGTACTTGCCGACCGACGGCCCCGTTCCGGCACTCGTCGCCCGTGACACCCGCCCATGGGAATCGAGGATGCGGTCGCCATCGAGGGTGAGGATCGGTTCGGCGCCGCCCATCATGTGCCGGGCCACTCCCGAAGTCGAGCGATGATTCTCTACCGTGAGCGTGCACACCTGAGCCGCGGGCTCTTCATCGCGAGCCTTCAGATAGGCCTCTTTGCCGATGAAGTCCTGGCTCTTTACCCGGGGCCGGTTCAGTCCGGCTTCGACCGGGTTGTACTCGGACTCGAGCTCGGCACCCATGAGTCGATACCCCTTCTCCAGGCGGCCGCTGCCGCCGTACACACCGGCCCCGACCGGGGTGACGTCGAACTCCTGACCGGCCTCCCACAGGAGGTCCCACAGCCGCAGGCCGTGCTCCATGTTGCAGGTGATCTCCCATCCGAGCTCACCGACATAGGAGATTCGCAGCATCGTGACCGGGATGGACCCGATGGTGTACTGCCGGACTTGCCCGTAGGGGAAGCCGTCGTTGGAGACGTCGTCCTTCGTGACCTTCTCGACCAGCTTGCGGGCGTGGGGCCCCCACACGCCGACCGTGCACAGGGCCGAGGTCTTGTCCTCGAACGTCACTGAGCCGTCGCCGGGCAGCCACTTGCGGAACCAGTAGGCGTCGCGACCGCCGTCGAACCCGCCGGTGACCACGCGGTAGTGATCGGCGCCCAGACGCAGCACCGTGAGGTCGGAGCGAAACCCGCCCAGCTGGTTGAGCAGCGGGGTGTAGATGCCGCTGCCGACCGGCTTGTCGACCTGGTTGACCGTCATGTAGTTCATGTAGTCGACCACTCCGGCACCCTTGAGATCGAAGATGGCGAACGCGGTGAGATCGATCATGGCGACACCGTCGCGCATCGCCAGGTGCTCGGCATCCTGGATCGGCGACCACCATCGCATGTCCCACTCGTGCTCGCGCCCCGCCGGCAGGCGGTCCTGGTACTCCTCGAGCAGCGGCTCGTTGGACTCGTACCAGTGGGGTCGCTCCCATCCGCCGGCCTCGAAGTAGACCGCCCCGAGCGCTTCCGTTCGCTTGTGGAAAGACGAGATGCGGTAGTCGCGCTGACTCTCCCATTGCTCGCGGGGATGGACGATGCCGTACGTCTTGTTGAAGTGCTCGGCGCAGCGCTCGAGGATGTGCTCCTCGGTGCGCTGGTAGCTGTAGAACCGGGCGACGTCGGAGGCATGGGGGTCGAGTTCCGGATAGCCGTGAGTCATCCACTCCGCGATCGCCTTGCCGGTGCCGGGGCCCTCCTTGATCCAGATTGCCGCCGATGACCACAAGTTCTCGACCTCAACGCTCTCCCCGACGAGGGGCATGGCATCCGGCGTCAGCGACAGCAGCCCGTTGATGCCGTACTTCATCTCGGCGTCTCCGAGCATCGGCATCAGGTCGATAGCCTGCTCGAGTTGCGGGTCGAAGTCGTCCTGGGTGAGCGGCAATTCGGTGGGGGACAGCCGTGACTCTTCGATCGACGGGATCGTGTCGGGGTGATGGAAGATCGGGCGGTGAGCGTACGATCCGACTTCCATCGAGCCGGCCGTTTGGCGCTCGTAGCAGAAGGTGTCCATGTCGCGGATGATCGGGTACCCGATCTCGTTGTTGGTCTCTTGGAGGATGTCGATGGGGCCGACGTCGATCATCTGGTGGACGGCCGGCGTCAGCGGGATCGTGGCTCCGGCCATCTTGGCAATGCGGGGGCTCCACACCCCGCAGGCGACGACGACGTGCTCGGCCGCGATGTAGCCCTTGTCGGTCTCGACGCCCGCCACCCGGCCGTCCTCGACCTTGATGTCGAGGACCTCGGTGACCGGCGAGACGGTGAGCGCACCTTTGTCGAGGGCGTATTGGCGCATCAGCGTGCCGGCCTGGAGCGAGTCCACGACGGAAACGCTCGGCGTGTAGAAGCCGCCGAGGAGGATCGTTTCGTCGATGAAGGGGACCTTTTCTTTGATCTGCTCCGGCGTGAGCAGCTCCGCCTCGATTCCCCAGGCCCTGGCCGAGGTCATCTTCCTGCGGAACTCATTCATCCGAGCCTCGGTGCGAGCCACCTCGATACCGCCCGAGGTGGTGCTGACGCCCATCTCCTCGAACTGGCGCTGCGAGTCGACCGTGAGCATCGCCATCTCTTTGTTGTGGTCGACCGGGAAGATGAAGTTGGAGGCGTGGCCGGTGGATCCCCCCGGGTTGGGGAGGGGTCCCTTGTCGACGAGGACGATGTCGGTCCATCCCAGAGCGGCGAGATGTTTGACGACCGAGTTGCCAACAATTCCGGCGCCGATGACAACGACTTTGGCGCTACTGGGGAGGTCACTCACTGGTGGTCCTTTCCGGGGAGATTCTGATGCTGGCGCGGTCGCCGGCCTTGTGCCGTCTAGCGGAACAGGGTCGAATCGTGGACCGAGAATACCGTCCGCTTCCGGGCCATGTCCAAGAGCCGGAGGCCTTACAAATCAGAGGCTAGATGGGCGTTTGCCGGTTTGCATTTCGCGCCGGGATTCCACCTTCGAGCTATGGACATGAGGGCAGATCGTGGAGTAATGTCCCATGATGCAGCACTGTTCCGTATCGTGGAATAGGGTGCTCTCCCTCGGTTGTGTTTGTTGACGGGCCGCGGCCCCCCTGAGCGAGCAAAGCAGGTTGTGATGAGCGAAGAAGAACTGGACCTATCCACGCTCGCGGACGACGAGCTCGTTCCCCAGATGCACGATGACCTCTACGACGGCCTGGCCGACGAGATCGCCCAGGGTACCAATATCCTCCTGGAGCGGGGCTGGTCACCATCCGACGTCCTGAACGATGCCCTGGTAGAGGGGATGCGGATCGTCGGGATCGACTTCCGTGACGGGATCCTCTTCGTGCCCGAGGTGTTGCTGGCCGCCAACGCCATGAAGGCGGGTATGGAGATCCTCCGGCCGCTCCTGGCCGAGACCGGCGCCGAGACGATCGGCAAGGTCGTCATCGGAACCGTCAAGGGCGACATCCACGATATTGGCAAGAACCTGGTCGGGATGATGCTCGAAGGCGCCGGGTTCGAAGTCATCAACCTCGGCATCAACACCGATGCTGAGGAGTTCATCGCAGCCCTCGAAGAGCACCAGCCCGACATCCTCGGCATGTCGGCATTGCTGACCACCACGATGCCGTACATGAAGGTGGTGATCGACACCCTCAAAGAGCGCAACATGCGCGATGACTACATCGTGCTGGTGGGTGGGGCGCCTCTCAACGAGGAGTTCGCCATCGCCGTCGGCGCCGATGCCTACTGTCGCGATGCCGCCGTCGCCGCCGAGACGGCCAAGGAGCTGGTGCTGAAGCGCCGGATTCTCATGAGCGAGGATGCCTGAGGGTGGACGGCCGATGGTGGCGGTGAAGCCACCCCTCCCCCCGCGGGTGCTGGTACTGGCGTGCGGTGCGCTGGCGCGCGAGATCCGGGACGTGACTGCGGCCAACGGCTGGGGGCACGTTGACATGGAGTGCCTGCCGGCAGCCCTGCACAACACCCCGAAGGAGATCCCCGACGCAGTCGCCCACCGGCTCGAGCAGGCCCGCGGCCACTACGACCGGATCCTCGTCGGCTACGCCGACTGCGGCACCGGGGGACTACTCGACCGGGTTGTCGAGCGTTATGGGTGCGAGCGGTTGCCCGGCGCCCATTGCTACGAGTTCTTCGCCGGCCACGAGATGTTCGCCCGGCTGCAAGATGAGGAGCTGGGCACGTTCTATCTGACCGACTTCCTGGTGAAGCACTTCGACCGGATGGTGTGGCGGACCCTGGGCCTCGATCGCCATCCAGAGTTGCTCGATACCTACTTCTCGAACTACCGGCGCCTCGTATACCTGTCACAGACACGAGACCCCGAGCTGATAGAGCGGGCCGGCGCCTGTGCGGCGCGCCTCGGGCTGACCTTCGAGCACCGTCACGTCGAGTACGGTGAGATGGCGATAGGGCTGGGCCGGCTGGCCGTAGCCCGTTCCGGGGAGGCGCAGTGAGCGCGACGTTGAGCGTGATCCTCTGGCGGGACATCCCGGCCCAGGTCGTCGCCAAGAAGGGCCGGACCATCTACAAGATCGAGCTGCCACCGAGGTTTCAGCAGGCAATCGACCGGGCGGCGATGCGCGCCGGCTCGATCGGCACCGACGAGTACCTCGATGAGTGGAGGCGCGACTCACGGCCCTGCTCCGACGACCTCGAAGCCGCGGTCAACAGCGAGGTTGCCGCCCTCGAAGCGCGCTTCAGCGTTGACGTGCTCAACGACTACGTCCTCAACAGTGGATATCGCGGTGAGTAGACCCGACGGGGCGGCATCCGCCATTCACGGGGAGACCGTGTGACCGATACAGTCGTCAGCTCCGCGACGAAGGAAGTGGTGATCGGGTTCGATCGGCCGTTCGTCATCATCGGTGAGCGGATCAACCCGACCGGTCGCAAGCTGCTGGCCGCCGAGATGAAGGCGGGTGACTTCAGCCGTGTCGAGGCCGATGCCGTGGCCCAGGTGGCCGCCGGGGCCCATATGCTCGACATCAACGCCGGCATCCCGCTCGCCGACGAGCCGGCGATCCTGGCGAGCACGATCAAGCTGGTGCAGTCGCTCGTCGCCGTGCCCCTGGCGATCGACTCCTCCGTCGTCGAAGCTCTCGCGGCCGGGTTGGCAGCCTACGAGGGCAAGGCGCTGGTGAATTCGGTCACCGGCGAGGAGGAGCAGATGGAGCGGGTGCTGCCGCTCGTCGCCAAGCACGGTGCCGCCGTCGTGGCAATAAGCAACGACGAAACGGGCATCTCGGAGGACCCCGACGTGCGTTTCGCGGTGGCCAGGAAGATCGTCGAGCGGGCAGCCGACTACGGCATCACGAAAGCCGACATCGTGGTTGATCCGCTGGTGATGCCGGTCGGCGCCATGGGCGGCGCCGGGCGGCAAGTGATGGCGCTGGTCCGGCGGCTGCGTGAGGAGCTGGGAGTCAACACGACCTGCGGCGCTTCCAACGTCAGCTTCGGTCTCCCCAACCGCCACGGCATCAATGCGGCGTTCCTGACGATGGCGATCGCTTCCGGGATGACATCGGCGATCACGAACCCCCTCGAGCCCGACATCGTATCGGCGGTGATGGCCGCCGACGTGATCTCCGGACACGATCCCAATTGCGGGCGCTGGATATCGAAGCATCGTCAACCTCCCCCCGGAGGCAACGGCGGCCGTCGCGGCGGGCGGCGCCGTGGATCGGCCCCGGAGCAGCAATGACCGGCGCGGAGTACAGAGTCACTTTCACCCCGTCGGGACGCCGCGGCCGGGCCGCGGCCGGAGCCACGGTGCTCGACGTCGCCCGGGAGATCGGTGCCGATATCGATTCGGTGTGCGGCGGGCGCGGGATCTGTGGCCGCTGCCAGGTGACCGTGGGCGCGGCGCCGGGAATGCCGGTCTCGGCGAACGCCCTGTCCGCTCCCGGGCCCACCGAGATCGACTACCGCGGCAAGCGACCCCTCGGCACCGATCGGCGATTGGCGTGCGCCGCCCAGATTTGCGGCGACGTGGTGATCGACGTGCCACCAGACAGCCAGGTACATCGCCAGGTGGTGCGCAAGCGGGCAGAAGTCGTCGCCATCGATGTCGATCCCGTGGTGAAGCTGCACTACGTCGAAGTGGCGGAGCCGACGCTCGACGACGCCGCCAGCGACCTGAGCAGGCTCCTGACGGCCCTGGAGAGCCAGTGGGGTCTTCCCGAATTGACGGTGGATACGGCGCTCCTCCCGGAGCTGCAGCCGGCGCTACGGCACGGCAAGTGGAAAGTGACCGTTGCCGTCCATTACGGCACCGCGGTGACCGGCATCTGGCCCGGTTTTCGCGATGTTGCCCTCGGTGTGGCCTTCGATGTCGGCTCGACGACGGTGGCCGCCCATCTCTGCGACCTGGCGTCGGGTGACGTGCTGGCGTCGGCGGGCGCCATGAACCCGCAGATTCGCTTCGGGGAAGATCTCATGAGTCGGGTGTCCTACGTGATGATGAACCCGGGGGGCGAGGAGCAGCTCACCGCCGTCGTCCGCCGGGCCATGGACGACCTCGTCGGCGAGCTGGTCGCCGAGGCGGGCGCAGAGCGCGCCAACATCCTCGAGGTGACCGTCGTCGGCAACCCGATCATGCACCACCTGGTGCTCGGCATCGACCCGACCCCGCTGGGCACCGCCCCGTTTGCGCTCGCCGTCGACGAAGCGGTCATCGGGATGGCCGCCCAGATCGGCCTCCACGTCCACCCCGGGGCGCGCCTCTACTTGCTGCCCTGCATCGCCGGCCATGTCGGGGCCGATGCCGCCGCCGCCGTCCTCTCCGAGGGGCCCCATCGGGGCGATGCGGTGCAGCTCCTCGTCGACGTAGGCACCAATGCCGAGATCGTCCTCGGGAGCGCCGGCCGCCTGCTGGCGGCCTCGAGCCCCACCGGGCCCGCCTTCGAGGGCGCCCAGATCTCCGGCGGGCAGCGGGCCGCCCCGGGGGCAATCGAGCGAGTTCGCATCGATCGGGAATCGCTCGAGCCGCGCTACAAGGTGATCGGCAGCGAGCTGTGGTCGGACGAAGCGGGCTTCGCCGGCTCGATCGAGAAGATCGGGGTCACCGGGATATGTGGCTCCGGGATCATCGAGGCCGTAGCCGAGCTGTACCTGTCCGGCGTTATCAGCCGCGACGGCGTCGTTGCCGGGGAGCACCGCCGCATCATCGCCGACGGCCGCACCAGCTCGTACGTCCTCGACGAAGCAGCCGCGATCTCGATAACGCAGAACGACGTCCGGGCCATCCAGCTCGCCAAGGCCGCCCTGTACGCCGGCGTCAAACTGCTCATGGGGCATCTCGGGGTCGAGGCCGTCGATGAGATCCGGCTCGCCGGCGCGTTCGGGAGCCACATCGACACCAAGTACGCCATGGTGCTGGGCCTCATCCCGGATTGCGATCTCGCCAGGGTGTCCTCCGCCGGCAACGCGGCCGGCACCGGGTCGATGATGGCCCTTCTCAGCCGGTCGGCCCGGGCCGAGATAGAGCAGGTGGCCACGGAGATCGAAAAGATCGAAACGGCGACGGAAGCGCGGTTCCAGGAGTTGTTTGTCGGCGCCATGGCAATTCCTCACGCCACCGACCAGTTCTCGCAATTGGCCGCCGCGGTGGACCTGCCACCAGCCGAGGCGGCGCCCGCCCGCACCCGGGGGCGGGCGGCGCGCCGAGTCCGGGCAGAAGGGAGCACTCCATGACAGAGAGAAGAGGCCGCCGCGGCGGGGGCCGGGCGGCGCGGCAGGCAGCCCGGACCGCCCATGCGCTGGAGTCGATTCCCTACCTGACGCGCCAGCTGGCCCCGCTCGAGGTGCTGTCCCTCGAGGGCCTCGAGCTGATCGAGCACAACGCCGACCTGCTGCTCGAGCAGGTCGGCATCGAAATCGTCGGCTACGACGAGGCCCTGCAGATCTTCTCCGGGGCCGGGGCCGATGTCGACGGCACGAGGGTGCGCTTTCCCCGCGGCATGTGCCGCGGCCTCATCCAAGCCGGCGCCCCGCGGAGTTTCACCCAGCACGCCCGTAATCCGGACCGATCCGTGATCATCGGCGACCCGCACACCGTGCTGGCGCCCGCCTACGGGTCTCCGTTCGTGCGGGATCTCGTCGGGGGCCGCCGCTACGCCACCATCGAGGACTTCACCAACTTCGCCAAGCTGGCATACATGTCACCGTCCATGCACCACAACGGGGGCACGCTGTGCGAGCCCGTCGACCTCCCGGTCAACAAACGACATTTCGACATGGTGTACGCCCACATCAAGTACTCCGACAAGCCGTTCATGGGAAGCGTGACCCATCCGGACCGGGCGGCCGACTCGGTGGAGATGGCCAAGATCGTCTTCGGTGAGGACTTCGTGCGCGCCAACACGGTGATCCTCGGGCTGGCCAACGCCAACTCACCAATGTCGTGGGACTTCAACATGCTCGGCTCGGCCAAGGCCTATGCCGAGAACAACCAGGCAACCTTGATCACGCCCTTCATCCTGGCCGGCGCCATGTCTCCGGTGACGGTGGCGGCCGCCGCCACGCAAACGCTGGCCGAAGCTCTGGCCGGGATGGCGTTCACCCAGATCGTGCGTCCCGGGGCGCCCGTGGTCTTCGGGTCGTTCGCCAGCTCCATGTCGATGCAGTCCGGGGCGCCGACATTCGGCACCCCCGAACCGCAAATGGTGCTGTACGTCATGGCGGCGCTGGCTCGCCGGCTCGGTGTCCCCTTCCGCTCCGGCGGAAACTTCACTGCGTCGAAGATCCCCGATGCCCAGGCCGCCTACGAATCGGCGATCAGCTTCCTGCCGGCCATCCAGGCCGGGGTCAACTTCCTCTTGCACAGCGCCGGGTGGCTCGAAGGGGGCCTGGTGATGGGCTACGAGAAGTTCATCATCGATGCCGACCAGGCGGCGATGATGGCCACCTGGGTCGCGGGCGTCGACCTCAGCGACAACGGCCTGGCCCTGGAATCGCTGCTGACCAACCCCCCGGGCAACCACTATCTCGGCACCGAGCACACGCTGGCCAACTTCGAATCGGCCTTCTGGTCCTCGACGCAGTCGGACAACAACAGCTTCGAGCAGTGGGAAGAGGACGGCGCCAAGGACTCGGTAGCGCGGGCCCACGAGACCTGGACTGCTATGTTGCGTGACTTCGAGGCGCCGCCGCTCGACGATGCCGTCGACGAGCGACTCACGGAATGGATCGCGCGGCGCAAGGCTTCCTTCCCGGACTCGGACGTATAAGGAGTGCGCTCATGTTCCAGCGCAAGGCGACAATCTCAGGCAAGGGCCGGGCGGCGATGCGTTCGCTGCTCGAGAGCTTCACGTACGAGCTGATCCCGCTCGGCAACGTCTTGGAACAGGCGGCGTACCTTCCGGAGGGTGCTCGCGTTTCCGTCACGGCGTCTCCGGGCAAGGGCATGCAGGCCACCGTCGACCTGGCGCTCGAATTGCGCCGCCGGGGGTTCGATGTCAGCCCCCACATCTCGGCTCGGCTCATCCGGGATCGGGCCGAACTCGAGCGGATCCTGAAGCAGATCGACGACGGCGGCATCGAGGGGGCGTTCGTCATCGGTGGCGACACCACCGACCCGGGTGAGTTCTTCGATGCCCTGTCGGTGCTCGAAGCCATGGAGGAGATCGGCCACAACCTGGTCGTCGGCATCGGCGCCTACCCGGAGGGGCACCATTTCATCCCCGACGACAAGATCCAGCAGGCCCTGGTCGACAAGAGCCGCCATGCCTCCTACATGACGACCCAGATGTGTTTCACGCCGGCGGCAATCGTCGACTGGCTGGTGCGCCAGCGCGAGAGCGGGAACGGGCTTCCCGTCTCGATCGGTATCCCCGGCGTCGCGGAGTTGCACAAGCTGATCGGCATCTCGGCTCGGATCGGCGTCGGCGAATCGCTGCGCTTCCTCTCCAAGAACACGGGGCTCGTCGGCAGGTTCGTGCGGCCCGGTGCCTACGGGCCCGACGACCTCATCATCGGACTGGCCGACATCCTGGCCGATCCGGTAGCCGCGGTCGACAGCTTCCACTGCTACACCTTCAACCGCGTCGAGAAGACGGAGCAGTGGCGCCGGGACTTGTTGGAAGGCCTGGGGTAGCGTCGCGTAGCAGCACTATCGAAGGTGGCCGGCAGGTTCAGGCAGCGGGTCTTG
>JBFISZ010000075.1:0-12823 GCA_041608315.1 Acidimicrobiia bacterium | reverse complement strand
TGAGACCGATCGGATAGTCGTCGGCGACGATGAACCTAGCGGTGGTGTTGAACAACACAACTGCGCTGGTTCGGCGTGCTCGCGTCGCGGCAAACAGAAGCCCCACCGGTCCGACGTCAGCGATGGCCATCAGCGCTGCCCGCTCCGAGCCCGCGGCGTCCATCACCGCCTCGATCTCTTCGGCGAAAGCTTCCCACGGTGGCAGCGCATCGAGCGGCAGCGGATCAGAGCCGCCGGTGCCTCTCCGATCGAAACGGATGACACGGGAGGAACTGGAGAGCCGCTCATAGAACAGCCGGATCGCGGGGTTCTCCCACTCCACATCGAAAGATCCCCAGAATCCTGTGGTGATCACCAGATCGATCGGACCATCACCAAACACTTGATAGAAGATCCGCTGAGAGCCAAGCTGCGCGTAACGAGTGACAGGCTCCATGCCGCGAGCCTAGAGCGCGCACAAGCCCTAGCCACTCCACGCACCGGATCACGCGGTATGCACCATGTCGAGCATCCCGCTAAACCGCGCCGAATGGCACGACGGCGCTCGGTGCACACGGGTCCACAACGTGGGGAACGGGCACTCGGTGAGGGTCTGTTGGCCCTCCCATAGTGCCAGTTGCGGTGTGGACCGCTGCCACCATCTTCTCGACATTCTCTCCGAGAAGGAGGTTGCGCACCGAACCGGATAGTCGGCGCCGAAACCGTGTACGGCTACCATCGACTGGAAGACCGGGAGATGGCGCAACCGCTGACCGGCGTCACCGTAGTGGCGCACAGCTAGCCGGCCATTTTCGTGTGAACGGAGGACGATTCGATGGATGAAGTGCGGATCATCCTTGCGGGTTCATGGGTGGCCCTGATGCTGACCTATCTCCTCGGTGATGTGATAAGAGTCTTTGCCGGCGACTTCGTGCCGGGCGAAATCGACGGCCAAAAAGCCAGTCAAACGATGTGGATGCTCGCCGCGTTGTTCATGCTGATCCCGATCGTCATGTCGGTTCTGTCCCTGACGTTGCCGTATCCCTTGATTCGTTGGGTGAGCATTGTCGCGGCGGTCTTACTGGTGCTGTTCAATCTCGCCGGTCTGCCCTACCCCGGCACATACGACAACTTCTTGATCCTTTTCGGATTCATCTTCAATGCCTTGATTGTCTGGCATGCGTGGCAATGGACGGTCGCCTCCTAGTTGGGTCAGCAATCCGGCAGCGCCGCCGACCCTCCTGGTTGTTAGGGATCGGCATGTTGCTTGCCGCGAAAGGCTGCTGTGGCCCGGTGGCAGAAGTCGCCCAGTGTCGCCGCCGGCGCCCACGACAGCTCGGCGGCGGTCACGGCCGCGGTCGCCCCGTCCGCGTCATCATCGATGGCATCAGCCGGTCGTCTTGTCCCGGATGAGCTGCTGGACCTGCTTCGGGTCGGCCTTACCGCCGGTAGCTCGCATTACCTGGCCGACGAGGAACCCGATCGGCTTCATGTCGCCGCCGCGGATCCCGTCGACGGCGTCGGGGTGGGCGGCCAGCGCCTCGTCGACGGCGGCCGCGATGACACCTTCGTCGGAGATCTGCACCAGGTCGCGCGCCTCGGCCACCGCGGCCGGCGAGCCTTCGCCGCCGAGGACCCCGGCGAGCACCTGTTTGGCGGCAGATGCCGACAGGGTCGCGTCGGCCACCATGGCCGCCAGCTCGACGAGGTGGCTCGCCGTCAGCGGGGACGCGCCGACTGCGACGCCCTCGGCCCGGCTCCAGGCAACCGCCTCGCCGCTGAGCCAGTTGCCGATCAGCCGAGCGTCGCCTCCGGCGGCCATGGCCTCCTCAAAGAGCGCACCCAGCTCGTCTGTCGCCACGAGGACGCCGGCAACCCGGGCGTCGACGCCGAGGGCCTGGTAGCGGGCCCGCTGCGCCGCCGGCAGCTCCGGCAGGGCGGCAACCACCGCCGCCCGCCACTCGGCAGATACCTCGATCGGCACGAGATCGGGCTCTTGGAAGTAGCGGTAGTCCTCGGACTCCTCCTTGGAGCGCATCGACGTCGTCCGGCCGCTCTCCTCGTTCCAGTGGCGGGTCTCCTGGACGACCGTCCCGCCCGACTCGACGAGCTCGATCTGGCGGGCGATCTCGAACGCCACCGCCCGCTGCAGAGAGCGCAGCGAGTTGACGTTCTTGATCTCGGCCCGGGTACCGAGGACCTCGGAACCGGCGGGGCGTACCGAGATGTTGGCATCGAAGCGCATGCTGCCTTCTTCGAGCCGGGCGTCGGATACTCCCAGCGTGCGCACGATGCGCTGCAACTCGGCGCCGTAAACCCGGGCCTGCTCGGCGCTGCGGATGTCGGGCTCGGTGACGATCTCAACGAGCGGCACCCCCGACCGGTTGAAGTCGAGCAGGGAATACTCGGCGTCGTGGATGCGGCCGCCGCCACCCATGTGGATGCTCTTGCCGGTGTCCTCTTCCATGTGAACCCGGGTGATCCCGATCTGCGTCGCCGCGCCGTCGACGTCGATCGAGATCGAGCCGTCGTGGCAGATGGGCACGTCGTACTGGGAGATCTGATAGTTCTTGGGCAGGTCGGGATAGAAGTAGTTCTTGCGGTGGAAGTATGAGATATCGGCGACCTGACAGTCGAGCGCCGTGCCGATCTTGAGGATGCCCTCAATCGCTTCGGCGTTGGGAACCGGCATCGCTCCGGGCAGCCCGAGGCACACCGGGCACGTCGTGGTATTGGGCGCCTCGCCGAAGGCGACCGGGCAGCCGCAGAACATCTTGGACCGGGTCATCAGCTCGACGTGGGTCTCGATCCCGATGACGGCTTCGTAGTCGCTCACGGCTGCAGTACTTCCGACGAGGCCAGACCGGCCCGGGCGGTGAAGCGGGCGATGTCTTCGACCGTCTGGGCAACCTGGAACAGCCGCTCCTCCCCCAGAGCCGGAGCCATCACCTGGAAGCCGATCGGCAGCCCCTTCGAGTCGAGGGCGACGGGGACCGAGATCGCCGGGTCACCGGTGAGGTTCACCGGGATCGTGCACACGTCGGAGTAGTACATGGCGATCGGGTCGGCGGCCCGCTCGCCGACCGGGAAGGCCGTGGTCGGGCTGGTCGGCGCCACCAGAACGTCGACGTCCTCATAGGCGGCGGCGAACTCGCGGCGGATCAGGGTACGCACCCGCTGCGCCTGCCCGTAAAAGGCGTCGTAGTACCCGGCGCTGAGCGCATAGGTACCAAGCAGGATGCGCCGGATCACCTCGGGGCCGAAGCCTTCGGCGCGGGTCGCCGCCATCATCTCCTCGGTGGTGGCACCTTCGGCCCGCAACCCGAAGCGCACCCCGTCGAAACGGGCCAGGTTGGCCGAGCACTCGGCAGGGGCAATGAGGTAGTAAGCCGACAAACCGTACTCGCAGCTCGGCAGCGACACGTCGACCACTTCGGCCCCGGCGTTGCTGAGCCCATCGACAGTGTCGGCGACGGCGGCGCGCACCTCCGGGTCGATGCCGGTGGTGCTCAGCTCGGTGACGATGCCCACCTTGAGGCCGGCCACCCCCTCGTGCAGCGAGCCGCGGATGTTGGGGACGTCGCCACGAATGCTGGTGGCATCGTGAATGTCGAAGCCGGCGATCGCCTCGAGGAGCACTGCGGCGTCTTCAACCGACCTGGCGAAGGGGCCGATCTGATCCAGGGAGGAGGCAAAGGCGATCAACCCATACCGGCTGACCAGACCGTAGGTCGGTTTCATGCCGACAACGCCGCACAGCGCGGCCGGCTGCCGGATCGAGCCGCCGGTGTCGGAGCCAAAGGCTCCGAGCGCCGAACCGACCGCCACGGCCGCAGCCGATCCCCCCGACGAGCCACCGGGCACCGTGTCGGGGTCCCATGGGTTGCGGGTCGTGCCGTAGGCCGAGTTCTCGGTGGAGGAGCCCATCGCGAACTCGTCGAGGTTGGTCTTGCCGACGACCACGGCGCCGGCGGCGCCCAACCGATCGACGACGGTGGCGTTGTACGGCGGGATCCAGCCCGACAGGATCTGCGAGGAGGCCGTCGTCTCGATCCCCTTCGTGCACATGTTGTCTTTGAGGGCGATCGGGATGCCGTGGAGCGGACCGGCATCGGCGCCTCCGGCGAGCGCGGCATCGGCGGCTGCGGCAGCGGCTTTGGCTCCGTCCTGGTCGAGGGTGAGGAACGCATGGAGGTGTGATTCGGTTATCCGAGCCCGTTCGAGCACGGCCTCGGTCAGGTCGGCCGAGGTCAGCTCACCGGCCCGCATCGCGGCGCCGGCAGCCGCGATGGTGAGATCGGCGGGGTCGGTCATGAGTCACCGAGCACAGGTGGCACACGGAAATACCCGTCTTCGGCCTCGGGCGCCCCGGCGAGGACGTCGGCGAGCGGCAACGACCCCGTCACGACGTCGTCGCGGAAGGCGTTCGTCATCGGCACCGGGTGCGAAGTGGGCGGGATTCCGGCTGTGGGCAGCTGCTGCACCCGCTCGGCGTGTTCGAGGATCGCGCCGAGTTGGTCTCCGTAGCGGCGCAGCTCTTCCGGCGACAGGGCGATACGCGCCAGGGACGCGACTTTGGCGATGTCAATCTCAACGGGCATGGGGCGATGCTAACCGGCATGCGTGGGATGCGGTTGCCGTCGCGTTCGGAAGGCGCTGCCGGCAGTAGGCTCGCCGGCGATGCCTCTCGCCGACTTGTTCCTCGAACCTCCGCCGCGCCGTGGGATGCCGGCCCGGTTGGGGCGCCTCTTCATCGGATTGACCGTATTCGGCATCGGAGTCTCCCTGATGGTGCGCGCCGAGCTCGGGCTGTCACCGTGGGAGATCTTGCATCAGGGCATCTCGTTCAAGACGGGAATCCTGATCGGCACTGTGGGCATCATCGTGGGCTTCTTGGTGCTGCTCGGCTGGATACCGCTACGCGAGAAGCTCGGCATCGGCACCGTGGCCAACGTGATCCTGATCGGCATTGTCATCGACCTCACCCTATGGCGCCTCCCCGACACCATCTCGAGCACGCCGCTGCGCTGGGTGATGCTCTGCGGCGGTGTCGCCATGATCGGCGTTGCCACCAGCCTCTACATCGGTACCGGGCTCGGGCCGGGCCCCCGCGACGGGCTCATGACCGGTATCGCCAAGCGGGGCCTGCCGATCGGAGCAGTCCGCACCGCCATCGAGCTGACCGTGCTCGCCGTCGGGTGGCTGCTCGGAGGGACCGTTGGCGTCGGCACCCTGCTGTTCGCCTTCGGGGTGGGGCCGATCGTCCACGTCACGTTGCCGTGGTTGACGCTGGAGCCGTCAGAGGCGCAGGAACTCGCGTAGCGCGGCCAGCGCCTCGTCGAGGTTGCGCAACGGGACGCTCTCGCCCACCTGGTGTGCCTGGGCTACTTCGCCGGGGCCGTAGTTGACGGCGGGGATGCCCCGCTCGCTGAGCCGGGCCACGTCTGTCCACCCCTGCTTGGCGGCCCGTTCGGCTCCGGTGATCTTCTGTAGCTTGGCGACGAGCTCGTTGCCCTCGGGCACTCTCCCGGCGGGGGCCCGATCCTTGATGATGACTTCGTCGGCTGCCGCCGCCACCGCATGGAGCCGCGCCTCGGCCTGGGCGAGGTCGTACGACGGCGGGAACCGGTGGTTGAGGTTGAACACGAACTCGGGGGGGATGATGTTGTTGGCGATGCCGCCCGCAGCGCGCGTGATCGAGAACACCTCGCGATACTCGAGCCCGTCGATCACCACGGGCGCCGGCTCCCTGGCATGCAGCTCCGCCAGCCACTCCCCCGCCTTGGTGACTGCGTTCTCCCCCAGCCAGGGCCGGGCGCTGTGGGCCGACTTGCCGCGGAAGATGACGTCGGCGTTGAGCACGCCGTTGCAGCCGAGCTCGAGTTGCAGGTCGGTCGGTTCCATCACGATGGCCAGCTTGGCGGCGGCCAGCCACTCGGCCCGGTCGAGCACCTCCTCCAGGCCGTTCTCGGCTGCCGGGCCCTCCTCCTTGTCGTAGAAGACGCCGACCACATCGAAGTGCCCGGTCCGGATAGCCTCGTCTTCGAGCAGGTGGATCATCACGGCCAATCCGGCCTTCATGTCTGAGGTGCCCAGCCCATACATGCGGTCACCCGCAACGCGGGCGGTTCCGTTGCCCTGTTCCGGCACCGTGTCGGTGTGGCCGTACATAACGATCATGGGGCGCCCCAACGGTTGCCCGACGACGAGGGAATTGCCGATGCGGGCGACGGATGCCAGCGACCAGGTCGGCAGGAGGCGCTCGGCGATGGCGGTGGCGATGCGCCCCTCGTTGCCGGTCACCGACGGGATATTGACCAACCATTCCAGCGTCTCGTGGACCGGGTTCATACGGCGATCCCGTGCGTGCGCAGGGCGTCGTTGAGGCTCAGCTTCGTGTCGGTGTCCGCGCTGCGTTGCCCGATGATGTACGCACAGGCGAGCTGCACGGTCCCGGAGCGGAATTCCCGGGGCCGGGTGCCGGGAACTACCACGGCGCGCGGCGGCACGTAGCTGCGGTACTCGACCGGCTCGTCGCCGGTCACGTCGATGATCGGGATCGAGGACGTCAGTGTCGTGTTGGCGCCGAGGATGGCGCCGGCGCCGATGAGCGCACCTTCGGTGACGATGCAGCGGCTGCCGATGAACGCGCCGTCGCCGACGATCACGGGCCGGGCGTTCGGCGGCTCGAGGACCCCGCCGATTCCGACGCCACCCGACAGGTGAACGTTGCTCCCGATCTGGGCGCATGAGCCGACGGTGGCCCAAGTGTCGACCATCGTGCCGGCTCCGACGCGGGAGCCGATGTTCACGTACCCGGGCATCACCACCACGCCGGATTCACAGAAGGCCCCATAGCGGACCGTACCCGGCGGCACGACCCGCACCCCGGCGGCAGCGAGGCCCTTCTTGATCGGGATCTTGTCGTGGAACTCGAACGGGCCGATGCCCCAGGTCTCGAGCCCGGCCAGGCGGAAGTAGAGCAGGATCGCCTCCTTCACCCAGTCGTTGACCTGCCAGTCGTCGGGATCGTTCCCATCGCGGTCGCCGATCGGCTCGGCGACCCGGATCTCACCCTTGTCGAGCAGTTCGATGGCGGCAGACACCGCGCTGGCGGCTTCCTCGATCTCGATGTCGCCGCCGTAAGCCGCTTCGATCATCCGGCGCACGTCGCTCATGTCAGCGCCTCCACGATGGCGTTGCCGGCCTCCTCGCAATCATCCACCGGCGGGACGAGCGCCAGCCGAAGATAGCCCTCACCCCCTGCTCCGAAGAACCGGCCCGGTGATACCACGATGCCGTGCTCGAGCAGGCGCTCGGTTGTAGCTATGTCATCGTCGACCTGCACCCACACGTAGAGCCCGGCGGTAGACGCCACGACCTCCATGCCGAGCTTCTCGAAGGCGGGCCGCAGCACCCGGCGCTTCTCGGCGAAGATCGCCCGCCGCTCGGCGGCGTGGGCGTCGTTGCTCCAGGCGGCTGCGGCGGCGGCCTGAACAAAGTCGGGAGACGCGGTGCCGGTGGCGGTACGCAGCCGCTTCAGGGCGGCGATGGCGTCGGCATCGCCGACCATCGCCCCGGAGCGGTATCCGGTCATCCCGGAGCGCTTCGAGCAGCTGAAGAAGGCGAGCACTCCCCCGGCGTCGGCGCCGCCGTGCTGCAGTGCCGAGCCGGGGCCATCGGGATGGACCGACTCCTCAAAGATGTCGGCGTAGCACTCGTCCGACATCAGCAGCGTGTCGGTGGCCCGGGCGGCGGCAACCAGCTCGGCGAGCTCGGCGTCGCCGGTGACGGCACCGGTCGGGTTGTGCGGGGTGCAGATCCAGAGCATCCGGGCCCGGTCCCACGACTCCTCCGAGACATCGGATGCCCGCAGCACGAAATCGCCTTCGAGAACGACCGGATCGGTGATCGCGCCGGCGAACAAGGCGCCCCGCTCATAGATCGGGTAGCCCGGTGTGCCGTAGACGACGGACTGGTTGGCCCCCGGGTCGACGAACGCCAGCGGCGAGCTGAAGACGGCTTCCTTGGAGCCCGAAGTGGGCATCACCTGGGTGTCCGGGTCGATGCTCACCCCAAAGCGGCGGCCCAGGTAGTCGGCGATGGCCCGGCGCAACTCCGGCGTCCCGGCGGTCAGCGGGTACTGCGAGACCTCCGGCACCGCGGCGTGGAGCGCCTCCGGGATGAAATGCGGTGTCGGCTCGCGGGGGTCGCCGATCGAGAAATCGATGAGCCGCTTGCCGGCCGCGGCCAGGGCACGGGCCCGCTCCTGGATCATTGCGATCTGGTATGCCCCAAGCTTGTCGAGAACGGGGTTGAGTTTCATGGGCACACGGTAGTGGCCCGGCAACGACCGACTCGCCGTAAAATCCCTGCGGTGAGTGCCACCCGCTACCGCGTGATACTGTCGATCCTGGGACTTATTCTCGGGGCGCTGGCCGTTGGCGCCATCGTCCTCGCCCCGACCGGTGACGTGGCGGAACTGCCGCCCGCAGTCGAGCGGTTCTCCCCAGCCGACGGGGCGATAGTGCCGCGCCAGACGGCGGTCGACATCCGGCTGGCGCCCGGGTATGCCCTCGAGCTCGTAGTCGACGGAATCGCCATCCCGCCCGGGAATATGGATATCACCGAGGCGACCGGCCGGCACGTGTTCCGGCCCGAACCGTGGAAGGCGATACCGGAATGGACGCCGGGTTTCCATGTGGTCGAGATCACCTTCGACCGGACGAGCGGACTCCCCGACCCGGGCTCGCTGCGGTGGAGTTTCCGCACGCAGTAGTGGGAACAGCCGGAGTGCCGTCGCCGGTCGGCGGCTCCGTGAGCTAGTCGAGCATTCGGCCACAGAGGTCGACCAGGCTCCGGTGGAACTCGTCCGCGCCGGCGTCGTGACTCCACCCGTGCCCGCAGAACAACCTGTCGAACCGGTACTCGCTCTCGGCAAAGCGGGAGAGCGACCGCTGCTGAGCAGGCCACGAGTACCAGCAGGCGTCGCGAAACGCCATGAGCCGGTTGTTGACCGGGCTCCACGCCAGGCTGTCGCCTGAGAACAGCAGATGCCCGTCGATCAGATAGAGCACGCTGCCCTTCGTGTGGCCCGGCACCGGGAACGCAACCACATCGTCGCGAATCGAGACGGCTTCCTCGCCCGCGATGTGGTCCGTGGCAAATGGCGCCGGACCGGCGTCCTCCCGATGAATCCAGACACGCGCCCCGAATCTCTCGGCGTAGCGGTCGGCGTCGGCAATGTCGTCGCGGTGTGTCAACAGGATGTCCGCCAGCCCTCCCAAGTCGGCCAGCGGTTCGTACACGTCGCGGGTCCAGCGCGGCGAGTCGACCATGACGTTGCCCAAGACCGCGTTCCTGATCAGATACGAATGGGCGCCAAACGAGGCGCGGGCATTGTGGCCGAGCCGATACACGCCGTCGCCAAGATCGTGCGGGAACACGGGCTGCTCGGGCCGGCGAAGCGACACGTGGCCGACCGATCGCGTCGGGCACACCATTACCGCCCGCCACGCCTGCTCAACCTCATCCGGGTCGGCCGGCTGCCGGGCAAAGACCGACCGACCGTCCCCGTCCGCAACCACGAGCCCCGGGGCTACCTGACGCGAGGCGTCACAACCGATACACGCGGTATCGACAAACCAGTCACCAGGTGCCGACTCTGGATGGCGGTCGCCTACTCGGGCCACCAGCCGA
This sequence comes from Acidimicrobiia bacterium, assembly GCA_041608315.1. Taxonomy (GTDB): domain Bacteria; phylum Actinomycetota; class Acidimicrobiia; order Spongiisociales; family UBA5794; genus JAHEJX01. The sequence goes on along the minus strand of JBFISZ010000075.1, from coordinate 3,145 downwards.
CTCTACCGAGCCCGTGGGCCTAGCACCGAGGCCCACGAGAAACCGCGAACCGGATGCGCCCCGTCCTGCGTACTGGCAGACGAATCGTCTTCACCGATTCTCAGTTGTCTGCGCTACAACGGGTCACGGCTAGCTTGAACTGGCGCCATCGACGGGGAGAAACCACCAAATGAGCAGTCATCGCCGACCAACTCGGCCGATCGTGGCCGGCCTGCTGGCTGGTGCGGTCGGCGGCATCGTCGCCGCGCTCGTCTCGCTGCCGCTGCGATCGCCGGACGACCTCATCGCCAACACGGCGAGCGTGACGGCGGTGGCGCTCGCCGTGGGGCTCCTCGGCGGCCTCCTGTGGCAGCGCGTCCACGATGCGGCCGATGGGCGCCGCCGGTTGCTCATGTACGCCGCGGCCGGCTTCATCGGAGCGGTGGCCGTCCTGGCGATCCTCGAGGCGGTGGCCCTCGATCGTTTCCTCAGCTTCGGGGTTCCGTTGGCCGCGATCATCTTCGTCGCAGTGGGTGCGCTGCCGCCGCTCTTCGCCGAGATGGAGATGCCGCCCTGGCTCGCTCCGATCGGCCTGGTCGCCGCCTTGGTAGTGGGCGGCGGGCTGGCATCCATCGGGGACGCGGCAAGCGGTGATCTCTCGCTCGACGACTTGCCGGCCGCCGCCGCGCCCGCGGCGACCGCAAGCTCGACCACGGCGGCGGCCGACCCCGGCACTGCGACGGCTCCGCCGACCTCCAGGATCCTGAACATCCCCGGGGACCTGCAGGCAACGACGTTCACGTTCACGAACGGAACCGCCACTTGGTCGGTGCCCGAGACGTTCGTCGACGGCTCGATCGAGGCGGTCGGCGTTGGACGGTCCGAACGGCTCAGCGGCACCCTGGATCTCACCGGGACCTCGGAGATCAGCGTCGACCTGACTACGTTCGTGTCGGACCAATCGCGCCGCGACCGGCGGGTCAACGGTCTGTTCGCGGCCGACCCGATCGCGACGTTCCGCACGAGCGAGCTGACGTTGCCGGCCACCTACACGGAGGGCGAGGTCTATACCACCGACATCATCGGGGAGCTGACGGTCAACAGCGTCACCCGCACCGTCACCTGGTCGGTCGAGGCCCGCCTCACGGGCAACCAGCTCGATGTCACCGGCGAGCTCGACATCGTCCTGACCGACTTCGAGGTCCAGCCACCTTCCATCGGCGGGTTCGTGGTGGTCGAGGACGAGGCCCGGCTGGAAGTGTTGTTCTCCGCCACGGGCTGAGCGCGACTACGGCGACGCGCCCGGCGGCTACGCAGCGTAGGATATGTTCATCTGGTAGAACAGATGTGTAGACGTGAATCGGCCCGTGTGCTGCGGGCTAGGGACTAATGGGAGGAATGGAATCCAGATGTCTGTACTCGTAACCCGCGCCGGGACGCGCCCGGAAGCCTGGCGGCGGCGCCGCTGGCTCGCGCTCGTCTCGGCCTTCGTCCTGGCGATAGCCTCGTTGAGCCTTCTGGCGAGCCCCGCCGACGCTCAGCGCAAGGCCGATCCGCCGGGCCAGCTCGTCCAGCTCCAGCTGCTGGCGTTCAACGACTACCACGGCCACCTCGAAAGCAACACACCCGGATCCGCCGACGGCGTGACCGCCGGCGGCGGCGAATATCTATCGGCGATGCTCAACCAGCTGCGAGAAGGCAACAAGTACAGCCTGACCGTGGCCGCAGGGGACCTGATTGGAGGCTCGCCCGCCTTCTCGGGGCTCTTCCACGATGAGCCTTCGGTCGAATCGCTCAACGCGATGCAACTCGACGTCTCGGGTGTCGGCAACCACGAGTTCGACGAGGGTGTCACCGAACTGCTTCGCATGCAGAACGGCGGATGTCACCCGGTCGACGGTTGCTACTTCCCGGACGCACCGTACCCCGGGGCCGACTTCCAATGGCTCGCCGCCAACGTCGTGAACGAAGCCGGCGAGACGCCGCTCCCGCCCTACTGGATCAAGAAGATCGAGAGCATCAAGGTCGGCTTCATCGGCATGACGCTCGAGGCGACGGACACCCTGGTCGCCGCCGCCGGCATCGAGGGCTGGGATTTCCTCGATGAGGCCGAGACGGCCAACGCCCTCGTCCCGATGCTGCATGCCCAGGGTGTCGACGCCATCGTCGTGCTGCTGCACGAGGGCGGATCGCAGAATCCTCCCCCGGGCGTCGTTGACGAGTGTGTCGACATCTCCGGGCCGGTCCTGGCAATCAACGATGCGCTCGATCCCGCGATCGACGTGCTGATCACCGGCCATACCCACCTGCCGTACAACTGTGTGCTGCCGGACGCGGCCGGCCAGGACCGCATCGTCACCAGTGCCTACTCGTTCGGCCGTGTCGTTTCCGAGTTCGACCTCGTCCTCGACAAGCGCACCAACGACGTAAGGCGTGATCTGAGCGTGGCGACCAACCACGTTGTCGATCAAGCATTGCTGACCCCCGATCCTGTCATCACCGAAGTGATCGACAAGTGGGCGCCGCTCGTCGACGCCGCCGGTAGCACGCCGGTCGGGACGATCACCGAGACGATCACCCGTGGCGGGATCCCGCCGGGATCGGACCGGGGAGTCGAGTCGGCGGCCGGCAACCTCGTCGCCGACGCCCAGCAGTGGTCGTCGTCGTTCAACGGGGCGCAAGTAGCGTTCATGAACCCGGGCGGGGTCCGCTCCGACCTGGCGTACCCCTCGTCACCCGACGGTGAAGGCGACGGTGTAGTCACCTTCGCTGAGGCGTTCACGTTCCAGCCGTTCGGCAACACGCTGCAGACGTTCCCGATGACCGGGGCGCAGATCGTGTCGGTGCTCGAAGAGCAGTGCCAGCCGTCGTTCGCCAGCCGCCCGTTCCTCCATCTCGGGGTGTCGGACGGCTTCACGTACGATTTGGCCAAGACCATCGTGGCGGGAGTCTGCACTTCGGTATCGATCAGCAACGTGCAGTTGAACGGGGTGCCGCTCGTCGCGGGCAACACGTACATCGTGACCGTGAACAGCTTCCTTGCCGACGGCGGGGACAACTTCGGCACGTTCGCCACGATCGACCCGGCGCTGCGACTCGACGGGGGCAACGACCTCGAGGCGCTGGTCAACTATCTCGGGACATTCAGCCCGGTGGCTCCTCCGAG
>JBFISZ010000074.1:0-12951 GCA_041608315.1 Acidimicrobiia bacterium | reverse complement strand
TCAGGGCTCGGGCGACGTGGGGGTGTACGTCCTCGACGATGGCTCGCAGATCCTGCGATTCGACAACCTCGATGTGACCAACGGGCCCGATCTGCACGTGATTCTTGCTCCGGTGGCCTCGGCGGAGGGGCGCGCCGACGTCATGACGTCCGGCTACGTCGACCTCGGCGCACTCAAGGGCAACCGGGGAAACCAGAACTACGACATCCCACCTGAGGTCGACCTGGCTTCGGGGGATTGGACCGTGGTGATCTACTGCCAGCCGTTTCACGTGATCTTCGCGACCGCCCAGCTGGCCGCATGATCCGACCGTTCAATCGCCGGGCGGTTTGTTGCCCCAATCGAGCTCGTCCGCCGTCAGGTCGTCGCTGCCGTCGTCGTTGTGTGCCTCGATCCGCCTTTCGACCAGTGGGATCGGTTGATTGAGGCGGGTCTTGTCACGCTGCGAAATGAACAGGCTTGGGGGAATCCTCGGATCGAATGACTCGACGAAGGCGTCGCTTGCTTCGGCCATCGTGTCCCAGGCGTTGGAGAAGCCGAAGCCGGTGGGCCCGATGACATGGCGCGCCGACTTCTGGATGTCTTTCGACACGTACTTGCTCCCGGCGCGGCGAGCTTTCCACTCAGCGAAGAAATCACCTAGTCGCCCCATCGTCTGCCTGCTCTTTCCATCTGCGGCATCACCAAAGTACCACGACGATCGGCCCTACAGGGGGCCGCCGGCCTGGCGCGGCGGGCTTAGACTCAGCGCATGAACTCCGCGTTTCTGGCCGACCTGGCGCAACAGACCGCCGGACTGCATGAAGACGGGCTCTACAAGGCGGAACGCCGAATTGCGTCGCAACAGGATGCGGTGATCACGCTCGATGACGGGTCCGAGGTCCTCAACTTTTGCGCCAACAACTACCTGGGCCTGGCCAACCACCCCGATCTCATCGCGGCCGCCCGCGATGCCGTCGCCGAGTATGGGTACGGCATGGCGTCGGTGCGGTTCATTTGCGGGACCCAGACGGTGCACAAGGAGCTCGAGGCCGCCCTGTCGCAGTTCCTGGGCACCGCAGACACGATTCTCTACTCGTCATGTTTCGACGCCAACGGTGGGCTGTTCGAGACGATCCTGTCGGCCGAGGATGCCGTCATCTCCGACTCGCTCAACCATGCCTCCATCATCGACGGTATCCGTCTCTCCCGAGCGCAACGGTTCCGCTATGCCAACAACGACCTGGATGACCTCCGGCGCCAGCTCGAGGCGGCGGCGGGGGCTCGCTACAAGCTGATCGCCACCGATGGCGTCTTCTCGATGGACGGGATCATCGCCAACCTCCCCGGAATCTGCGACCTCGCCGACGAGTACGACGCCCTCGTGATGGTCGACGATTCCCATGCCGTCGGTTTCGTCGGGCCCAACGGCGGTGGCACCCCCGACCACTGGGGTGTCCAGGATAGGATCGACATCGTCACCGGCACGCTCGGCAAAGCCTTGGGCGGAGCGTCCGGTGGCTACACATCGGGGCGCGGCGAGATCGTGGCCTGGCTCCGGCAGCGCTCACGGCCGTACCTGTTCTCCAACACGCTGGCCCCGGTCATCACGGCCACCACTCTCCGGGCTCTCCGCATGCTGGCGGATTCCGGCGAACTGCGAGATCGCTTGCGGGAGAACTCTCGTTACTTCAGGGAGCGGATGACGGCGGCCGGATTCGAGTTGGCCGGAGAAGGTCACCCGATCATCCCCGTCATGCTCGGCGATGCCCAGCTGGCTTCAGATATGGCGGACAGATTGCTCGAACGAGGCATTTACGTTGTCGGGTTCTCGTTCCCGGTGGTGCCCCGCGGGGCGGCCCGCATCCGCACTCAGATGTCGGCGGCGCACACCCCCGAGCAGATCGACCGGGCGGTCGAAGCGTTCGTTGCCGTCGGCCGGGAACTGGGAGTGATCGAGTCGTGAAGGCCATCGTCAAGGCCAAGCCGGAGCCGGGCCTGTGGCTCGAGGATATTCCACGCCCCGCCGTCGGCCCGAACGACGTGTTGATCCGGGTGCGCAAGACGTCGATCTGCGGGACCGATCTGCACATCGAGGCATGGGACGATTGGGCGCAGCGGACGGTACCGGTACCCATGGCGATCGGCCACGAGTTCATGGGAACTGTTGCGGAGATGGGTACCGAGGTCGGCGGTCTCACCGTCGGCCAGCGGGTCTCGGCAGAAGGGCATATCGTCTGCGGCCGGTGTCGCAATTGCCAGGCGGGCAATCGGCACCTGTGCATCCGCCCGGTCGGCATCGGAGTCAATCGGCCCGGCGCTTTTGCCGAGTTTGTCAGCGTTCCCGGTGGCAACGTGCAGCCGATCCCCGACGACGTCAGCGACGACATCGGGTGCATTCTGGATCCTCTGGGGAACGCGACCCACACCGCTCTCAGCTTCAACGTCGTCGGCGAGGACGTCGTCATCACGGGGGCGGGCCCCATCGGGCTGATGGCCTGTGCGATCTGCCGCCACGTGGGAGCCCGCTACATCGTCGTCACCGACGTCAACGATTTCCGGCTCGATATCGCGGCGACGATGGGCGCGGATCGCGCCATCAACGTCGCGTCGACTCAGTTGGCGGACACGATGTGGAGCCTGGGCATGAAGGAGGGTTTCGACGTCGGCCTCGAGATGTCTGGCGTCAGCGCAGCCCTCCACGACATGATCTCGACGATGAACAACGGCGGCAAGATAGCCCTGCTGGGCATCCCCGAGCACGAGGCGGCCCCGATCGACTGGAACGACATCGTCTTCAAGGGCCTTTCCCTGCGCGGCATCTACGGGCGCCGCATGTTCGAGACCTGGTACAAGATGTTGGCCATGCTGCAAACGGGGCTCGAGGTGGCGCCGGTGATCACGCACCACTTCGCCGCGGAGGCTTTTGCCGAGGCTTTTGCCGTCGTCCGGGCCGGTGAGGCCGGCAAAGTCGTCCTGGACTGGACATGACGGCCGGCTTTTCGGGAACGCCGCTTGCCAAGAAGCTCGGGATCACGCCGGACACGGTTGTCGCGGTGCTCAACGATCCCGGCGAGTTCCGGCAACTCGCCGATCCGCTGCCGCCCGGGGTGACGTACCGATCAAACGCGCGGGGTAGAGCCGACGTCGTTTTGCTGTTCACCAAGAGCCGCTCGGAGCTGACGCGGCGTATCGATTCACTGGGTCGGACGGTGTACCCGGACGGGGCGATCTGGGTGTGCTGGCCGAAGAAGGCTGCCAAGGTCGCCACGGACATGACCGAAGACGTAGTGCGCACGGTGGCGCTCCCCAAGGGCCTCGTCGACGTGAAGGTGTGCGCGATCAACGCGACCTGGTCGGCCCTCAAAGTGGTGTGGCGCAAGGAGCTGCGCTGAGGATACGGTCGATCGCTAGCGGTGACGCCACACGATGCGGCCGCGAGTCGGGTCGTAGGTGGACACCTCCAACTCGACCTTGTCGCCGGGGATGATGCGAATCAGGCGACCCCGGCGCATCTTGCCGGACGCGCGGGCGATGACCTCGTGCCCGCTGTCCAGCTTGACCTTGAAGCTGGCGTTGCGGAGGGTGGCGGTCACCGTGCCCTGGGCGCGGAAGACATCATCACTTCCCGCCACTAGCTGCTCTCCAGTGTGTTCGTATTCAGGTTGTCTTGCCTTTCAGTGGCGATTCGTTTATTCCCCGCGCAGCAAACGCGATGGCGTGCCGACGGGGAGTCGTTGCCGCGTGACGGCATCCATTTCCAGGATAGCGCCTCGACCCCCGCTCCAAGTCGCTTCGGCGGGAGACCGGGGTGGCCAAACCGGGAGGAGGCGCCCCCTCCACACGGAAAGTGCCCCACTTGCGTGAGGCACTTTCCGGCTTAGAGGGGGCCTTGGGATCAGAGATTGATGCGGGCCAGGCCGATGTCGTGGCGGAGAGAGTGGAGACGGTCGATCAAGTCGATCCGCTCGCTGTAGGACGCCCCGGCCATGCGAAGGGTTTCGTAGTGAGCCCGTGTAGCCAGCAGCTCGTTGAACAATGCGACAAACTCGGCCTGTGGCATCGTGGTTCCTCGACTCATCTCGTCCTCCTCTCGCTTACCAGGGTTCCGGCCTCTAGCCAGGATTACCGTAGCGGGCTATAGTGGTTTTAACTCTTACAAATGTATCACAACTCTGTAAGGAGTCAAGTGGATTTTTCGCATTACAGCGATACTCCCGTGCAGATTGCAGTCGACCTGGCGAACACGCTCAATGTGATCTCCGAGGAGGACCAACTGGCTACTCCGGCGGACGTGACGGCTTTCCTCGAGACTCATGACGAGGGGGAATGGTGCCGGCCCGGCTGGACGGCGTCTGCGAGTGACCTGGACGAGGTCCGTGCCCTGCGGGCACAGCTTCGCAAGGTGTTCGAGGCGCCCGACGAGGCCGAGGCAGCGAAGGTGATCAACACGATCCTGGTCGACGTCGATGCGGTTCCCCGGCTCTCCGTGCATGCAGGGGCCGAACCGCATCTCCACTTCGAGCCCCTGGACGGTGCTCCGGCTCGGTGGCTCGGCGCCGTCGCCGCGATGGGATTGTCGGTAGCGCTCATCGAGGGGGGTTTTGATCGCTTTGGGACGTGCAATTCTGTGACGTGCGACGATGTTTTCGTCGATACGTCCCGCAATCGCTCTCGGCGCCATTGCTCCGACACCTGCACGACACGGGAGAACGTGGCGGCCTATCGGGCCCGCCAGCGAGCCGAGAGCTAGCTGTGCCGGGCGGTCCTGGAGCGCTGATGTCCGCCACCCGGGCATTCTTCCTGCGGAGCCGCTCATGGCGGTCTGGCCAGGCTGCTGTGGCGTCTAGCGCGGCGAGCCCGCTAGCTTCTGGCCGATGGAGCGAACCTACGCGACCGATGACATCGAGGTGCACTGGGACTCGGGCCGCTGCATTCACACCGGGTGGTGTTCGAAAGCGCTGATCGAAGTCTTCAACACCGAACAACGTCCCTGGATCCAGCTCGATGCCGGTCCCCTCGACGAAATCGTCAAGGTCGTAGAGAACTGCCCGAGCGGCGCCTTGACCTATCGTCGGCTCGACGGCGGTCCGCAGGAGGAGCTTGCGGTGCCGGCGACCATCGTGCCCTGGCCCAACGGTCCCTACTTCGTCCGCGGCTCATTCCAGGTCGAAGATCGCCATGGCGAGGCCTTCGACGCCGCGCCGCGCGCCGCACTGTGTCGCTGCGGCCAGAGCGCCAACCATCCGTTCTGTGACCTGAGTCACCGCGAGTCCGGGTTCTCCAGCTACCCCCGGGCCTCGTTGCCGGCCGGCGAAGCGGAGTAGGCAAGGCGAGCGAATGGACGCGGCCGGTGGCGCCCACCGGCTACGATTTCCCGCCGGCGGTCGCGCCGGTGAGCCGGCTCGGACGAGGACTGATCAGATGGTCGAAGCACGCCGGGGCAGAGGCGCCCGGGAGGCGAAGCGGGCGCAGCGGTTGGCGGCCGGGTCGGGCACCGTCCGCCCCGGCATGCCCGGTGGTAGCTATCGGCCGCTGGAGCACGTCGATATCGAGCGGATCAACGCCGCCGCTCTCGACATTCTCGAGCGGATTGGTATCGGCGACGCCATTCCTCAGTTCCGGGAAGCGGCCGAGGCAGTTGGTTGCCCGATCACCGAGGCGGGCCGCGTACGCATCCCCCGAGGGCTCGTCGAGGACATGATCGCTGCGGCCCCCGCCAGTGTCACGCTGTATGGGCGCGATCCGAGTCACGATCTCGAGCTATCGGGCCGGCGGGTGCACTTCGGCACCGCCGGGGCGGCCATCTCGGTACTCGACTCGGTCACCGGCCGGCACCGTCCGTCAACTCTGACGGACCTCTATGACTTCTCCCGCCTTGCCGATCAACTCGACAACGTCCATTGGTTCAGCCGCACGGTCGTCCCCACAGAGCTGAGCGACCCCGCCGTGCTCGACATCAACACCGCCTACGCCACCATGGCCGGCACCCGTAAGCACATCGGCACTTCGTTCATGCACGCCGCCAGTGTCGCCCCGACCGTCGAGATGTTCGACATCGTGCTCGGTGGCGCCGGCCGGTTTGCCGAGCGGCCGTTCTGTCACCTGCACGCCACGACCATGGTGCCGCCGCTCCGCTTCTCGATCGATACGGCTCACGTGATGGTGGCGGCAATAGAGCATGGTATGCCGATCAATGCCATCACGGCCGGTCAGGCCGGAGCTACCGCGCCGGCGACTCTGGCCGGGGCGCTGGTGCAGACCACCGCCGAGACTCTCGGTGCGCTGACGTTTGTCCAGCTGCTGGCGCCGGGGCATCCCTTCATCTTCTCCAACTGGCCGTTCGTGTCCGACCTGCGCTCCGGCGCCATGTCGGGAGGGAGCGCCGAGGCGGGCATTCTCAACGCGGCTTCGGCCCAGATCGCCAACTTCTACAACCTGCCGAGTGGAGTGGCCGCCGGCATGGCCGATTCCAAGGTCCCCGACGTCCAGGCCGGCTACGAGAAGGCGCTGACCACTGTGCTCGCCGGGCTCAGCGGCGCCAATCTCGTCTACGAGTCCTTCGGGATGCTCGCCAGCCTGCTGGCATGCTCCAACGAGATGATGGTGATCGACAACGACATCATGGCCGGCGCCCTGCGAGCGGTCCGCGGCATCGAGGTGACCGATGAGTCGCTGGCGGTGCAAGTGATCGAAGACGCCGTGAACGGCCCGGGCCACTATCTCGGCGCCGATCAGACGCTGGCCGTCATGGAATCCGAGTACGTCTATCCCATCATCGGCGACCGGTTGAGCCCCGCTGACTGGCGGGACGGAGGCAGCACCGACGCCTGGGAGCGGGCCAAGCGTCGCGTTCGGGACCTGCTGGCGGATCACTACCCGGTCCACATCGAGCCGGAGCGAGACGCCCTGATTCGTGACCGTTTCGATATCCGCCTGTCTCCCGAGGACATGTCTCCTATCTCCCGCCGCTGGTGAGTGTGTCTCGCTAGTGACCACGTGACCCGAACAAGGAGGAACTCCATGATCGAACCGGCCGACCTGGTCGCAGCTTTCGAGCGCAATACGCGAATCATCGAGATGCAGAGCGATCGTCTGTCGCACGAGGACAGCCTCATTCAGACGGAGTACAACATCAACTGCCTCAACTGGGTGATAGGGCACATCGTGCAGTACCGCGACGAGATGTTCGCCTTCCTCGGCAATGAGCGGTTGTTATCACCCCAGATCGCGGAACGCTACGCCCGCGAATCACACCCGATCATCGAGGACGGGCCCGACGTGATCGCGCTCGAAGAGCTGGTGGTGCTGGCTCGCAAAAGCCAGGACCGCATCGCCGATGTCTTGGGCGCAATGAGCAGTGCGCAGTTCGCCGAGGCGAGGACCAGCAACGATCGCAACGTCACCGTGGGCGCGAGAGTCTTCTTCTACTACTTCCACGACACCTACCACGTCGGGCAAACCGAGCTGCTGCGCCAGGTAGCCGGCGTCGGTGACGCCATCATCTGATCAGCCCTCCTCCTACCGCGCCGGCCGCGGGCTAAGTCGCGCCGGAGCTCGGCACGTAGAGCGCGTCGATCTCCCCCACATGGCCTTCCACCAGTGCCAGCTCGGTGACCGCCTCCCGGATCGCGGCCGCGTCCAGCGCGACGCCGAGCCTGTCGAGCACCGGCGGCACATGGCCGCCCCGTAGCTGAAGCCGCTTGCCGTTGATGATCACGGTGTCGGCGAGGCGTTTCAGCCACCTGGCGGCGGATCCGGTGAGTTTGCCGAAGTGGCCCGCCCGGGCAAGGCGGCCGGCTCCCGACGCGGCGAAAGCGGCCGCGGCGGAACCCGTCCATCGCGCCGGATTGCGGCGCAGTGTCTCGAGGTCGATCACGATGGCGCCGAAGCGGCGCGGGTCGGTGAACGCCATGGCGGCGAGCCCCCCGACCTGCGACCATGAGCTCCGGAAGGCGTCGCGATCGACCACGCCGGCGACGGTCAGCTCGCCCAGCGTCAGGACGGCAGTGCCGATGGCGCTACCCAGCCCCTCGAAGAACTCGATCACGATCGGATCGTCCCGCTCGATCTTCTGGCGATCCAGGAACACTGCGGTGGCTGCCGACAACGGATCGAGCAATCCTTGAAAGTGCAATGAGGCGACGACCACGTTGCGGCGTCTGCGATCGAGCGCGGCCAGCCCGGCGAGGGCGGCGATGAGAGCCTCGTCGCCGTCGGACGCGTGAGCGACACACGCTTCGATGAACTCCATGCCGACATGGGGCGGGGCTGCTCGCCGCACTGCAGAGGCGATCTGCATGAAGCGGCTCCCCCCCTCGGCGCGGGCGAGCCGCAACAGCGTGGCGGCCGACGCCGCTCTCGCCAGCATGTCGAACAACTCGGCTTCCTCGGCGTCCGAGAGATTGCCGCCGCGCACCCCATCGAGCTCGTGGAACCAGCGAAAGAGCTCATCATCGGATAGCTCCCGGACCACCGCGTCCAGCTCGGGGTGCGCCAGGTTGGCCAGGATCTCGTGGATAGTGAGGAGGTCCGTTCGCCCCACGTCTCGGAACCAAGACTCGTCGAGCAGGCGGCGGATGGCCGACGTCGCTCCGGCAACTCGGCGCCGGTCGAGATGTGGGTCCGGCTGCATCAGGGCAATCTCGTAGCCGAGGTAGTCGATCAGGTCGGACAGGGCGGACGAACTCGGGGGCACCCGGCGGGCGACCAGCGAGCTATTCCGCGCGGCCACCGCCAATTCGTACATGAGCTCGGTGATCCGCCGCCCGGCCTGCGCTTGCGCCAGACCGGATGCGCTCGCCGCGATCGATGCGCCTTGCCGGAGTGCTACATCGAGGTCGTCCTCGATGTCTTGAAGGTCGCGAGACCGGATGGCCGGCCCGGATCTGTCGTCCGGTGGTGGCGGGGCGAGGTCCCACAGCAATTGCGACTCGGCTGCTGTCAAGAGACGCTGCCGCGCTTTCAGGTCGGCGGCACGCGACTCCGCCCACAGTGCCGCGATCACCAATGCCCGCAACTCGATCGGGTGTCGCGCAACACGAGCGCAGGCCTCGATCACGTCGCCGCGGCGTGCCATGAGCAAGGTGCCTTTGCCGTCGAGATTGGCCGACAGCTCCAAGAGTCGAGCCGTGTCCCACCGGATCTCCATCGTATCCTCCCCTCCTTATTGATTCTACATGGTATTACATGTGGTTAATCACTGCCAAGAGGATGTGTGGGGCTTGAGAATTGCTCCACGATTTCGCCACACTGTCATCAGCCAGGAGGAGGTCAGTTCTTGATCCGCCATGTCGCAATGTTCAAGTGGACCAAGGAGACGACCCGGGACGAAATAGAGATCTTTGCCGGCAAGCTGGGCACGATGCCGGATGTCATCGATCTGATCCGTCGATATGATCACGGCGAAGACCTCGAGTTGGGGACTGCGACTGCCGACTATGTCCTCGTGGCCGATTTCGACACAGTCGAGGATTACTGGGCCTACTCGGGCCACCCCTATCACGTCGACTTTCTCCAGAACTATGCCCAGCACATCATCGCCTCGGTCGAGCGCGTGCAGTACCGCGTCGCACCATGAGGAGGCAGCACAGTGACTGAGTCGCTCGACTCGGCAGGCAAGCTGAACTTGGCCTACTGGATGCGTCTCACCCGAACGCTGGATGACGCGTTGGTGGCAATGTGGAAACAAGGCCGCGGCGTCGGCGGCACGTTCTCGGGCAAGGGGCATGAGGCCATCGCGGTGGGGGCCGGCTACGCCCTGGGGCCCGACGACGTCGTTGCCCCGATGCACCGCGACCTGGGCTGCTACCTCGTCAGGGGAATGTCACCGGAGCGGATCCTGGCGAACCAACTGGGCAAGGAGTCGGGGGTGACCAGGGGACGGGACGCCAACCTGCACGGCCTGGGCGATCTGTCCCTCAACATCATCGGCTTCGTCAGCCATCTCCCGCAGTCTCTGCCGGTAGCGCTGGGGGCGGCGATGGCGTTTCAGTATCGCGAGGAGCCCCGGGTTGCGCTCACTTTTGCCGGAGATGGCTCATCCAACACCGGCCTCTTCCACGAGACCCTCAACCTGGCGGCGGTGCAGAAGGCTCCCTTCGTACTCGTCGTCGAGAACAACCAGTACGCCTACTCGACACCCTTGCGTGAGCAGATGGCGATTGACGACATAGTCGTGCGTGCTCAGGCCCACGGCGTCGCCGGGGAAATCGTCGACGGCAACGATGTCATTGCGGTCTATTCGGCTGTGGCCGCCGCCGTCGCCCGGGCGCGCCGCGGTGACGGTCCCTCACTGATCGAGGCCAAGACGATGCGCATGCTGGGACATGCGATCCACGACGGGGCGGAGTACGTTCCGGCAGAACTGCTCGAGAAGTGGCAACAACGCGACCCGGTGACGCTCTGGGAGGCCGCGCTCGTCGCGGAGGGTGCGCTATCGGAGGCGACGCTAGAGAGGCTGCACCGCGAGTGTCACGACGAGATCGAGGCCGCGATCGAGTACGCCGAGCACGCCCCACTGCCGGATCCGGCGACCATCGGGACCGGGGTGTACGCCCCGTGACCGAGACACGACATCTCACATACCTCGACGCGATAGCCGAAGCTCTCAGCGTCGAAATGGAGAGTGATCCGAACGTTGTCGTCCTCGGCACCGACGTCGGCGGCAGTTTCGGCGGCGCCTTCAAAGTGACCAAGCGAGTGGCCACCCAGTTTGGGCCGCGTCGGGTGCGGAACATGCCTATGACTGAGCTCGCGTTCATCGGTGCCGCCAGCGGTATGGCGCTCATGGGCATGCGACCGGTGGTCGAAGTCCAGTTCGCCGATTTCATCTCGACCGGTTTCGACAGCATCGTCCAGTTTGCCGCGACCACGCACTACCGATGGGGAGCGGCGGTGCCCTGGGTGATCCGCGCTCCCAGCGACGGCGGTATCCGTTCCGGTCCGTTCCACAGCCAGAACCCGGAGGCGTGGTTTGTGCACACCCCGGGGCTCAAGGTCGTCGCCCCGGCGACTCCGGCGGATGCCAAAGGCATGCTGCTGGCGTCGATCCGCGATGACAACCCCGTCATCTACTTCGAGGCCAAGCCGCTGTACCGCTCGCTGAAGGGCCCGGTCCCCGACGGTTCCGAGGCGGTCCCGATCGGCGTCGCTCGTGTCGCCCAGGAGGGCGACGACGTGACGATCGTCACGTACGGCTCGACGGTCCACGACTCGGTCCAGGCCGCCGCCGAGCTGGCCGGCGACGGTGTCACGGTCGAGGTGATCGATCTCCGTACCCTCAAGCCGATGGACACCGACGCGATTCTCGAATCGGTCGCCAAGACCGGTCGCGCCCTCGTCGTCCATGCTGCCAATCGAATGGCGGGTGTCGGTGCAGAAATCGCCGCGTTCATTGCCGAGGAGGCGTTTGGCCACCTCGACGCACCTGTCAGGCGACTGGGTGGCATGGACATTCCGATTCCGTTCAGCCCACCGCTCGAGGACACCTACCGAGTGAGCCCCTACGACATCGTCCGCACGGTCCGCGAGATGGTCGCGTGGTAGCTGCCGCCCGGTCGCGGACGCGCCGCAAGCCGGCGGAATGGTAGCGCTGGTGGCAGGTGAGGTCTGAGTCTCCCTAAGCCGAGTCGCGCGTCTCCCATTCATCGACTGCCATCCAGGAGGGGCGATGCTCGATCTTGGCGCCGTAGCTCATACGGCGAATGCGCGCCTCGACTTGTGCCGGGTCGTCGAACTTTGCCGACGACAGGGAGCGCATGCGGGACATCAGCTTGGCCTCGTGGTCTTCGGACCGGTCGTCATCACCGGTACGGGCGTCGTCTTTCTTCTTCCTCAGCCACTTCATCCCAGGAATATCGGCAGCCGGCCAATCCGACTTGAATACTCTCCGTGGCTTTGGTGGCGTTCATCCCGTCGAAACCAGGCCCACCGCGGTCAAGGCGGCGCCGACGCCCAGCAGCTGGAGCGGGCTGAGCCTCTCGTGGAGAAAGAGATAGGCCAGCGTCACGGTAGCGGCGGGAAAGAGACTGCCGACCACGGCCACGATCGATAGGTTGCCCAGCCTCGTGGCGACGATGAACGCCGCATTCCCCATGCTGCCGAGGAACCCCGATACGATGATCGCCGGCCGAATACTGCCCCCCGGCACCATCGGCAGCCTTCGCAGGCCGGTGATGGACAGCATGAGCAACGCTCCTGCCAGTCTCACCGGAACCACCCCCCAGGCGCCGCTGTCTGCGCTCAACTGGTCCAGGGCGATGAACATGAAGGCGAATCCCAAGCCGGCGGCGACGCCGTAGACAACTCCGATTCCGGAGTCGAGGCCGTCTCCACTGGTGGTGGGGGGCCGACTGACCAGCCAGATCGCAACAAGCCCGAGCAATACTCCGGCTGCCTGATACCCGCTCAGGGTCTCACCCGTGGTGAGGCCGAAAAGCGCCGGGACGGCAGCCGTCCCGATCGCCGCTATCGGCGCAACCACGCCCGTGTGGCTCTTGGTGAACCCGACGTAGAGCATGTAGAGGGCGGTTCCCGATCCCAAGCCGCCCACGAAGCCCCACCAGAAGTCGGCAAGTGTCAGGTGGCCTCCGATGAGAAAGGCCACGGGGATTATGGAGAAGAGCCCGGCCAGCTGGATGCTCAGCGTGATCGCGGGCACTCGGCCGCCGCGCCGGCTGGCGAACCCACCGAGGAAGTCCGCCGTGCCCCAGGCGACGGCGGCGCTCAGGGCAAGGAGGACAGGCATCGCCGCAGGCTACAGACTGCGGCCTAGTGCCGGAACAGCTCTCCCGAGGCGGCGTGCTCCTTCAGGATGTCAGCAGGCGCGAAGCGGGGCCCGTGCTCGGCGGCGAAGGCCTCGAGCTTGGCGACTACCTCGGCGGCCCCCCTGGCATCGACGTACGAGAACGGTCCCCCGGTGAAAGGTGGGAACCCCAGCCCGTAGATCGCCCCGACGTCGCCGTCGCGGGC
>JBFISZ010000073.1:0-12966 GCA_041608315.1 Acidimicrobiia bacterium | reverse complement strand
GCTGCTGCAGAAGGGGATCCCGGAGGCCATCACGGATCTTTTCGACCAGGTGAAGATCACGTTTGTGATCGAGGGGGAAACCTGGGGTCGCGTCGTGATCTTCCTGGCAGTGGTGTGGACGATCGTCTCCACCGCGGCCATGACGCTCGGTGCCGTGCTCTACAACCTCATCGCGGATCTCGTCGGGGGCGTGGAGATCACGGTCCTCGAGGAGACCTACAACCAGGCGCCCCAGGTGGCTCCGAGCGTCCCGGTGCGGCCTGCCAGGTCCCGGCCCGTGCAGCGGCCGGTTGCCGGGGACGCCGCCGGCGGGGGCAATGGGAGGTCGGGCTCTGCCGGCCAGGAAGCGGCGGACGAGACCAAGCCGGTATCTCCCGGCGTCGCCACCCGCTCGTAGGAAGAGCCTCCGGTAGGACCCGTCTAGATGTTCGCCTGAGTGATCTCGTACTCGAGTTTGATGGGGTCACGGGGCCCGCCGGCGACGACGGTCACCGGCGCGATGAACCGCAGCTGCTGGATGAAGCACAAGCTCTCGGCGCCCTCACGGCAGTAGATCACGGTTAGATCGGCGGTTACCGTGCCGTCACCGGCCGTCAACTGAACCGGCACCGTGACCGGGAACTTGGCGCCGGTCAACGACATCGAGGTGGCATCAGCCAAGTCGGCGATGCCCCCGGTGACGAAGAACTCGGCCGACGAGGGCGCATCCTCGTTCACCTTGTGCTCTGGCGGCAGTGTGACGGCGAGCTCCACCGACCCCGGGCCGGGTGCCACGGAAACGGCGGCAACCTCGACGATCTCGCCCCGATAGTCGGCGTTGTCTGGAGCCGGCTGGAAACGTTCGATGCCTTTGAGAACGAGCGTTGTCGTGCTAGCTGCCGTCAGGTCAACGATCCGTACGACGTGGTTGTTGGTGTCCGCCACATAGAGAAGGTTGCCGGCGGCGGCCAGGCCGCCCGGCTCGTAGAAGCGGGCATCGCCACCGTCTCGCCAGCCCTGGTCCCCTCCCAGGAAGGTCGTGATCTCCCGCCGCTCGAGGTCGATCCGCTTCAGTTTGGAGTTGTAGGTGTCGGCCACGTACATGAAACCGTCGGTGGCGAAGGCCAGGCCAAGAGGGTGTTGCAGTCGGGCTGCGGTGCCGATGCCGTCGACGTCACCGAAGTCGAAGAGGTTGGCATCGCTGCCGACGACCACATCGGTCACCCCATCGGAGCGGTCGACCTGTGCCGAGCGGATGGCGCTCGATTCGGAGTCGGCGAAGTAGAGGAGGCCGTCGGCATCGAACGCAAGGCCGCTCGGCTGGGCCAATTCGGCGGAGGCGAGCGGTCCATTGACGGTGGATTCGCGAGAGTTGCCAACAAGAGGCCGGGCGATGTCCGAGGCGAGGTCCATCTCCCAAATCTGATGGTGGCCCGCCATGGCGATGAACAGCTTGCCGTCCTTCTGCTCCAGCGCCCAGGGGGAGTTGAGAGCCACCTCGGTGGCGCGACCACCGACCGGCGGCCACCCGATGCGGCCGGTCCCGAGCGCGGTGCCCACGTTGCCGGTAGCGAGGTCGATCGAGCGTACGGCGTGGTTGTTGGTGTCGGCGACGTAGAGGATGCGCCCGTCGGGACTGAGTGCCATACCCTGCGGAGAGCTGAACGCGGCTTCCGTCGCGGCGCCGTCGCGGTATCCGGCTGCGCCGCTGCCGTAGACGGCGAGGACGTCACCGCTGGTGGGGTCGGCGGCCACGATCCGGTGATGACCGCTGTCGGCGATGTAGAGCGTCCCGGTCGCCGGGGCCACGAAGACCTTGCCTGGGAACGAAAGCACGGTGTCCGACCGTCCGTCTACCTCGCGCGCGAACTCGAGGGGGGTTCGATCGAGGACGCCCTTCTGGTCGAACTCGCTCACCAGCGACGCGATGATCGGCTGCATCACCTCGTAGACCCCTTCGCCGGCATGCCCACCCACCACGTTCCCGGCGGGATCGATCAGCACGGTCGTCGGCCAGGCGTTGGCTCCCCATGAGCGCCACACCGCGAAGTCGCGGTCGTTGACGACAGGGTGTTCCACCTCATAGCGAAGCACGACATTGCGGATATTGGCGGTCTCTGCTTCGTTGAGGAACTTGGCAGAATGCACTCCAATCACGACGAGCTCGTTCGGATACTCCTCCTCGAGGCGCTTGAGGTCCGGGATGATGTGGATGCAGTTGATGCAGCCGTACGTCCAGAAGTCGAGCAGCACCACCTTCCCTTTGAGCTGGCTGAGCGACAGCGGACTGCCGGTATTGAGCCATTCCAGGCCGGCGGGGAACTCGATGGCTGCGGTAGTGCCGGCGTACGACTCGACGGGCTCGTCGGGCGCGGCGGAGCCTGGGGACGCGGTTGTCGGTGGGGTTCCGGGCGCCCCCGAGGTTGAGGCTTCTGGCGTCGAGTTGGTGCAGGCCCCTGCAACCAGGGCGAGCACAACCAAGGCCTGATGAATTCGCTTCACGGAAGCCATTCAACCGCATCAGCGTCTCTACAGGGTGTGAACGTTCTGTGAACGCGTCCGGCGTGTCTTCCCAGCGGGGGCGCGGCGGCCGGGCGAGGCCACGGTTCACCCGCCCTCGCGGCGACGCTCGCTCGGGACCTCGTCCTGGCAGTACCAGCCGGAAGCGAATACCAAGGGACCGTTATAGCCGCCCGTCGCAGGTGCGTAGTAGGTATCGGCCGCGGCGAAGTTGGAGTAGATCCATGGCAGTTCCCCACACACCCCGATAGCGGTCAGATAGGAGCCGCGCAGTGTCAGCAGCGGGGCAGGGTCCGGGTCATCGGGGGGCGGGCCCACCGATTCGTCCGGCCACATGACGATCGCAAACATCAGCTCCGGTTCCCGGTCCGTGTAGGTCTTGTCGTCGACGAACACTTCGACTCGGCGCAGGCCCGCTTCGCCGACGCGCGCTACCAGGATCTCAGGACTCGGTCCCGGCACCTCGACGAACATCTCGCAGATCGAGGCCTCGGCGATCTGCACGGCCACGGCCTCCTCGAAAGCCGCGACCGGGAAGACCCAGATTCCGTCCACGAACTCGATCTCCAAGTCACGGAACCACTGCCGAACGGCCCGGTCGAGCGACGTGATGGCGTTGCGGCAATCGCTGAGCTCCGGGGGCACCGGATTGCCATCTGCCTGGATGAACCAGCTCCACTGTTCCGCCCATTCCGCCGGCAATCCCCCCGCAGCGAGCGAGCGGACCAGATCGGCCATCCCGATTTGGAACTCGTCCCCCCGGTAATGCTCGCGGAGGGATGTGAGATACGGCGAGCCGGGCGAATGACCACCGGCGCCTTCGATCGCCGCGGTGAGGATTCCCATTTGCTCGGCGATCAGCTCCGGGTCGACATCGAGAGCGGTGTAGACGTCGCCGAGATGGTTGACCCAGTAGCGGCCCTCGACTGCCATGAGCGTCATCGTCTGCGGGCCGGGCTCGAGGCGGAAACGGCCCGGCCGCATGTCGCCGGGCTCGAGGGCAAGGCCGAGGACGGAGCGGTCCGGCACCGGAATCTGCCGGGAGTGCTCACCGGGGGGCTGGGGGAGCGTCGTGGTGATGGCCGGGATCGTTGGCGTCGGCGCGCTCGTGGTTGTCGCCGGGATCGTTGGCGTCGCTGCGCTCGTCGTAGTCGCCGCAATCGTTGTTGTGGGGGCAACCGTCGCATCACCGCCGCAGGCGGCGGCCATGACGCCGAGGAGCACCACCGTCGCCCATAGCCTCATCTGCGGAGCATCCCTCCCGGCCCGACGGCTGCTTCTCGGTGAATTTCGCCCAGACGGTAGCAAACGACCTCTCAGCTGCGATGGCTAATCCGCCAGCGTGTAGGTGGCGACTCCGAGGCCGGCGTCCAGCGCCTTGGCCAGGTAGATCTCCGAGGCGTCGGCAGGCCGGTGCGCCCCGGGGGAGTACAGGTCGATCGCCATGGCGCCGGAGGCGAGCGCCAGGGCCTCGAGGTGGGCGGCGAGATCGGCCACGCCGACGACTTTCGTAACGACGCCTTCGGTACCGGCGGACGTCACCCGGGCGAGGGCGCCTGCCCAATCGCCGTCGATGGGGGCGGCGTATGCCGTGTACCCGTGCACCGATCCCCGTCTGATCGCCCAGCGTGGTCCTACCGGATCTGGGAATGAGATCGGCTCGCCCCGGCGCAAGGGCGTGCCCGGCTCGGTCCACGCGATCGACGTGTCCATGACGACGCCCCCGAGGGCAACCTCGTGGGCGGCGAGGCTGGGAGCCAGGCCGGCTGCGACGTTGGCCCCGGTGAGCAGGGTGATGTTGGCCTCGGCGAATGACTCGTCGTATTCTCCCGCCAGCTCTTCGCCATCCCCCCAGACAACGCAGCTGACTGCTGCATCGAGCGCCGCCTCGACCAAGTCGCCGGCATCCGGGGCATCGGTCACGACAACGTCATAATCGGCGAGGTCGGTGACACGATGAACCCGAGGGTCGACGCCCTTCGGCCTGCCACCGATGATGCCGAGCCCGGTCAAGTCCCGTTCACCGAGCAGGATGCGAGCGGCCCGCAGGCCAACCTCGGTGCCGGCTTGCTCTACGGCGACCCTCACTGGCGGCGGGTGCGCTGACTCTCGACGGGGTGCCAGCTCCCAGTCCGGACCGGCGGCCTCACCGGGCGGCGCAGGTAGGCGGTGAGGCCGGCCGCAGCGACCGCGACGGCAAAGACCAACACGCCGGGAGTGGCGTTCCGTTTGTTCATGCCGCGAAGGGTAGTGCCGTCGCGTCGGCTGCTCGTTCAACCGAGCGAGGGCAGCGTGGCGCTCTCGGCGCACAAGGCTTCCACCTCGTCGGGGTCGGTGGGAAGGGATCCCGTCAGGTTCTCCGGGCCCGCCTCGGTGAGGAGGACATCGTCTTCGATCCTTATGCCGATCCCGAGGAACGCAACAGGCAACGTGAACTCCTCGAAACCCGCGGCGGCCCGCTCGGCCTCCTCCAACTCCTTGGCCGCATCGGTCCCCAGCACCATCCGCCGCTCGGTCCACTCCTCCTGCTCGTACTCGAGGAGAGGCAGCTTGATGGTGGGTCGATCCGGCGCCACATAGATCCCGGGCTCGATCGTGAAAGACATTCCGACCTCCAGATGACGCGGCTTGCCGTCGATGCCGTACCGGCCGGAGTCGTGAACATCGTGGCCGAGCCAATGGCCGGTCCCGTGCATGAAGAACTCCCGATAGTGGTTCATGCGGCGCGCGCGCTCCACCGGTCCCGGGAGGAGGCCGAGCTCGACCAGCCCCGCGGTGATGGTCTCCACGCACGACTCGTGCACGGCCCGCATCGTCGAGCCTTCTACTGCAACGCCGAATGCGGCTATTTGCGCCGCGAGGACGAGCTCGTAGAGCGTGCGCTGCTCTGGTGAGAATCTGCCGTTCACCGGGAACGTGCGAGTGATGTCGGCGGAGAAGTACTCATACTCGGCGCCCGCATCGATCAACAGCAGATCACCGTCTTGGAGCACGGAGTCGTTCTCGGTGTAGTGCAGGATGCAGGCATTGGCACCGCCTGCGACGATCGGCGGGTAGCCGTCGCGACGGGATCCCTTCATGCGAAAGACGTACTCCATCGCCGCCGCCACCTGGAATTCTGCCAGGCCCGGCCGGGTGAACCGCATAGCCTCGGCGTGACCCGCGGCGCTGATCGCGCCGGCGCGGCGCAGCAAGTCGATCTCATCGGCGGTCTTGTAGAGGCGCATGTCGGCGAGGATCGACGCGGCGTCGATCAACCGATCCGGGACGGGGCGGCCAAACCGGACTGCAAGGCCGCGCAGCGCCGACATGAGCCGGGTGAGACGCTGGGCGAACCGGTGGTTTGCCGTGAGCGTGTAGATCGCCCGGCGCCCGCCGAGGCGGCCTCGCAGCACTTTGTCGAGGTCGGCGATCGGATAGGCGGCGTCCGCCCCGTAGTCCTCCTGCGCTCCCTCGACTCCGGCCCGATAGCCGTCCCAGATCTCGGTTTCCCGGTCGCGGGGGCGCACGAACAACACGTAGGGCTCATCCGGATGCGAAGGATCGAGCACGGCGACGGCGTCCGGCTCGGCGAACCCGGTCAGGTACCAGAAGTCCGAGTTCTGGCGAAAAGGGTGATGAACGTCATCGTTGCGGACCGTTTCACCGGCCGCCGCAATGATCGCAATCTCGCCGCCGATCCGATCCATGAAATCGGCCCGCCGCGTGGCAAAAAACGTCTGGTCGGTCATGGGCGGAGGTTAGTGGGGGCCGGCTACGCGCCCTATCCGATGGCACCCTCGACGAAGCTGCCGATGTAGTAGGCGATGAAACCACCGATACCGGCGATGACGAGGTTCTCCAAGCCGGACCTGATGGGGTGAGTGCGGGTGACGACCGTCTTGACCGCTCCCACCACGAAGAGGCCGGCCGCCGTGAGCGCCGCGGAAATCGCCAAACCGGCCGAAATGCCGATGCCAAACAAGAACGGGAGCGTCGGCGGCAGCGCCCCGGCCAGGAACAAGAGGCCGGATAAGAACATGGCCGTGTAGGGGGAGCGCCGTTCGGTGTCGACGATACCGAACTCGAGGACCTTCATCGAGTTCAGCAGGACCTCATCGTCCCGACTGAACGCGCCGACGACGTTCTCGAGGTCGTCCGCGGCGATTCCGATCTCGGTGAACATGGCATACAGCTGATCGACCTCGGAGTTGCGGTGGTGCTCGATGTGCTCGCGCTCGAGCTGTATCTCGCGCTCAAAGACCTCTTCCTGGCTGCGCGTTGCCAAGTACTCGCCCGCGGCCATCGAGATTGCCCCGGCAATACCGCCCGCTATTGCCGCCAACACGATCTGCTCCCGGTTCAGTCCGCCGCCGACTACGCCGGCGATGAGCAGGAAGACGGATACAAGGCCGTCGTTGACGCCGAGGATGATGTCGCGCAGGTATGGCCGCGACTCACCAACGTGCGGCTCGTAGGGGACGGCTTGGGGACGCCGGGCGGATTCAACCATTAGCCATCCATTTTACCGCAGCACGGGCTCAGTCTCGGGGGAGGGGCTCCCCGGCCGCTACGTGCGCTCGAGGAGGCACATCCGGGGGGTGGCGCCGGTGGTCGATCGGCGTCCGTGCGTGGCGGCGATTGGGGCCAACCACCACTGGTACCGATCCGCCTCACGGCCCTCAGGTACGGACTCGTGCCTTACCCGGTTCGGAAGGCGTCGATGGCCGGAAGCAGCAACTCCCCGAGGAGCCGATCGCGCTCCGACGCGTCCGAGATGACGATTATCACCGAGGTCTCCGGGCCGAGATCTAGTGCGGCCATGTCGATCGAGAAGCCTTCGGCCTCGCCCCGATAGAGCTGCCACGTGCCCAGCGGGCTCTCCCGGGTGCTGGTGCGGTCCGGGCCCTGTTACATGTTGAACTGGTCGGCGAAGAGGTTCACCAGGTCGTCGGGGCCCACGAAAGGAAAGACCTGCTGCAAGATGGCGGTCTGATCGACCGCAGACTCACCACGAATGTACGTTCCGGCAGTCAACTCGGTCCAGTCTTCGGGCACGACACCGCTGACCGTGGTGCCCAGGACTTCAGCGGTAAAGGGGATCAGTGCCAGCGGCGGCGGAGGCTCACCGGGGATCTTGAAGTCGATCCCGGCCATATCGGCAACACAGCCCGTGTCGACCGCCGCCGCCGGGTCGTTGTAGAACGCAAACACGAGGCTCAACGGGCAGTCGCCGGAGATGCTCGTGCCGTGCCCCAGCCCGGGGAACTCGACGAACGACGCGCTACTGAGGTAGGCGGCGGCCGAGGCGCCCCAAGCGGGGGGAGTGATCGGATCGTATTCGCCGGCGAGAACCAGCGTCGGGATGTCGGACGTCACCGGCTCGTTCTCGACGGCGCCCGCCGATCCCGCCGGCCAGAGATCACAGGCCGCAATCATGAAGTCGCCGAGGTTGGACGATCCGTCGAATGAGTCGGCGATGTGGTCGAAGCCGATGAGCCCTGCCTCGATATCGGCGGGCGTGGTGAAAGCGACTTCCTCGTGACACTGCACCGAGAGGTGCATACCCAAGGAAAGGTAGTTGGCGTTGGCGAGCGTGTTGGAGGTGAGCAGCGTCAGCGTCGACGTCTCCCCGGATTCCAGCTCTTCGATGAGTTGGGGTAGCAGAGGGATCACCTGATCGGAGTACAAGCCCTGGAAGACAGTGCCCAGAACCCATTCGCCGTCGAACAGAACGTCCCACGATCCGCCGGCGAGGAAATCGGGAACCGACGCCCGGGTCGGCGCGGCCTCGAACTCGTCGACCAGCGTGAAGAGCCGCTCTTCGAGGTCGCCGTAGTGATCGGCACAGTCGGCATCGAGGCGGCAGCCCTCCCACAGCTGCTTCAGCGCCCTGTCGAAGTTAGCCGGGCCCTCCGAGATCAAGTTCACGTCGGGCGAGTAGGTGGAGTCGAGCACGACGCTGCGAATCCCTTCTGGATGGTCCCGCATGACGGTCGCCGCCAGACGGGTGCCGTAGGAGATGCCGAGCAGGTTCACCTCATCGAGGCCGAGCGCCATCCGGAGATCGGCGACGTCGGCGGCGTTTTCTCGGGAGTTGTACTGGGCGAGGTCCACTCCCTGCGCGGTCAGCCGATCGCGGCACTCCTCGATGGCCCGAAGCTCAGAGGAGCGCTCCTCCTCCGGTGTCATTTCGACGTCGAGAACACTGAAGGCCCACTCCCGCTCCTCGGGACAATCGAGCGATGGTGTCGAGAACCCCACCCCCCGCTGATCGAACAGAATCAGGTCGCGGTCGTCGAGCAGCGGTTGCCAAGCCTGACTGAAGGTGAACTGGAGGGGGCCGAGCGTCGATCCACCGGGACCCCCGTCGAGAAACAGGATGGGGTCGTCGGGGGCATTGGGATTGACGCTCTCGAACAGAGCAACATGGATCCGCACCTCACGGCCGTTGTCCGGGTTCCGGCGATCCTCGGGCACGGTCAACCAACCGCACTCGAAATCAACGTCGGTCAAGAGAGCGAACTCGCAGCGAGCGGAATCGAATTCGGCCGTATACCCCGGCAGCACTCCACCGGGCGCCGCCGTCGTGGTCGGCGCCAACGTGGTAATCGGGGGCCGCGCCGTCGTGATCGGCGGCGCCGCCACCGGCTCGGGCTGGTTGGTGAAGATGTAGAAAGCGAGAGCCGCCAGCACCGCCACTGCGGTCAGCACCCCGGCGATGATGGCGGCGCGGTTCGGATCCGGCTCGACATCGAACGGTGACACCGGTAGCGACTCCGGTGCCGGGTAGAACGAATCCGGCGAGCGCTCGGGTGGCGCCGGATACGGCGTTGGTGCCGGGGATTGATACGGTTCTGGGCTATCGGGGGGAGGGTTGGTCGTCATCTTTTCTACAAGGGTAAGTGGATCAGGATGTATCGGTAATCACTCGTCGCGACTTCAGGCAATGGTTGGACTATCGAACCGAGCCTCCGTGGCGAGACGCCGAGCGCGCCGGCGGAGAATGGGACGCCGACGAGTGTCGTCGGGGAGATTGTCAGATCGCTGATGACGTGTCTGCCCTTGCGGTTCGTGCCTGGCCCGCTACTGCGGTCCGGGCAGAAAGCCGGCAATCGCCCATCGTCCATTCTGCAGCCACTCCGGGTCGGCGGCAGCCGCGGCCTGGATCGCGCCCGGGTCGAGACCGGCGGCAACCTCCGACTTCAGCGTGCGCAGCACCAGCAGCGGCGCCGGGGTGGAGCCGACGGCATCGGAGAAAGGAGTGGTGAAATCCCAATGCCTATCGTCGACGAGCCGCCGATAGTTGGCGTCGCCCTTCACCACGACGAGGCCCGACTCCTCGAGAAGGGATTCGAGGTCTTCGGGGCGGTGCCGCCAGCCAAGCGGGGATACCCAATAGGGGTGCGCCGTCACTGCCAGCCGCTCCACGTCGAACTCGACGCGCAGCCGCTCGCCGGCATTGCGAAGGTGGGGGTTCGAGTCGGCGGCCATGCGTTGTGTGGTTGCCGCTACATCGCGAGCCGTCGCATCCGACACGAACACCGGGTATTGCTTGGCATGGAGCCGCACCTTGCTCGCAAGATCGCTGCGCAGCAGCATGTCGGCCACGAGCAGGTCGGCGATGAGTTCCGACCCGGCGTTGTCGAGAACGATGTCGATGGTCGGCGGGATCCGCTCGCCGAGCGTCCGGATGGCGGCGGCTCGTTCGTCGATCAGAAGTCGGTGCGGGTCGAGCTCCGGAGCGGCTGGTTCGGCGTTCGTGGCCGGCCACAGGCTCAGATCTACCTGATTGCCCCACAAGGCGGCATCGGTGAGCTGGATCAGCAGGACGTCGGTTGACACCCACTGGGCGTACGCGGCGTCGACGCTGGATATCGTCCGGCGGGCTGCACCGATAGCGCCGTCGAGGCCGAGTTGCTTCTGAGCGCGGTAGGGGTCGGCGCCGGAATCCCAATAGCCGATTGCGTCGAGGACCCGCCGGTAGAAGTAGTACTCGGCGAAGAACCAGGGAACGTCCAGCCATGTCTTGCCGAGCTCGGGCTCGACGTGGGACCCCCAGGCGGCTGCATCGGGACCGTGCCCGCCGACGGGCGTGATGACCCCGCTGCCGATCTCGTCGACGAGTGCCGCCACCGCGGCGGCGGAAGCCGCGTCGAGGTCATTCTCTTCGAGCACGCGGCGGCCGATCTCGGGTAGGCGCACTGCGACCGAATGGTGAGTGAACGTGCCCGGCTCGTTTCCGCGAAGCGGCGGCGGTAATTCGGGGGAGGTCTCCACGGCCACAGGCTAGAAGACCGGAGGCCGGCCGGTCTTGGGGAACGGTGCCCCGACGATGGCTATCTTGATCTCCATGGATCTCGAGCAGCGAGTGGCGGTGGTGACCGGTGGGGGATCCGGCATCGGAGAGGCCTTGGCGGTGGCGGTGGCGGACGCCGGAACTGCCCACGTGGTTGTTGCCGATATCGACGAGGACCAGGCGCGACGCGTTGCGAGGGCAGTGGGGGGCACGGCGGCCGGGATCGACGTTCGTAGCGAAGCTGCGATCGGCGCGCTGGTGGCCGCGACCCAAGACGTCCACGGCCCCATCGGTCTGTTCGCCTCCAATGCCGGGTACGTGACTGCCGGGGGCCTCGAGGACGGTAACGAGCGCATCCAGGCAATGTGGGAGGTCCACGTGATGGCGCACGTTTATGCCGCCCGGGCGGTGGTCCCGCAGATGATCGCCAACGGCGGCGGCTACCTGTTGAACACGGCTTCGGCCGCCGGATTGCTCACCCAGATCGGTTCGCTGGCGTACTCGGTCACCAAACACGCGGCCGTGGCACTGGCGGAGTGGCTGGCCATAACCCACTACCACCAGGGGATTCGGGTTTCGGTGCTGTGCCCGCAGGCGGTCCGAACCAATATCCTGGAGAACAGCCCCGACGCCGCCATCTCCGAATGGGACGGCCTGGACGCAAGCGTTGCCGGACGTGACGGTGTCGTCGAGCCCGAGGAAGTCGCCCGGCTGTGCCTCGAGGCCATCGGCGAGGAACGATTCTGGGTGCTGCCGCATCCTGAGGTCGCCGACTACGCGGTCCGCAAGGCGACGGACATCGACCGCTGGCTGGCCGGGATGCGCCGCTTCCAGAGCGCCCTGCACCCGGACGGGCCGCTCCCCGGGGATGCAATCGCTCCGCGACCCTGGCAGCGCCCGGCTCCTCCGGGGTAGCGTTGGGTCATGAGCAAGATCAGACGCATGACCAACTCCTGCCTCAGCGTCACCAATGACGCCGGCACCACCCTCTTCGACCCGGGGTTCTTCACTTTCGCCGAGTTCGACCTGTCCACGATCGGCGACGTCCAGCGGGTGCTGATCACTCACGAGCACGCCGACCACGTCAAACCGGAGTTCGTGAAGTGGCTGATCGACCGGGGGAGCGACGTCGCAGTGTTCTCCAACCAAGCCGTGGTTGACCTCCTGGCGGAGCACGACATTGCCGCATCGGTGGACAACCCGGCCGGGGTGTCATCGGAGGATGTGCTCCACGAGATGATCCCGACGGGAGCCCGGCCGCCGAACCGGAGCTACACGATCGACGGCATTCTCACCCACCCCGGCGACAGTTATCAGCCGACCAAGACGGCGCCGGTGCTGGCGCTGCCCTTGCTGATCCCGTGGGGCTCGACCACCCGCTCTGTCGAGTTCGCCCGCCATCTGGCCCCACAGCAGGTGGTCCCGATTCACGACTTCTATCTGACCGAGGCGGGGCGCAGCTTCATCGTCGGGATGGCCAAGCAGGTCCTCGCTGCCGACCGCATCGAGGTCGTGCCGCTCGACTGGGGCGATAGCTTCACGGTGTGAGCCGGGGGAGGGCGAGATGTTGACGGTGACCGAGGGCGAGGTGACCCGCTGGCTCGATGATTATTACGCGGCCTGGTGGGCCGCCGATGCTGAGGCGGCGGCGCTGCTCTTCACCGACGACGCGGCCTACGTAGAGACCCCGTTCGAGAAGCCGTGGCCGGAGGGGAAGCGGATGCGCGGCCGCCGGCAGATCGCCGAGTACTGGCATTGGGTCACGGTGGAGCTGAGCCGTTTCCTCGATGGCGGCTACGAGCTGTGGGCGGTGAAGGGCAATCTGGCGTTCGCCCGCTGGTGGGCAGATGCGGAACTGCGCGATCCGGGATACTGGGTCGAGGCTGAGGGGGTGCTCAAGCTCACGTTCGTCGACCGCGTCGACGGGCGGCTGTTGTGCAGCGAGCTACTCGAATGGAATGCGGCGATCACCGAGTCCGAGCATCATTACGAAGATTACGTGCCGCGGCAGGCGTAGCCAACCGGCCGGGCGTGCCGATACCCGCTCTGGACGGATCGCCCCATTCACGGCCGCCCAAGCCGTGCCGATCGGCGCTATCGCGGAAATGTGTGATACGGCGCCGTATCTAGTGGGGCGGTCCACCGCGATGTGTCTCCCCGGAGCGGAGGGGAGAAGGTCCCTGCGAGGC
>JBFISZ010000072.1:0-13084 GCA_041608315.1 Acidimicrobiia bacterium | reverse complement strand
CGGCATACCCGGTGACGACGGCGCTGGACATCAAGGCGGCGCTCGAGGCCATCCCCGGCGGCTGGCCGGTGATCCTCAACGCCGACGGTGAGGCGCGCAAGCAAGTGACCGAGGTGCGGTCGGGCGGCGATCGACCCAACTTCGACGAAGCGTGGTTCTTCTGGAACAGCTTCCCCGAATTCGGTTCTGGGATCCCGGGCAACTTCCTGTTCGACCTGGGTGCCGGCGACGGAACTCTCCCGGGCCGGCGCGGTGTCACCCTCGACAACACCGATGTGGTGTACCAGGTCGATCTCGACCCCAACCTCAGCGCCTTCGAGCAAGCCCTCAATGATGAGATCTTCCGGGTGGCTGCCGACCGGGCGGCGCGTATCAAGCAGGGTATCAAGAACGTGCCCCAGCTCACCGGCAAGTTCCATACCCCGGTGCTGACGATGCACAACCTCGGTGACCTGTTCGTGCCGTTCCACAACCAGATCGAGTACCACAACGACGTCACCGCCAACGGTGACCCCGACCTGCTCGTCCAGCGGGCGATCCGTGGCGTGGGCCACTGCGGGTTCACGACGGCCGAGTACGAAACGGCATTCGCCGACCTGGTTGCCTGGGCCGAGGACGGGGTCAAGCCGGCCGGCGACGTCGTCGGCGATGCGGCGGCGGTGGCCGACCCGGAGTACGGCTGCCGATTCACCGACTTCGCCACGCCGGGAGGACACTTCCTGGCGACGCCGTGCCCGGCCCCGTGAGGGACGCCTGACGAGAGATGAACGTGTTGTGGCGGCGGGTTCCGGCCCGCCGCCACACGTGTTGGCGAAGCGCCGGAGTGGGCTGCGCCATGAAGGGCGAAAGGCGCGGCGGCCGGCGGGAGAGGCGCGACCACCTAAACCCGGCGCCGCACTATCATCCCGCCGCTCATCTCCTTCGACCAGGTAACCGCCCATGACCCCGCCTCCAACCTCTCGCCGGCCACGCGCCCGCAAGTCCATCCTCGCAGTCGTGCTCTGGGCCTTTGGCCTGGCCACCAGCACGCTGCTCCTGGGACTGTGGGGTCGCACCGTCACGGCCGACCAGTCGACCCTGGAAACGGGCGGTAGGGCCGCCCTCGACACGGAGGTCGTCGTCGAGCGGATCAACAACTGGCTCGGCGAGGCGGTGGCGGCAGCCGCCGAATCCACCGAACCGGGTGTTGGCCGAGCGACCGCCGCCATCGCCGCCTCGCCGGAGGCCGACCGGGCGATCGACCAGGCGGTTGAGGAGTTGGTGGGAGCGGCCCTTGCCGAGCCGGGCAGGAGACCCGCGATAGAAGTCCGTCCCGCGCTGGAGCCGCTGGCGCCCCTCGTCGTGAACGAGTTGGCGGCCAACGGCGTGGACGTGCCCCTCGACAAAGTCAACCGCACCATCGATCAGGCGGCCCAGATCGTCCTCACCACCGAGGAGACGGCCGCCATCACCGGCGCCGCCCACCGGGTCCGCTCGGTTTTGACAACGGTCTTCGTAGTCGGGCTGGCCGCCCTCCTCCTCTTCGGTAGCCTCGCCGTCGCCCTCGCCGAAGAACACCTGGCGATGGTCCGGACGCTCGCCGTGCGCCTCGCCGTATCCGCCGTGACCTTCACCGTCCTATTGCGCCTCGGCGCCTGGGCGATGGATCCCGCCAAAGGCCGCTCCCCGCTGGCAACCGGAGGCTCGGTCCTGTTGGGCAGCAACCACCTCGTCCTCTTCCTGGTGGCGGCTTCCGCGCTCTGTGTCGCGCTATCGGCCGGTATCGTCATCCGGCACCGCCGCCTTCGTGCCAAAGCGGGGTCGCAGCCGCTCGTCGCCGACGCCCCGGAAGAATCCCCCGAGCTCGTGACCGTCTAGGTGTGTTGTCCACGGAGGTTGTTGACACTCGGTGGGACTCGGGCGTCGTTGCCAGCCCTACACGGTTCTTGCGTATCCGCCGCCATATAGGCCGGGATGTACGGATGTTCCAGAGATTCAACGATCACCGAGATTCATGCGGATCTGACGGCCCATATAGGCGATGAACGCAAGAACGGAACGCCGCCGTTACCCCGCAGGCACCAGCGGTGGCTGGACTGCCCCAACCGAGCTTGCCAACAACCACAGGTGTCACCAACGCATCGCGACAGCACAACAAGGCCGGTCGGTCCGCAGCCGTCCCCCCGCGGCTGAGGGCCCTCACGGAGTCACAACGATCCCGACATCCGTGACCTTCTCCTCGCCGACGACTTGCTCGTCGGCCGCGATGTCGGCGGCGGCGGGAACTCTGTAGGCCCAGTTGCCCCGCACGTTGGCACCGTTTGCGGTGCGGGTCCACAGGATCGTGAAGCCGTAGCGGCTGGCTCCCGAGTCGAGGATCTGACTGTCGATGCGGCCGATGCCGCTGAAGGTGGCGTTGTTCTCCCAGCTGGCATAGATGCAAAGATGGCCCGGTCTGGCCCGGAACATCCCGGGGCAGTCCGTCGTCGACCCGGCGCCGGCCAAGACGTAGTGAATCCGCGACTGGGGCACGCCAACCGGCAGCGGCGTCGGGAAGGTCGCCGCATGCACCAGGAAATTGCCGTTGCCGGCGGCACCGAAGGCGCCGATCATTGTCTCACCGGTGCGGGCTTTCCTGGTGGCGTATTCGCTCCCCGAGCGCCCGTCGAGCAGGTCGGCGTTCAGGTTGGCGACGTGCCCCTTGCTGTTGACCCGCATCGGCGGGGTTCCGGGCGTCACCTTGATGGCCAGTCCGGGCCCGGCCGGGGACTCGTTGATCAGTCGCAGCGTGGCCGCCGAGCCGCTCTTACCCCGGATGATGGTCCGTTTGTTGACCGTGTTGGAGCGCCCCTGGAGCACAGCATCGCCAACGCCGGCGACCACTGGCAGCGTCCCAGCAAGGAGCACACCCACCGTTAGGCCAACCAAAGCACTGCGCCATTTGAACCCTGTCATTGCACCGTTCCCCTTCCGCATGAGCCGAATACCTTTCGGCGACCGCTACTAAACCACAGTGCCACGACGCGTTGCCACCCGTGCCCGGCGAGTGGGGCAGGATCAGGTCGAGACAACTCGGGCGCGCCTCTAGTCTCGAGCCATGACGCGCCGCGTGTTGGGACTGGACGGCTGGCGCCGTGGTTGGGTCGCGGTGACGCTGGACGACGGGGCATTCGCCGCCGCCACCACCCATGCCACCGTCGCCGACGCCCTGGGCGCCATCGGCGATACCCAGGCGATCGCCATCGACATTCCCATCGGGCTCCCGGACACCGGCTCCCGAAGGGCCGACATTGCGGCCCGGGCTCGACTCGGGGCGCGGCGATCGAGCGTGTTCGACGCCCCGCCCCGAGATGTGATCGCGACCGAGCCATACGCCGCGGCCAATCGCCTCTCCAAGGAACGCTACGGGCGCGGCTTGAGCCGGCAGAGCTACGCCCTGCGCGAGAAGATCCTCGAGGTCGACGCCCTCGTCCACCACGACAACCGCATCTTCGAAGTCCACCCTGAAGTGACGTTCGCTCTCCTGGCGGGAGAACCGCTGCCGTCGAAGAAGACGTGGGCCGGTGTGAACCGCCGGCGGAACCTGCTCGGTGCCGCCGGCATCGAGCTGCCCGACGACCTGGGAGCCGCCGGCGTCGTTCCCGTCGATGACGTCCTCGATGCGGCGGCGGCCGCTTGGAGCGCCGATCGGATAGCGCGCGGCGTGGCCCAACCCATCCCGGCGGACGCAGAGCTTGCCGGGGGGCGCCTTATGGCCATCTGGGTGTAACGAAGCGCCGGCGGGGCACCGCGGCATTCCGTTCGGCGTATGCTGAGCGGCCGGAGGAGGACATGAGCCAGCAGGAGCCCACCCCCGCCGATGCGGCCTACCGGGTCTTCGTCAGCTACATCGACAAATCACGCATCTTCTACCAGGCACAGGGCTATGAGCGCCCCTACCGGTGGGCCTACAACGCGGACTCGCCGTTCACGCCGCCGGCCAAACCGCTCGGCGAGAGCCGGCTCGGCCTCGTCACCACCGCGCTCAGCCTCGACGTGGCGGACGACGTCGACGTGGCGACCCTCCCGGTCGAATCTGCTTACGCGGCGCCGCTCGACCCGACGCCGCAACGCCTCTACACGATGAACCGCTCGTGGGACAAGAAGGCGACTCATACGAACGACCTCGACTCCTTCTTCCCGATCCACCGTCTCCAAGAACTCGTCGCCGCCGGCCGGCTCGGCAGCATCTCGCCGCGCTTCTACGGCATACCGACCGAGTACAGCCAGCGAACCACCCGCGAGGTCGACGCCCCGCAAATCCTCGAGTACTTGCGTCACGACGGCGTCGACGTGGCGCTGCTGGTCCCGCTGTGACCGGTCTGTCACCAGACCGTGAGTCTGGCCGCCCGCCATCTCGAGGCCAACGGCATCGCCACGGTCGTCTGCGGCTCGGCTCGCGACATCGTTGAGCAGGCCGGGGTTCCCAGATTCCTCTTCACCGACTTCCCGTTGGGGAACCCGATGGGAAAGCCGTACGACATCGCCATGCAACAGGCGATCACTGCGCTGGCCATCGACCTCTTCGAATCCGTTACATGCCCCCGTACGACCGTCCAGGCACCTTTCACCTGGGGCGACGACGCCTGGCGGGCTGATTACATGCGCGTCGATGAGTCGAACCTCCAGGCGCTGCGCCGGGCCGGGGAGCGGCGTCGGGCGCGACAGGCGCGCGCCCGGCACGAGGGCCGAGTCCGCTCCAGTTAGGCGCCGAAGCGCTCGTGCCGCACGCGGCTAGATTGACCGTCGAACGGAGGTGAGGATGCCGCGACTGAGTGCACCAACCCGCAAGACCTTCATCATTGCGGCCGGCTCCATGGCCGTCGGAATAGCTCTTTACGCCGGATGGCTGGGGATAGAAGTGGCAGACGACGTCGCCTTTGGCCTCACCGCGGCGGGAGGTCTCCTGCTGGCGCTGGGAACGATATTCAATCGTCTCTAGCCGAACCCCCTCCGGAGCCCCGGCGCAAGCCGGCGGTAGGGCGAGGCCGGCGACGAGCGTGTCACCCAAAGTGGGCCGCGGTGACGTCACATGCTCGAAATGACCGACGAGGAGATCTACCGGAAATACGCCGACGATCTCGTCAGGTTCGCCACGGGTGTCGTTGGCCCGTTCGATGCGCCTGACGTGGTCACCGATGCGTGTCTCCATGCATTCGGTGGCAAGGCGTGGCCCACGGTCACCAACCACCGGGCCTATCTATACCGCTCGGTCCTCAATCAGGCGCGATCGCATCATCGAAGCACACTGCGGCGCCGCGTGCGCGAGATGCGGGCTGCGCTGCCGGAGCAAACGGGTCTCAATGAGGCAGACCTGGATGTACTGGCTGCAGTCGACAAGTTGAGCGTACAGCAGCGCGCCACAGTCGTTCTCACCTATTGGGAAGACCTGGCGCCGGCGCAAGTCGCCGCCCGCCTCGGGATCTCCGAGGGGTCGGTGAAGCGTCACCTGGCTCGCGCTCGCTCACGCCTCAAGGAGCTCCTCGATGACTGATCACCACGACCAACGGCTACGTGAGATGACCTTCAAACTCATGAACATGGCGCCCAAGGCGCCCCCATTCCCGGAGACACCAGTGACAACTCTCAAACCACAAAAGACCCCTGAAGTCCAGGGCATTCCACCGCGAACGCGGACTTGGAGCGGCCTCACCGTCGCCGCCGCAGCATTCGGTCTAGCGCTGCTCATCGCGCTCCCCGTCGTGCTGCTCAATCGCGGTGACACCCCGCCGGCCAACCCGACGACGACCGTGCCGCCGACGACGACTCTGATACCGACCCCACCCGTTGCGACCGACGTGACGCTGTACTTCCTGGCCGACTACGTCGAGGACTCCAACGTGTCGGGTCCCCTCCTGGTTGCCGTTCACCGCGAGGTTGAGGTGGTCTCCACCGACAGCCCGCCGCAAAGCGCGTTCAATGCGATGGCGGCCGCCATCGTCGAGCTCTTGTCGGGTCCCGGCGACAGCGATGCAGCGTTGGTACCCGGGATCTCCACGAGCATCCCTGCAGGCACCGAGCTACTCGGCTACACGGTCGACAACACCCGAGCACAGGGACCGGGTCGGGCCACGCTCGACCTCAGCGCCGATTTCGAGGCCGGCGGCGGGAGTTTCTCGATGATTGGGCGACTCGCCCAGCTGGTCTACACGGCAACCCAGTTCGCCGAGATCGACGAGGTCGAGTTCCAGATCGAGGGCGAGCCTGTGGCCGTGTTCTCTGCGGAAGGGATCGTCCTCGACGGCCCGCAAACTCGCGACGACTACACGGGAATCCTCCCGCTGATACTCGTGGAATCGCCGTTGCCCGGCGCCGTCGTGTCATCGCCGGTCACGATCGCGGGCATCTCGAACACCTTCGAGGCCAATCTGCAGTATCGGCTGGAAACGCGTGGCGGCAGCGTGATTGCGAGCGGGTTCACGACGGCAACTTGCGGTACGGGGTGCTGGGGAGACTACGAGTTCGCCTTCGACTACGGCCTGGCGGAGCGTACTGACGGCTACGTGGTCGTCTTCGAGAGCTCAGCCGAGGACGGCCGACCGATCAACGTGGTCCGGGTCCCGGTCGTGATCGAAGCCGCCGAAGGCGCCACCGGCTCACCTACCGCAGTCTTCGCGGAGCTGCCGGGCGGCGCACCGCTCGACGGGTCAACCGTCGTGGCCTCGCCGCTGATGATCACCGGACGGGCGGAAGGCGCCACCGAAATCAGCGTCAACGGGGCGACCGTACCGGTCACCGACGACTTCTTCGAGGCGAACGTGGTTCTCACACCCGGGCGCAACGAGATTGTCCTCGGCGACGGTGTGACCAACACCGTATTCGAGGTCACCTACGTCCCCGGGGGCACGGTCGAGTTCGCCTTCTTGACGCGCGTCGCAGCCGACGAGATCGCTGCCGACTACGCCCAGTGGCTCACCGGCGAGGAAGCCAATCGGGCCGCTGTCGAGGATGGCGAGATCGCGGCGGGCGAGTCGTTGCCCAACGACTACTACATCCGCAACCAGAACCCACAGCTGCGTGCGCTGCCGGTGGCGAGCGATTTCACGGTGATGCTCCCGACCCCTGCGTTCGGCTCGGTCGAGGTGACGGCGGTGACACCGGCCGAGTGGCTTGCAATGTTCCAGCCCGATGGCTCACCGTGGAATGCCGGAGCCTGCGATCAACCGGACGGCCCTGTCTGCGCTGAACCACACTTCGGCTACTTCGGCGCCGGCGAAGTCGGGTTCGGCTACTGGCTGACTCTCGATGCCGACGGCACCGTTCTTCAGGTGGTCGGCCAGTACCGGCCGTGACGCCCCGCGACGAGAGTTCCGTGAGGAGAGCCGGGCCGGCGAGCCCGGCTCCCCTTTGGTTGCGATGCCCGAGTTCCCCGCTATGGTGGCCGCCTGTAAGGTCGGCACGGGTTTGACACTCGCCCGCTTGCTGCAAGGGCCCAATCCGCACCCGCTGTCGGCTATGGTGCGTCGCCGCACCCGCCACGACTTCGAAGGGGCGCCTGGTCATGAC
This sequence comes from Acidimicrobiia bacterium, assembly GCA_041608315.1. Lineage (GTDB taxonomy): Bacteria > Actinomycetota > Acidimicrobiia > Spongiisociales > UBA5794 > JAHEJX01. The sequence continues at coordinate 5,560 of JBFISZ010000072.1, read as the reverse complement.
GAGCTCGATGCACGGATCGCCAAGGGTGTTGATGTTGTCGCTTCACGGCTACGTGGCCGCCGAACCTGAACTCGGGCTCCCCGACACGGGCGGCCAGGTTGTGTTCGTCCTCGAGCTGGCCAAACACCTCGGCGACCTGGGACTGACTGTCGACGTGGTGACCCGCCGATTCGAGAACCAGCCGGAAGAAGACGAGATGGGCCCGAACCTGCGCGTGTGGCGCATCCCATTCGGGGGTCAAGACTTCATTCGCAAGGAAGACATGCATGATCATCTCGACGACTTCATCAAGGGCTTCTCGAACACGCTGGCGGAACGCCAGATCAACTACGACTACATCAACTCGCACTATTGGGACGCCGGATACGCCGCGCAACGCATCGCTGAGGAGCTGGATATCGCCCACATCCACACTCCGCACTCGCTCGGATCGTGGAAGCGCGAGGGGATGTCCGGCGATCCTCAAGAGATCGAGTCGGACTACCGCTTCGAGGAACGTATCCGCAAGGAGTTCCTGACGTACCGGCGCTGCGACCGGGTTGTCGCTACAACAAACCAGCAGGCCGAGATTCTGCGAGAGGCCTACGACGTGCCCGAGCATCTCATCTCCTTGATTCCGCCGGGGATCGACGAGGGGCGTTTCACCCCGATCACGCGCAAAGAGACGCAGGCGCTGCGGCGCCGGCTCAAGTTTCGCAAGAACGACGTCTACACCGTGGGTCGGGCCGCAGCCAACAAAGGCTACGACCTGCTCATCCGCGCCCTCCCCGAACTGCGCCAGATGGTGCCCGAGGCCGGTCTGCAACTTGCGGTCGGAGCCAACTCGGCCTCCGATCGCCAGAAGGTCAAGAAGTGGCAGGCGCTCGCCGGCGAGCTGGGCGTTGCCGACAACGTCAACTGGCTCGGGTATGTCGCCGACGAGGACCTGTCGAGCTACTACCGGGCGGCTCCGGTGTTCTCATTGCCGTCGCGCTATGAGCCATTTGGGATGACGGCCGTGGAGGCAATGGCATGCGGCACCCCTTGCGTCGTCACGGTTCACGGCGGACTGGAGGAGGTCTTCGACTTTGGCTCCCATGCCCTCTTTGCCGACCCGAAACGGCCCCGCGAGTATGCCGTGATGCTGTCAATGCCGCTCCGCTACCCGCGGCTCCGGGAGCGACTGTCGATCGACGGCGCCCGATTTGCCCGGCGGATGTTCGGCTGGCGAGGCATCGCCCGCAAGACGCTGGTCGCGTTCGATCGGGCCAAGAGCTCACACGATCGATCCGGCATCGACATCTCTGCCTGATCGGCGGCTCAGCGACCCAACCCGTCGGGGTCGAGAGCCGGAAACACCTTTGGGTCCGCATCGCGATGGAGCACCATGTAGGCGTGGACGAAGGAGGCCGCGCTCCAGGCTTGATGGGCCTTGCCCATGGGCCGACCGGTCGTACCGTGGAGCCATTCGTTGAACTCCCACTCGCCCGAGATGCCCTGCTGGCACGCCTCCGCCAGGCTCGCCAGCTCGCGATGGGCCAGCTCGACACGTCCCACGGCGACCAGGTAGCGAACCCAGAGCCCCCCGATGAACGGCCACAGACCTCCATTGTGGTAGTGGTGAGGGATGTTGAGGAAGTTGACCAGGAAGTAGTCCTTCCAGTCCTCTGCCCCCGAGACGATGGGCGGGTACAGGCACGTCACCGGATACGGGCTATTGACCCCGACACCCCACAAGAAGGTGAACAGCCGGTCGAGCTTCCGCTGGTCGAGGAGCCCACCTAGGGCGGCCAGGAGGTTGGCATACACGTCACACCGCCACCCATAGTCAAACGGCGTGATCTGGCTGAGCAGGTAATAGGCCTCACCGGGAGAGAAGCGGCCTGAAGCCGATCCGGCGATCTCCATGAGCTGGTCACCCGTCGGCCAGAACTGATCGAGGATGGCCGTCCGAATTGACGCGGCATGATCGCGCCACGCGGTCCCGTCGCGTCCCAGACCGTCGTAGAGCGCCGCCGTGTCCAGGCATGCCTGCCACCAGAGCACTTCGTCGTAGAGCACGTTGTATGACCTGGGGAAGATATCCATCCAGTCGGACGACTCGGGTATCTCGAGCAGTGAGTCGTTGTTGGCGTCGTGAGCGGCCAGCCACTGCATGGCTCGCGCCACCGGTTCCACTATCTCTTCGGCAAAAGCGCGGTCTGCGGTATGGAAGGCAAGGCGCACCGCGCCGATCACAAACCACATGACGGAATCGATACTGCCAATTCCCCCGATTCCGGAGTAGTCGGGGGTCTCGTCGGCGAGGCGGACGTTCGAGGGGATCTGGCCGGTCGGGCTCTGATGCCGGCACAGCACCCTGATGGTGTTGCGGAAAGCTGCGATCAGCTTTGGATCCTCGAGGCACAGAGTCCACAGCCCCGTTATCACGCCGTCGCGGGCCCACACCGCGGCATAGTTGGCGTCGTAGCTGCTCAGCGGATTGTCGCCCAGAGAGGCTGCGGTGAAACCGATCGGGGTCAGATTGCGCTGCAAGGTGTCACGCGCCGCCTCGAAGGCCACCTCGCAGATGTCGGGGGCGGTCCCGACGGCGCGCCCAAACAACTGGGCCTCCTCGAGGGCCGCGATGATGGCGTCCTCCTCTGCAGACAGGGCGCGCACGGCCTGGTCCGGGGCAGCTGCTCCCCCGTCGATGACCACGACCCTTTCGATCCGATCGTCCAGCGCCAGGTGGGTTCCGACGACGCAGTACACCTCCGACCACGGGATCAGGAGACCGCTGGCGAGGTGCCCGAGCGCCTCTGCTATCCCGGTGGCGCCGCCGGGTTCGGGCCACTCATCGACGGTATCACCTGCCGGAAGCCGGGTGATCGAGGTCCCCACCGAGTCGATGGCGTAGTCGGGAGCCGGGAGGCCGGGTAGATCGGCGGCCCCGACATACACCAGGACGGTTGCGCTGCGGATCGCCTCGAGGCGATCCCGCAGGCGGCGCCAGCGCGCGGGATCACCTTGCCCAAAGACCAGAGCGTCGAGCGCCAGAACGTGTCGCGGCGCATTGTGTTCGATCGAAGATGAAGTCATGTTGGGCCTCCGCAGGGCTCGACAAGCATGCCGCGAGGAGCGCTCATATCCAAGGACCCAACCATGGACCAATAATCGTCACCGGCGCCAGCCGCCTGTAGTGTCGCAATCTGACAAGAGGGGGAGAGCTATGGGCTCAACTCGAATGCTCGTGAGCGATCTCGATGGCACGTTCATCGGCGACGAGACGGCCATGATGTCACTGTGGCGAGATCTCGAAACGGCGGGCATCTTCGTGGCATTTGCCACGGGGCGCCACCTCGAGTCGATTCAGAGCTTCTATAGGACCGTGCCTGTCGACAGACGCGCCGCCGCCTGTGTGACGATGCTGGGGACGGAGATCTGGCTCCACGACGGTGCGCGTTACGTGGCCGTCGGCGGCTGGTCTCCCATCATCTCGGAGGACTGGGATCCCGGCGGGATCGAACGCATCATGGCAGCCGTTCCCGGCGCGGAGAAACAGCCGCTGGAGTGGCAGTCGCCCTTCAAGCTGAGCTACTTCCTCGATGAGCTTTCCGGCGCCGCACTGGCGCAGCTCGAGAGCCGGTTGGACGCAGAAGGAGTCGCCGCCAAGGTCGTGTACTCGGCGGACAGATTCCTCGATTTCCTGCCGGTTCGTGCCGGCAAGGGTGAGGCGACGAGCTACCTGGCCGCCCTGGTAGGCGTCGCCCCCGGCGACGTGGTCACCGCAGGCGACACGGGCAACGACCTCGACATGATGCGCCCCGAGCTGGGGTTCCGCTCCATCGTGGTCGGCAACGCTGCCCGCGAGCTGCGAGAACACCACGCGCCGGGCGTCTACCACGCCCGCGCCGCTTTCGCCGCAGGAATCCGCGAGGGCCTCGAGCACTTCGGATGGCTCGGCCCACCACATGACGAGCCCGTTTGAGCGGGCGACCGCCTTGCCGGGCGCTCCTAGTCGAGATGTCGGGAGAAGTCCTTGGCCGCCCGGCGGAGGTGTGCCATCAACTCGCGAGCCGGTTCCTTGAGCGCCTCGAGGGCATCGCCGGCGGCCTCACCGGCCCGCTCCAGTTCGGGCCTGGCGCGCTGATAAGCGTCGTCGAGGCCCGCCGCGGCGTCGCGGGCTTCCATTTGGCCGAGTTTGGCGTGCAGTTTCAAGCGGTCGAGGTGGGTGCGCCACGACTCGGCCTGCTCGTGGACGGCTGCCCGGTACTCCTGCGGCTCCATCGCCTTGTCGGCCCGCAGGTCGGCCCATGCCGTAGCGACTTCACCCTCGAGGCGCTCATATGACCGCTCGGCGGCGTCGCGCACCTCGTGAAAAGTGGATGTGGCCGACTCGCGCACGTTGCGGGCAAACTCACCGATCCGTTCCTGGTCCGCCCTGAGGTCGATCACGACCTCACGGAACCGCTCGGCTACGTCGGGGCTGCTGAGATCTACTTCGATCTGGAAGTCTTCGATTCGCTGATTGAGGCGGTCGATCCTCTCTGTGAAGTAGTCGCCGTACTCCTCGGGAGTCTCGGGAAGAGCCTGGTCGGTCATGTCGTCCTCACTTCTGTGCGGTGGCCCCCCAATTATCGCGAAAGAAACACCGGCTCGATCACGATTCACATCCTGTGAGAAACCGGCGTAGTGTCGCCACGTGAATCAGTCCTCAGACTCCAGCGGCTCCCGAAGCGGCACCGAGTGACTGCGCTCCCCCACGTCGTGTGGGACATGGGTGGCGTGATGTATCGCTACTTCACCGAGCTCATCCTCGACGTCGGCAGCGACCTCGGGTGGCCGGTTCACCGGGTCCCGCTCGGCCCGACGGGCGCCCTACCCGATCCCGATTATGAACGCTTGCTTGGAGGAGAGATCAACGAGCGTAGTTACGTGGTGATCGTGGTAGCCCGATTGGCAGAGTTGGGCATCGATTTCGATCCGTACGGCGACCTGCTGTGGCACAACCAGGAACGGCCCCGCACCTGGGAGACGATCGGCAAGATCCACGATGCCGGCCACCGCCAGGCCGTTCTCACCAACGACGCTTCGCGCTGGCGGGGCGCCAATTGGTGGGACTCATGGGAGCATGCCTCTTGGTTCGAGGAGATGATCGACGTGACGACCCTGGACCATCCCAAGCCGCATCCAGAGGCATACCTCTCCGCGGCGCGAGCGCTCGGAGTGCCCCCTGCGGAATGCATGTTCGTCGATGACCTCCCGGTGAACTGCCGGGGCGCCGAGGCGACCGGAATGAGTTCCTGCGTGTTCTCCATCACCAATCCGGTGGAGTCGATGAACCGTCTCGAAGGACGCCTCGGCCTGTAGCTCGCCGGCGTCGTTTGGGCCGCGTCCATGACCGCGGGGATCGACGGCTGCCTGCGATCAACTCGCCGCAGTCGCGTCGATCGCGGCGCGGGCCTGCAGCATGCGCCGGTCCCAGCCGGCGAAGACGAACGAGGCGGTGACGATGGCGACCGCGGCGACCGTGAACATCGTCGCGTATCCGAAGCCGGAGATGATGATGCCGAGCACAGGGCCGCCGATCAGCGTGCCG
>JBFISZ010000071.1:0-13211 GCA_041608315.1 Acidimicrobiia bacterium | reverse complement strand
GCGGCCCGGCGAGCTTCCGTTGCGACGACCGCGGCCGGGTTGCCCGTCCGCACCAACAGTCGCCCGCCGCGCCGGGCCAGATCGTCGTCGAGAGCGCGCAGTTGGTGGAGGAGATGATCGCTGCGGGGGGTGGCGGGGCGAAACAGCGCCGGATCGACCACAAACAAGGCGACGACCTGGTCATGGCGCGACGTGGCGCCATTCCATGCCGGGTTGTCTCCAAGCCGCAGGTCGCGCCGAAACCACACCAGGCCGGTGCTGCTCACGAGCGCGTGACCCACTCGTCGATTTCGGCCCAGCGGTCGTAGAGCCACTCGGCTCGGCCCGCCGGATCGGCCGGGATGTCGCTGTGGGGGAACCGTTGGAAGCGGACACGAATAATGCTCCCCACTAGACCACCGCTGAGGATGTCGTGAATGTGGCTGAAGCCGTCCAAGCCGGCATGGGCCGCGATGACGACGTCGGCCGGCGGCTCGACCTCGAGCAGCGCCAACGGGCCGCCGAGCCGCGGCGGCATGACGGCCCGCATCGTGGCGGCGCGGGCGTGCAGACTCGGGTTCGAGGCGCGGAGCCGCGCCAGCGCCCGCGTACGGCGCTCCGGGGTGGAGCGGGTTCCCTCCGGGTAGATCAGTAACCCTTCGGCGGAACCCAGCCCGGTGCCCAGGCGGCGGATTGCCGCCACTTCGCCTTCCGAATCCGTGGAGCGGCGGTCGACGAAGTAGTTGGGCAGCCGGCTCCCGGCGATGTCGAGTGCCGGATCGGACAGCAGCTCCCGCTTGAGCACGTAGCGCAGATTGATGCCGTGTGGGGCGGTGATGAGCACGTTCGGCAGCAGGTTGTCGACGATGCTGGCGTGCCGCATGAAGACCATGATCGGCCCCGGTGTCAGCTCCTCGGCGCCCTCGACATCGATGCGGAGGTCGAACATGGTGCGGACCGTTGTGAACACCGCGCCGGCCCACCAGCGCTGGATGGCGTAGGTGCCTCCGATGAACAGTGCACGGATTCGCCCTCCGGCGGACGCCAGCCAGACTGCGCCCAGTGCGATCACACCGAGGATCTCGGTCCCGAGGTAGACCCAACCGATCAAGGTGAGGCGAACCGCCATGAGGTGGCGCCGTCCCCTAGTGAGGGCGGCGAGATCGTACAGTGCCGCAGCGAGCAGGAGGAGCGGGAGGGCCGCAGTCGCCCCGACGAAGGTGGCACCGACGATTGATATCGACCGGAGCCGGCGCAGCACTGTGGGGCGTCTCGTCACGGGCTAGGTGATAGCACGAATGGTTTCACGCTTCTAGCCAGGCGATTACCGGGTCGTTCTGCGACGATTCGACGCCACCGACCACTTCTTCCGTGATGGCGAATCCGGAGAAGCCTTCGGGATCGATGCGGAAGGGGACTATCCCGGGATCGGGGCCGAGGATGCCGGCGGAGATGATCTTGCCGTCGATGATGGCCCACAGTTGGTAGGTGCGGTCCGCCGGCAGCGGTCGCAGAGTGTGCTCGGCCAAGTAGCCGGTGCCGTCCGGCATGAGGACGATCACGGCGTTCGACCCGCTCACCTGCGAGCCCAGCATGAGCTGCCTGTTCTCAGATCCGGCGAGGGCTTGGGCCACGGCGAGGTCGAGCGGGGGCTTTTCGAGTTCGTTGCGGAGTGCAGCCACCAATGCCTGTTCGGCGGCCAGATCAGCGGTGACGGCGTTGAGCCGGACGGATTGCACGGCAGCCGTTCCTGCGATGACGACGATGGCGGCGGCGGCAGCCAGCGGTCGCAGCCACCTGCGTCGCAGGGGGACGACCGCAGCGTCGGCTCTGCCGCTCGGCGCCGGCGTGTCGTCACGGGGGTTGGGGAAAGTCTCCTCGCCGGGGGTGGTGGGGATCTGGCGAACGATCGTATCCCACAGCTCGGTAGGGGCGAATCGCTCGGTGGCCGAGAGCATCGAAGCGACTTCGAGGTGTTGCGCGAGCTCGTCGCGGCATTCTGGGCACCAGGCAATGTGGGCTTCGATGGCGGCGGCCTCGTCACCCTCAACCGCGTGCAGGGCGTAGGCGCCGAGGAGCTCTTGGATTTCGTTGTGGTCCACTTCGGTTCGCATTGCTTTGTCGTTTGGCTTCGTTCTTGTCAGTTGCCCTGCTCAGCCGACGGGAGCCAGCCCCGAGTTGGCCAGCAGACCGTTGAGGCGCTGCAGGCCCGAGCGGATTCGGCTCTTGATCGTTCCTTCCGGTGTGTCGAGGAGCTTGGCTACCTCGCGATATGTGTAACCGCCGAAGTAGGCGAGCTCAATGGCCTTGCGCACTGCCTCATCCAGCTCGCTCAGGGCGCTTCGGATGTGGTCGGCCAGTGCCATCTCCCACACTTCTTCCTCGAGACTCAAACCCGCTGCTACGGCGAGCTGGGCGTCCCGTTCCTCTCTCATACGGCGTGACGACTCGGAGCGGATGAGGTCGACGCTGCGCCCGTGGGTGTGGGCGAGCAGATATGAGCGCAGCGACCCGCGGGAGCCGTCGTACTTCTCCGGGTTGTTCCACAGTCGCAGCATCACTTCTTGGACGATCTCCTCGGCGAGGTCCGGATCGCGCAGCAGACGCTTGGCGAGGCCGAGCACCGGCCCCCCGTGACGCCGATAGACCTCGGCGAGCGCCCCCTCATGCCCGGCGGCGAGCTGCGCTACCAGCGCAATGTCGGCCTGGCGGCTCATTGTCTCCATGTGGCGGCCCCTTTCTGCGGGCTTTAGCACTAATTATTTCTGCACCGGGGTCAGTTTTAGTGCTAAATAGAGTCAATGTCAAGTGGCGAAGCCCGGAATCCGGATTGCGGCGCGGCGGATCTGATGTCGGCGACGCGGTCCGAGCCGCGGGGTTTGGGAGCGTCGAGAGCGGATGAAACGCAGCGGGTGGGCTGCTAGGCCAAGACGCCCAGGACGAGGTCCACTGCCCCCGGCCCGTCTTGGGCCCAACCGTCGGCACCGAGGGCGGCGGCGTGAGCGGCGTCGCCGATGGCCGCCCCGCCGACGAATATCGGGACGTCCGGAGCGGCCTCGCGGATGGCTTTCACGGAGCGACGTACCGCCCGATCGGCTCCGCGGCGGGTGCTGCTGATGCAGACGGCAACGAGGCCATCCAGACCGGCGATGGTCTCGGCCACAGCGTCCGCGGGCACGTCGGCCCCCAAGTCGATCACCTGGAAGCCGGCCCCGCGCAGCAAGTCTGAGACCATCAGCGACGGAATGGCGTGCCTCTCGCCTTCCGCGGTCGTGACCACCACCAGCCCTTTGTTGCGGCCCCGGCGGGCAAACCTGGGGCCCATTCTCCCAATCAGCCGGAGGGCCACGGATGTAGCCAGGTGTTCCTGTGCCACCGTGACGGCGCCGTCGTGCCATTTGGCGCCGAGGGACGCCAGAGCGGGCGCGATGAGATCGGTGTGGATCTCGCCCGGCGCGGTCCCCGACGCGAGCGCCGCTTCCACGACGCCCCACGCGCCGGCTTCGTCGCCTGCGACCAGTCGTCCCTCGAGGCGTTCGCTCCAATCGACGGAACGGGAGCGGGCAGGTCGCTCCGGACCGTTTTGGAGCGCGGCGACGTCGGCGGCATCCACCTCCCAGACGCCGGCCACCTTGCGGGCGGGGAGCCGGCCGAGTCGTACGTATCGATACACGGTCATGTAGTGGGTGCCGAGCTGATCGGCCGCCTCCTGCAGGGTCATGGTTGTCGCCATGACATCCACCATAACCCGTTTCCAAGCATTTATCACTAAAACGCCATCCGGCGAACGCGGTGCGCCGTAGACCGGGGGAAGTCTCAACGAAACCCGAAAGGAACGAGACCATGCGCAAAGCAATGTTGACTCTCGTCGCTCTCATGCTCATGGCGGCGCCGGCAACGGCCTTCGCCCAGTCGAGCGATGGAACCGTAACCGTCGTGCACGGAGTGCCCGACCTGACCGTAGACGTGTACGTGAACGATGCCCTCACCCTCGAGGACTTCGAATACGGCACCGTGACCGATCCCCTGACGCTCCCGGCGGCCGATTACGACATCGCCATCCGGGCGGCGAACGCCGATCCGGCATCCGACCCGGTGCTGTCGCAGATGGTGACGCTGCCGGCCGGGGCCAACGCCACGATCGAGGCCAACCTCGACGGTGCCGGTGCTCCCAAGATCAGCGTGTGGGTGAACGACATCTCCACCATCGCGACCGGTGAAGGCCGCGTGACCGTCCGCCACACCGCGGCTGCTCCCAACGTCGATATCCTGGCGAACGACGGGGCGCTGTTCTCCGACGTGCCGAACGGCGCTGAGGGTGTGGCCGATGTGCCGGCCGGCGACTACAACGTGAAGGTCACGGCTGCCGGCGATGCCTCGACGGTGGTCACCGAGGTGCCCGCCTTGACGATCCCCGAGGGTACCAATGTCATCGTCTATGCGATCGGCGACCTGACCGGAGGCAGTTTCCAGCTCGCCGTCCAGAGCATCGGTGGGCTCCACACCCCGCCCGCCGGGGTGCCCTCCGGCACCGGTGGTGACCTGGGAACCGGAATCCCGCTGTGGCTGTTCGCCCTCGTGGCCGCAGCCGCGATGACGATCGCCGCCGGTGGCGCCAAGCTCGCCCGCCAGCGCGGCTGATCCTCAGAACTGACAGCTCGAGGTGGGAGGGGGCCGACCGGCGGCCCTCTCCCACCTCTGTTTGTGGAAGGATGGAGAACAATGAAGAGTGGCTTGGCTCTGGTCGCGGTTGGCTTCCTCATCCTCGTGGCGTCGGTCGGCTGGTGGTTGGCCGGCCGCCCGTCGGTTGAATCGGGAGATGCAGCCGCTGTCGAGGAGTTGCTCACACCAAGCACTACGGTGCCGGCGCCGGCCCCTCCATCGCCGATCACGTCGAGCGAACCGCCGGACCGGCCGTCTTCCGGCGCACCGGAGGCGACGCCGCTCCCAAGGTTCACCGTCGCGGATCAGGCAGCGGGAGACGATCGGGAGCCGGTGGCCTTGCGGATCCCCGCCATCGCGGTCGAGGCACCGATCATCCAGGTCGGCGTGGAGCCCGATGGCGACATGGAAGTACCGCGCAACGTCACGGATGTCGGCTGGTACGAGCACGGGCCGGCTCCGGGGGAACCCGGATCGGCCGTTTTGGCAGCTCATGTCGATCTCGCCCGGCAAGGGCCCGGTGTGTTCTTCAACCTGAGATCTCTCGAGCCGGGAGACGTCATCCACGTCGCCTTCAGCGACGGCACCACCGAGGCCTATCGCGCCGTGGCACGCACTATCTACGACAAGGCGGACCTCCCCACGGAGGCGATATTCAGTCGCGACGGGCCCCCGATCCTCACCCTGATCACATGCGGCGGAGGCTTCAACCGAAGCGTCGGCAGCTATGACAGCAACGTCGTCGTCTATGCGGTGCCCTCCGCCGACAGGTCCCCCGTCAGCTAGAAGAGCCGGAGCGATGCCGATTGTTGAGAATGCGGGCGGTGAGGTGGGCGGCTCGTACCGCCCACCTGAATCCGCTCGTCTCTACGGGAAGCAGATGCTCGGTGCGTCGGCACCTTTGTACACCTCGACGGCGGCGCGGCCGTGTCCCAGAGTGCGGTTGTCCGGGGCCGCGGCGCCGGTGTGGACGTGCACGTGGAACTTGTGGTAACCGCCGTGGGTCTTGTCGGTGATCGACGTCTGCCCGGCGGCAACCTGGTGACACCGACCGTTGGGCGTGACTATGTAGTGGTCGTGGCCGGCAAGTGCCGGCGCGGCTGAAGTTACGACTAGGGCCGCGGCCAGCGCGGCTCCAGCGAGAATGCGACGGCGCATGGCTCGTCCTCCTTCGAGTGCACCAGAACTTCCGGTGCTTCTACCCATACCGACGAAGACGATCGATATTTGGGTGACACGGCCCGGGCGGCCGCGCCGCTGCGCGGGCTCACCAGCGCTAGCGCTGCTCCGCGGTGGCGACGATGCGCCCGGCCATCCGCTTGAAGATCAGCACGTGAAACGGAACGAGAACGAGCCAGTACAGCCTGCCAAACAGGCCGCGCGGCACGAAGTAGGCGGTCTGGAGGAGTTCCGATCCTCCGTCGGCCGGCCTCGCCTCGAATTCGAGCCAGGCTTTGCCGGGCAGCTTCATCTCGGCCCACAGTTGCAGACGGCGTCCAGGTTCGACTGCGGCCACCCGCCAGAAATCCAGTGCCTCGCCGGGACGCAGCTCCTCGGGATGGCGCCGCCCGCGGCGCAGCCCGACGCCACCGACCGCCTTGTCGAGCATGCCGCGGAGTTTCCATGCCCAGTTGAAGGTGTAGTAGCCGACGTCGCCGCCGATGCGAGCGAACGCCCAGTAAACGTCTTCGGGTGGAGCACTCGACGAAACTCGCTGGGCATCGACGTTGAGGGTTCCGCCGGCCCATTCCGGGTCGTTGGGTTGTGCCTGGGCCGGGGCGACGGCGGCATCGGACCAGCGCGTGGCCACATCGAAGTCGATCGAAACCTGCAGCGCCGCCCGCACCGCCTCCCGAAACGGGATGAGCGGGCGCGACAGCTTCTCGGCGACTTTGTTGTCGGCCACCGTCACCTCGTTGCGCAGGCTGTTGACGAGCGGTTTGGCGACGCCGACGGGTAGCGGTGTCACCAGGCCGATCCAGTGCCGGGACAGCTGCGGGCTCAGCAGCGGCACCGGGATAATCAACCGGCGGCGCAGGCCGGCCTCCTCGGCGTAGATCCGCATCATGTCCTCGTAGGTGAACTGATCCGGGCCGCCGACCTCCCATACGTGATTCTCCCGGTCATCGATGTCGAGCGCCCCGACCAGGATCTCGATCACGTTGCGAATCGCAATCGGCTGGCAGCGGGTGCGCACCCACTTGGGGGTGACCATCACCGGGAGCACTTCGGTGAGGTATCGCATCATCTCGAACGACACCGAGCCGGATCCGATGATGACCGCGGCCCGAACCTCGGTAACCGGCGTCGATCCCGCAGCGAGAGTGGCTCCGACTTCCTGGCGGCTGGCGAGATGCTCGGACAGTTGCTCACCCTCACCGAGCCCTCCCAGGTAGACGACGCGGCCGACTCCTGCCGCCGCGACGGCGTCCCGGAAGTTCACCGCGGCTCGGCGATCCCGCTCGCGGAACCCCCCGCTGCCGTCCATGGAGTGGACGAGGTAGTAGGCGGCATCGCATCCCGTCATCGCCGGGAGCAGGGTCTCCGGATCGAGCACGTCGCCGCGCACGACCTCGACATGCTCGCGCCACGGGTCGAGGGCGAGCTTCTCGGGATCACGAGCGAGGCAGCGCACTTCATGGCCGGCCTGCAACAGCGCCGGGACGAGTCGGCCGCCGATATAGCCGGAAGCGCCGGTGACGAGGATTCGCATGCGATGAGGGTAGAGGTGCGCGGCCGGCTAGGTGTCGTCGGAGACCTGTTCCGCGGCGCGCCGGCGGAGCTCTGACACGCGACTGTTCGTGGCTCCGTAGTTCATGTTGCGGAGCCGCTCCTCCACTTCGTCCGGGTCGGCATCGGCGTAGGGATCGAGCGCGCCGATCTGGCGGAGGATCTCTCTCGAGATTCTCGCCCGTTCCTCCCAATCTGGCCGGTCCGGCCGGCGGCGCCCCACCTCGGTTCCTCCCCGCTGAGCCTTGGCTCTAGTTTCGAGTCATCGCCGGCTGCGCGTAAGAACGAATCCCGCTAGTGCCGGGGTGACTAGTCACCCCGGCGTCAGTCGGGGCGGCGGCGGGATGCCCGATGGAGGCGGGAGTCCAGAGGGTGGGATGCACTGCGGCCGCCGCCGGCGCTGAGCGGCCGCATCGTTGCGATCTCGATGACGTCGACCGGCCGATCGAAGTACAGAGACCCGGCGGCCGCCAGCTCGGCCTCGGCGCGGCGTCGCACGGAGGCCGGGTAGGGGGCGAACAGGTGGTAGCGGATCGACGGCCCCGGCTCGTCGGCAGTTTGCCACACACCGATGATTCGACCCTGTTGTATCAGGGTCGCCGTGGAGTTGCCGCCGCCGTCGTAGACGAAGTCGTGGCGACCGGGGTCGAGGAACCGGGCCCGGTCCCGGTAGCCCTGGACGTAGGGATCGAGCAGCGGGAGGGCGCTCACCTCCGGCTCCGCTGCCTCGGCGGGTGCGCTGGTGGTGGCCCGGTAGAGCGGACCGCGCCACCCCTCGACCGCCACCTCTTCGATTCGGGTTCCCAGCGCCGCCAGCGCCGTTCGACATCGTGCCTTGGTGATGCCCGTCCACCACGACATGTCGGTGACGGTCACCGGCCCGTAGGAGCCGGTGTAGCGATAGATCAGCTCGGCAACCGCGGCCTCCTCGTCCCAGCGTTCCGGATCAACGTCGGGCAGCACGTCCTGCCAGCGATGGTAGGCCCGGATGCTCGAACGCCAACTGCGCGGCGGTGCCCCGCCGGCCAGCCGCCCGGTATCGCACATTCGGCCGACGACTCCCGGCAGGTCTACCTCCGGGGGAACATCGAGGATCCGGCGCAGGTCGCGCACCGTGCGCGGCCCGTCGCCGAGGGCGCCTTCCACCGCGGCTGCCAGATCGTCGAATTCCCGCGGCGAGAATCCGGAATCGCGCAACCAGCGGGCCGCGAACGGCTCAGCGATGTGCCGGGTGGCCGCCGCGGCAATCTCCAGGAGGTCTTGCGGGAAGATGAACATGGTCAGCCGCATGGCGCGGAAGCGCGCCAACTGCCAGGAATCCCACATCAGCGCATCGAGGTCGGATCGGTTGAATCCGCGGCAGCGGGCCCGAACCGACAAATAGGGGGAGCTCTGGCTGGTGTTGTGCAGGCCCACCAGGTCACCGGCGATCGTGGTGATCGACGCGCTGGGCCGCGCCAGCGAGTGGTGATGGACTGCGTTGGCCAGGGCCTCGGCGGGGGTGAGGGTCTTCACGACGCAGCCGACGGCACGCCCGCCGGCGACCGGCGGGCATCAATCACGAACCGGACGACGCCGACTCTCCCGACGAACCGCCCGAGGATGCACCTCCCGAAGAGACAGAGGTCGACGCTCCGCCATCGTCAGATGTGCCGTACACGGAAGGCTGCTTTCTGCTGAGCTTGGTGTGTTTCGGGCAGGAGGCGACGGTTCCCTCGCGCCACTTCCCGTTGCAGTAATGACTGGTGGCCATCAACGTGCTCCTCTCAAAGGAGGCATTCTACCGTTGCGCCGAACCGTGCAACGCTCGGGCGACCACCGACCGGTAGGCGACGGGGAAGCCGTGATGCCCGGCCCGGTCGTTCTCCCGTGCCGCTCCAGAATCGAAAGGCCGCGGGCTAGCCGCGGGCGTCGTGACGAGGCGGGCCCGTCGTGGCGCGGACGACCAGCTTCGGCGGAGCCACCTCGTGGCGGGCGGTCTTGCGGTCCTCATCTAGCCTTTCGAGCACGAGACGTACCGCGGTGCGCCCGAGGTCGGCGCGCGGCTGACCGATCGTTGTCAGCGCGATCCTGGGCAGGGCGGCGAGTCCGAGGTTGTCGTAGCCGACGAGAGATACATCACCTGGAATATCGAGACCGGCGGAGTCGATTACCTCCATCGCCCCCACCGCGGCAAAATCGTTGGGGGCGAATACCGCCGTGGGGAGGTCGCCGCTTGCCAGGATCTCGGTCATCGCGCGGGCGCCGCCGCGTTCGGTGAAATCGGCTTTGACCGATCGGATCTGGTCTTCGAGGCCGTGACGGCGCATTGCCTTCTTGTAGCCGCTCTGGCGGCGTGGGGCTCCGGCCGCTTCACCGGCGCTGATGTGAGCGATTCTCTCGTGGCCGAGGGCGACGAGATGATCGACTGCCGCCCGGGCACCGGCCGAGTCATCGACACCGACCGAGTCGACCACCTTGGACGTAGTGTGACGTCCCAGCAGCGTGACCGGCAGCGAGGTCGCCACCTTCTCGATCTTGGCGACCTTCATCATGGAGCCCAGCATGATGAGGCCGTCGACCCTCAGTTCGAGCATCATCTCGAGCGCGGCGCGCTCCCGTTTGGCATCGAGAAACCCGGAGGAGAGCAACGCCCGGTACCCCCGCAGGGTGGCAGCCTCCTCGATGCCGTCGGCAACGTCGGCGAAGAACGGGTTGTGGAGATCGGACAGCACTACGCCGATGACCCGCGTGCGACGCTGTACCAGACTCCTGGCGACGGCATTGGGCCGATATCCGAGCTCGGCGGCCGCCTCGAGCACGGCCTGCCGGCTGGCATCGCTGACCCGGTCGGGCTCTCGCATCACCAGGGAAACCAGCGATTTGGAGACACCGGCTCGTTCGGCCACGTCATGGATTGTGGGCTGTTTCAAAGCGAGCCTCCCTGCCCGAATAGCATAGTGCGAAACCTATTGGAACGTTCCATGAGGATCTGTAGGCTATCGGAGGGAGGTGCGGCAAACATGACTCGAACGCAGGTGCGCTGGGGCATCCTTGGAACCGGCCTGATTGCACAGAACCACGTGATCCCGGCACTACAGGGCGCGGCGCGCTGCGAGCTGGTAGCGATCGGGTCTCGTTCCGAGGCCTCCGCGGCGGCCGTTGCGAGCAAGTTTGGGATTCCGCGCGCTCACGGCTCGTACGCAGCGCTGCTCGCCGATCCCGATGTGGACGCCGTGTACCTGCCGCTTCCCAATGACCTTCACGGTATCTGGACCAAACGCGCCGCCGATGCCGGCAAGCACATTCTGTGTGAGAAGCCGATCACACTGACCTCAGCCGAAGCGATCGACGTGGCTGCCCACTGCGCACAGCGCAACGTCCTCGCCATGGAGGCGTTCATGTACCGATTTCACCCCGCCTGGAATGTGGTGCAGGACCGTATTGCCGCCGGCGCGATTGGTCGCATCATCGACGTCGGGGTGTGGTTTGCCTTCCGCTCGACTCGGGCAGGCGACTACCGGCTGAGTTTCGAGTCCGGGGGAGGCGCCCTCTACGACGTCGGCTGCTACGCGGTGAACGTCAGCCGGATGCTCCTCGGCGACGAGCCTGTCCGGGCGCTGGGTGCCGCTCGGCTCGATCCGGCGTCGGGGGTCGATCTGACCTTCAGCGGCATCCTCGACTACGGCGACGCTTTCGCTACGTTCACCTGCTCGATGGAGCAGGAGCCGCAGCACAGCGTCGTCATCCACGGGACTCGCGGCTGGATGTCGGTTGCCGACCCCTTCAACTGCCCACCGGAAGTCGCCACGACGGTGACGATCGGGACGGGCGGCGACCACCACCCTATGGCTTCGACCATCGAGAAGACCACCGTTCCCGCCGCCAACCAGTACGGGTTACAGGCGACCGCGCTGGCAGACGCGATCCTGAGTGGGGGGCCGTCGCCGCTTCCGCTCGAGGACTCCATCGCCAACATGAAGTTGCTCGAGAGACTGTTCGCAGCAGCCGGCATCGAGCCTCCACAGCCCAACGAGGATGAATCCTGATCACCGAGCAGCTGAGAGTCGGGGTGATCGGCAGCGGAGGCATGGGGGTGCCGGTGTCGGTGGAGACTACGGACCGTCCGCCGAGATACGGCTAGGTTCTCAGAGGGGGGATCTGACAGCCGGCCGTCAGTACTTCAGGTACCAGGTCTCGTCGATGGCCGGGAGGTCGTATCGGGCTGCCCAGTCACGGCCGTGCTCGAGGGCGAGCGCGCTCAATTCGGCGAACCGCGGGCGCACAACGTCATCCATCATCGCCGGCCGGTCCGCCGGCGCAGCCCGGAGGTAGTCGCCCCACAAAGCGCGTCCCACCATGAACCCGGAAGCGCCCGCGCCACATGCGATCTGCACCTGCTCCCGGAACAGCTCAAAGGGATCCCCGCCAGAAAGCAGCGCCCACGGGACGGGGGCGGTGTCATTCAACTCTTCGCAAGCATCGACCCAGAGTTTGCGGTCCGCCTCGAACCTCGTATCGATCGGGAACTGCACCTTGAGGATCTCGGGGTGCAGTGCTCCGAGTCGCCGGACCGTCTCGATGACGAGGCGGCGACGCTTTCCGGCGAATTCGGGGGAGTCGGTACTCAAGCCGGGCTCAATCGCGTAGGCGAGCGGCTCGAGGAAGAGGGGGATGTCGTGACGGGCGCACTCCGCAACGACCGACTCGATCATCAGGTCCTGAGCCTCGGTCACGGCCCCGGCATCCGGCCGGTAGAGGACGAGCAGCTTGATCCCGGAGGCGCCGAGCCGTTTGGCTTTGGCGACGCCCCAGCCGTCGAGAAGTGAGGTCTGGCGGGCCGTCGGGTCGCCCAGATAACCCTGCGCTTCTATCGCCGCCAAGAATCCGACCTTGCCCGGTAGCGCCCGGGTGGTGATCGCCTGCGCCGCGCTGTACTCCGGTTCGAGCATGACTGCGGTGGCCCCGGCGACGAGGGAGCCCAGCAGGTCCAGCTTCACTGCGGTGAGCCGTGCCGCGGCAACGGCCTGCGGATCATCGGGGTCGAGGACAACCCGCATCGAATCGCGATGGTCGATGGCGAGGATGGTGAAGATGCCGCTCGGTGATGAGGTCGCGGCCAGGCCCCTGATCTTGCCCGGGGTGAGGGTGCGGGGGCTCATCCGTCAACTCGATTTGGCCCGACGACCGGCAGGGTCATGGCGTCGACATCCCAATTGCCGTCGATCCACCGGTACTCCGGCTGGAAGAACGGGGGGATGGCGCGTTCGTCGCCCCGGGGCGTGCCGGCAAGGTAGTTCAGGAAGTACATGTGTGAGCCGGGGGCGGCGGCGCTCGAGTGGAATCCCTGCGTCACCATCACGACGTCCCGATCCTCCACCGAGAAGACCTCGTCGAAGTCGGAATCAACCCGGTAGTTGCGGTGGATCCCCCACCCGTTCGGTGGGTCGAATCGGAAGTAGTACGTCTCCTCGAGGTATGGCGAGTCCTCGTAGCCGTCATGACAGTGGGGGGGCCAGCCCGACCAGCCGCCGCGGGGCACGTACACCTCGTAGAGAATCAGCCGCTCGGCCGGCAGCGGGTGAGCGAGGACATGGTTGACCTGGCGGGTGGCGCCACCGCCGCCGCGTACCTCGGTCTTAATCTCGGCGGGGTCGATGAGCCGCACGGGATACTCTCCGACAGCAGGGGCGCCGCCGACCGCGAACTCGACGCCGGTCGGCGAGGCAAATGTGCAAGTCGTGCCGGGAGGCAGGTAGAGAACGGACGCCATCTCGGCGAAGACGCTCGACCGGCTCAGCTCGAAGCGCTCTCCGCCAACCTGTGCCGCCAATGACCCTTCGAGGGGGACGACGGCGACT
>JBFISZ010000070.1:0-13270 GCA_041608315.1 Acidimicrobiia bacterium | reverse complement strand
CTGTCGGGCGGCGAGCGCGCCCGGGTCGCGCTGGCGCGCCTGCTGGTGCTGCCGTCGAACCTGATCTTGATGGACGAGCCGACCAACCACCTCGACCTCGACGCCAAGGCGTGGCTCATGGGCTTCCTCGACAAGTACGCCGGCGGCTTGCTGGTGATATCGCACGACCTGCCGCTGCTCGACCATTCGATCACTTCGGTGCTGGCCGTCGAGAACGGCAAGCTCGAGCCCTTCCGCGGCAATTACTCGCACTATCTCACCGAGCGGGAACGGCGCCGCGAGCAGCGACTGCGGGAACGGCGCCACCAGGACGAGAAGATTGCCCGGCTCGAGGAAGGGATCCGTCGCTTCAAGGGATCGACGGAGAAGATGGCTAAGCGAGCCCGGTCCTGGGAAACCCGGGTGAGCAAGCTCAAGGACCAGCGGGTCGAGATCGCCAAGCGCGGCAAGTCGGTTACCTTGCGCTTTCCGCCCGGCCCGGCTCTGGGGCGCACTCCGGTCAAGGCGACGGGCCTGGCCAAGGCGTACGGCCACAACGTCGTGTTCGTCGACGTGGACGTCGATCTCGACCGCGGCGAGCGTCTCATCATCATGGGCCTCAACGGTGCCGGGAAGACTACGTTGCTGCGGATCCTCGCCGGGGTGGAAGAGGCCGATATCGGTGAGGTCGGCCTCGACTACCGGACATCGATCGGCTACTACGCCCAGGAACACGAAGCCATCAGGCGCGGGGTGACGGTCCTCGATCACATGAAGGAGGTGTCGGGAGCTCCCGAGTTGACGCTGCGCAACATCCTGGGGCACTTCCTCCTCGCCGACAAGATCGATCAGGACGCCGGAACCCTCTCGGGCGGGGAGAAGACGAAACTGGCCCTGGCTCGGTTGGTCGTCGGAGAACACAACCTGTTGCTGCTCGACGAGCCGACCAACAACCTCGACCCGCAGGCCCGGGAAGCGCTTCTCGAGGCGCTCGACCAGTACACCGGGTCTCTCGTGCTGGTGAGCCACGATTCTGGCTTCGTCGAGCAACTCGCCCCGGATCGGGTCATCCTGATGCCGGAGGGCGACACCACCTACTTCGATGACTCCATGCTCGAGCTGGTAGCGCTCGCCTAGGAGTTGAGCCCGGAGCCGGCCACCCGGAGGGGGTCGCGCCGCGGTCGTCGAGACGAGGGGCGCGTAGATCATGGTGGCGGGCGACTGGGCCTCAGAACCGAGGCCGCCGGAGGCAAAGGGGCCACTCAGGCCCAGCACGCCCAACCCTATTGGCGAGGCAGCGCCGCCACGTCGTGCTCCGATGCGAGAGCGCCGAAACCGGTCGAAAGACCGGTCCTCCGCGGCGCCCGCCTCCGGTGACGAGCAGAAGTCTCTGCCTCATCGCTGCCCATTGTGCTCGCTGTAGCCTTTCGGAGCTGTGAAAGAGTGTATAAGGAATTGATAAGACGATGTTGAGATTTGCTTGATGTGCCCTACCCTGTGCGTACATGGCATCCGTGGTGATCATCGAAGACGAGTTGAGAATTCGCGAACTGGTCGCGCGTGTGCTGGCCGACCGGGGCCATGACGTGGAGACAACCTCCACTGCGATGGACGGGCTCCAGACCGTCGTCAGGGCCAATCCCGACCTCGTCATCCTCGATATGGGCCTGCCCGACCTCGATGGCAGCGAGCTGCTGAAGATGATTCGAGCTGTCAGCGATGTTCCGATAATCGTGGCTACCGCCCGCAACGAGGATCGTGACGTCGTGCGGACGCTCGATGCCGGGGCCGACGACTATCTGGTGAAGCCGTTTTCCGTCGAGCAGCTCGAGGCCCGGGTGCGCGCCGTGCTGCGCCGGGTCGGCGCCGACGGCCGGCCGGGCCCCATCGTGGTTGGTGATCTTTCCGTGGACGCGGCGGCTCGCGAAGCGCGCCTCGGCGGCGATCGGCTGGATCTGTCGCCCAAGGAGTTCGATCTCCTCCGGTTCCTGGCGGAGCGAGCGGGCGACGTGGTGTCGAAAAGGGAGCTGCTTGCCGAGGTCTGGCGCCAGCCATACGGGGGAAGCGAGAAGACGGTCGATGTGCACATATCCTGGCTACGCAAGAAGCTGGGGGAGTCGGCCGCCGAAAGTCGCTATCTCCAGACCGTCTTCGGCGTTGGAGTCAAACTGGTCAGTCCCGACGACCCCTGATAGCGGGCAGAGGGCCTATTGAGAAGACAACTCGCATTCGTTTCCGTCACGGTGGCGACCCTCATCGTGCTGGCCGCATTGATACCTCTGGCGACTCTGGTGCGCAATCAGGCGCGTGATCTGGCGATATCCGCCGCGGAAACCGATGCGCAGTCGATTGCCGCCGCCCTGGCGGTGGCGGCGTCGATACAGCCCCGATCCGGTCTGACTGAGGAGCTGGCGGCGGAGCTCATCGGTGGCTACCAGGCGCGCGGCGAGCTTTCGATCCGGGAGCCTGAGTTGCAGGCTCTGGCGGCCGCCGTGGCGACCGCGGCTTCGACAGATCCCGGGCAGGGAGTAACGGTTGAGCTTGCCGAAGCCGTTATCGAGGCTTTCCGAAGTCGGGAAGGGGTCTCGATCATCTTCCCCGACGGTACGGCCCGGGGGGCGCCTTATGCCGAGAGGGCGAACGTCGATCGGGCCCGCGGGGGAGTCGCCTTCACTGCCAACACGCCGGAGGGTGCCGAGGTCCTAGTGCCCGTGCTGGTGGCCGATGCACTCACCGAAGAGGCGACCGTGGTCGTGCGGGCGGCCGTGTCGGGCGCCGATTTGAATCGGGGGGTGACCCGCGCCTGGCTGTTGCTCGCCGGCCTGGGCGTGATACTCGTCGTGGTGGCGGCGCTGGCGACAGATCGGATGGGCCGGTCGCTGGTGCGCCCGGTCACCGGGCTGTCGGACGCGGCCCGTTCCCTGGCCGAGGGCGATCTCGATGCTCGGGTGGTGCCGGCCGGCCCTCCGGAGGTGGCCGAGGTGGGCGAAGCATTCAATCTCTTGGCCAGCCGGCTTGAAACGCTGCTCCGTGAGGAGCGCGAGACCGTGGCGGACTTGTCGCACCGGCTGCGTACTCCGTTGACCGCGTTGCGGCTCCAGGCCGAGACGCTCGCCGACGGTGACGGCGCCGCCGGGCTGCTGGCCGATATCGATCGGGTCGAGGGCGCCGTCGATCGGATGATTCGGCAGCTGCGCCTCCCCTCATCCGACGGCCCGGCAGAGCGCCAGGTTGCCGATCTTGGGGCTGTGGTGCGCCATCGGTCAACTTTCTGGAAAGTGCTGGCGGACGAACAGGATCGACCGGTCGAGGTCGTGACGCTTGGGGGCACATTGCAGGTTCCGCTCACCCCCGACGAATTGGGCACCGTGATCGACACGTTGATGGAGAACGTCTTCGCCCATACCGACCCCGGAACGGGTTATCGAATCGGCGCCCGCCCCGGGTCGGGCCAGACCGCAGTGCTGACAATCGAGGATTCCGGCATGGGCTTCAGCGAAGGGACCCTCGTGGAACGAGGCCGGAGCGGTGGCGGCTCAACCGGCCTCGGCCTCGACATCGTCCGCAAGGTGGCGGAGAAGACCGGAGGCACGTTCAACATCTCGAACAGCCGCGAAGGCGGCGGCCGGGTGGAAGTGGTCTTCGGCACCACCCAGAAGTGAGCATCGAGCGAATCAGGATTCGCTTGATTTGCTCGACCCCCATCGGGAAGGGCCCCTACTTTCGTAGGGGCCCGACACGTACGTTAGATGGAGCAAGCAGATGAGGGGGCGTCCACCCTTCGCGACTTTGTTGTGTTTCCCTTCGGGCTGCTCCTCAGAGGGGCAGGCAAGAGAAATATCGCACAGAGCGAGTTATGAAGGATGCCCCCAAATCCTTAAGACGCGTTAAAAAGATCTGTTGCGGGGGGCAGGGCCATCGGACCAGTCATTTTCCAGATTCTGCGGGGGTGCGTCGTGGCTCCACCCGGGGCGGCGCCCGGCTCCCTCAGCCGCCGATCTCGGCAAACCAATCATCCGGGCCCAAAGCTGGAAACGCTTGGGAAACGATGGCGAGCGCTTCGGCAGGAACCTCGATGAATCCGCCCTCCTGCCATATCCCGGCGGCGACGGCGACATTGCTGCGAGCGTGACCCGTCGTGCCCCACTCGACGTAGGCCTCGATGGCGTCCGGCGAGTTGAACATGTTCGCCGAATAGAGGCCGAGTTCGCCGTCGAGGGGGCTGATCACCCCGAGCGGCTCCGAGACGTCGACCGTGACGACGACGCCTGCCAGCTCAGGGACTGGGTCGGTACCCAGCGGCACCGCGAGTTTCTCTCCCGGCTGCAGCTCAACGGCCGGCAGCTCGTAGTAGGAAGGGAATTGGCAGATCCAGTATCCGCTGGTGGAACCAACGCCTGTTCCGCGATTGCTGATTATGAGGTAGGGGCCCCCGGCAAAGACGATCTCGTCTATCTGAATCGTCGCCGCCCCGCCCGTAACCGTCGTCGTGGTGGCCGGGGCTCCAGTCGTCGGCTCCAATCCGCCCGTGGTCGACGTTGTGGCCTCAGCAACGGTACCCACAGTCGTCGAGGAAGTCCCGCCGAGTTCACTGGTGGTCGGCGCCGGGACCGTCGTTGGAGGCGCGGTGGCGCCCCCACAGCCGGCCAGTAGGAGTGTCAGCGCAATGAGGAGGCGACGATGCATTACCAGAGCGTAATGCTGCGCGGCGGCCCTCGATCGCCCGGCGTGATAGTTTCTTCGCGAGCGGCCTGGCAGAATGGCTGTCTTCACGACTCGGTTGGAGGACCTGGTGCGAGTTGTTGACGTAATGACGAGCGACGTGATCACGGTGCGCCCGAGCACGACGATCACCGAAGCTGCGCGCCTGATGTTCCGCAACCGGATCTCCGGCCTCCCGGTATGTGATGACGACGCATGCCTCATCGGCATGATCACGGAGGCAGACTTTCTCCGGCTGGAGGTCGCCCGGCACAACGAGACCATGATGGAAGGGGTTGAGACGGTGGGGCAGGTCATGACCCAGAACGTCACGACGATCGCTCCCGGGGTGCCGTTGGCCGACGCGGCCCGCATCATGGTCCACGAGGACATCAACCGATTGCCGGTCGTAGATGGCGACCTGCGCATGCTCGCCATCGTTTCACGACTCGATGTGGTTGCGGCGTTCACTCGACCGGACGATGTCGTTGAGGACGAGATACGCGAAGACGTCCTACGCCGCATCATGGGTGTCGATCTCGATTCCATCGATGTGACCGTCGCGTCCGGGGTCGTCACGCTCGGCGGCACTATCGGCACACGTGCCGAGGCCGCCCTGCTCGAGGAGTTGGTGCGGCGGCTCGATGGCGTTATGCGCGTCGACAACCAGTTGCTTTGGCCGCCCGGCGGCGACAGCAAGCCCGAATAGCCGAGAACTTCGAGCCGTGGCGTGTCTCGACAAGGTCGTCAACGGTGACGTGAGCATCGCCGTCGCCCACCAGTCTCTCAACGGCGGTGGTCCTCCCGTCTTGCTCGCTCACGCGACGGGCTTCTGCAAGGAGGTCTGGCGTCCGGTCATCGAGGACCTGGCGGCTACCGGGCTCGGCATCGACGTCGTGTCCTTCGATCACAGGGGCCACGGCCGGTCGAGCTCCTTCAGCCGGCCGCTCGATTGGTGGGATGTTGCGCGGGACGTGCTGTGCGTGCTGGACGGCCGGCGTAGTGTCATCGGAGTGGGCCATTCATCGGGAGGCACGGCCTTGACGTTGGCCGAGATTCTCGCCCCCGGCACATTCCGCAGCCTCGTGCTCATCGAGCCCATAATCCCGCCGCCGCCCTTCAAGCGGAACGACGCCGAGCCCCTGGCGGTGGCGGCGTCGAAGCGGACCAGGACGTTCGCCTCGCGGGCCGCGGCGGCGGAACGATTCCACGGCCGGGGCGCGGTCGCCGGGTGGGACGAACGCGCCATCGCCCGCTACCTCGAGGGCGGGCTGGCTCCCGATCCGGAGGGCGATGCCGATGCCGTGGTGCTGGCCTGTCACCCGGAGGATGAGGCCGAGTTCTTCCAGACCTTGTCCCAGCATCGGGCCTGGAGCCACCTCGGCGAGGTCGTTCCTCCAGTTGAGGTGATTGCCGGAGAGGAATCCGAATCGCACCCACCGCGGCGCCTCGGCCTCATGACGTCCCGAATGCAACTGGTTACCGTCACGTGGGTGCCCAAAACCAACCACTTCGTCGCTCAGCAACGCCCCGACGTGATCGCGGCGGCGGTCGCCGCCGCCGTATCCGGGGACTGGGCCGACTGACGGCACGGGTATCATGACTCAAGTGCTTTTCCCCTCCGAAGAGATCGAAGCGCTCCGCTCTGCGGCAGCGCTGAGCCAAAGCGATCAGCTGACCATCTCGACGGCTGTCCACCCGGTCGATTTGGCCAGGGCGGCGGCTCCGCTGTTCCGGCAAGCTCAGCTGGTATGTCATCCGGACGGCACCGCAGTAGCCGGTCTGGGCGCGGCGTGGAGCGCCGCGGCCGCCGGGGCTGATCGCTTCGGTCGCCTTCAGGCGAAGATAGCCGAGGCAGGTATCCCGCCCGGCGCCCCCGTCCTCTGTGGCTTCTCTTACCACGCCGACGGCCCCCGCACGGAGGAGTGGGACGGGTTCCCCAGCGCGGTGGCCCTGCTGCCGCAGGTGGCGCTGGTCGCGGGCGAGCGGGGTCGCCGGTTGATCCTGACGAGAGTCCCCGGACTGGAGCACTCCGATCTGATCGAACTGCTCGGCGGCCTCGCCGACCCGGAGCCGGTGCTTCCGTTCGATCCGGGGGATCACTCAGTCGTGTCGCACCCATCGACTGCAGAGTGGCGCACCGAGGTCGAGGAGGCTCTGGAAGCCATCGCGCAAGGAAATCTGTCGAAGGTGGTTCTGAGTCGCAGCGTGGTCGTCACGACCGAGTTGGCGCCGATTCCCTTCGAGCTGGTGGATCATTTGCGCTCCTCGTATCCGCAATGCCATGTGTTCGTCTGGCAGGTCGGCGAGGCGACCCTCATCGGCGCCAGTCCTGAGCTGCTGCTCGCCATGAAAGAGCGGTCGGTGCGGGTCAACCCGCTGGCCGGTTCGGCCCGCCGGGGGGAAGGCGAGGCGGACGACCGGGCGCTTGGTGAGGCTCTAATGCACTCGGCCAAGGACCGGCACGAACACGACCTCGTGGTCCAAGACATCGCGGCCCGCTTGGGGCCTGTCGTCAAGGAGCTCCACATTCCGCCGCAACCGTCTTTGCGGCGGATGGCGACCGTGCAACATCTCTCGTCCGAGATCGTGGGCTCCACGTCTCATTCGATCCACCCGCTGGATCTGGTGGACATCATGCATCCGACACCGGCCGTAGGAGGCACTCCCCGGGGTGCCGCCCTGGCTTTTGTCGACAAGATCGAGGGCATCGACCGTGGCTGGTACGCCGGGGGCATCGGCTGGCTGACGGCAGACGGCAACGCCACCTTCGCGATCCCGCTGCGTTGCGCCCTCATCCGCGGCAACACGGCCTGCCTCTACGCAGGAGCCGGCATCGTCTCCGAGTCCCGGCCCGAATCCGAGCTCGACGAGACCCGCCTCAAGTTCCGCCCGATGCTGAGCCTTCTGACGGCTACGTAGCGGCCGAGCTAGGGCGCCTAGCTGTATTGATCCGGCTGGTTGTTGACACTCGGTGGGACTCGGGCGTCGTTCCCAGCCCTAGATTCTTGCGTATCTGAAGCCGCCCCATATATGGGGGCGGGATGTACGCAAGAACGGAACGCCGCCGTTACTCGCAGGCACCAGCGGTGGCTGGACTGCCCCAACCGAGCTTGCCAACAACCACAGGTGTCAACAACGTATCGCGACAGTACACCTAGCCGACCCCGGCGATCGCATCTGCGATGAGCCCAACGACCTCGGAGCGGAGCCGCGGTCCGGCGGCCCGGTCGGTATGGAGCTCGATCAATTGGGGGTGGGTCGGGGCGACCGCGAGCAATGAGCGCAGGGTGTCCAGGTTGGATACCTCGCGCGATTCGACGCCAAGGGCGGCGGCGATCGCAGCCAGGCTGTGCCCATGAGGAGTCGCGATGAGCTCTTCGAAGTCGGTGGGGTCGATACGATCCGGATCCGCTTGCGGGAGGTACTCGAAGATGCCTCCACCGTCATTGTTGATGACGACGATCGTCAGGGGGGTCTGCAGCCGGCTGGCCGTTGTCAAAGACCCGACATCGACGAGGGCGGTCAGATCGCCGACCAGGGCGTAGGTCGGGCCGATGCCTGCGCTGGCAACGCCGAGCGCCGTGGCAATCGTGCCGTCGATGCCGTTGGCACCCCGATTGGCGATCAATCGCGCAGGCCGGGTGCGGCGAGAGCCGTAGGAGTCGATCAAGCGGATCGGCATCGATGATCCGGCAACGATGACTGCCCCCACCGGGACGCTCTCGATCAGCGATGCGGCGATTGCGGGCTCGGAGATGGCGTCGAGCCCGGCGGCGAGCACGGACGCGGCGATGTCGTCGGCGCGGCGCCACGGGGCGGCGAATCCGGGCGGCCCCGGCTCGACGATCTTTGCCAGCTGTGCCATGACCGACGCCGGATCGGCAGGCACCACGCTGGTGGCGACGCGGAGTGGATCATGCCACTGCCCGTCGTTGATGTGCACGAGGGGGACTCCGAGAGACTCAAGCCACCGATTGACCGGTTTGGACGTCGCGATGGCTCCGACATGGAGCACGGCTCGAGGGGCGACTTCTCCGGTGAAGCCACCGCCGACGAGCAGATCGGCGGCAGAGATCAGCGCGGGATCGTCGGAGCCGGCGAACCGTATCTCGGATTGCGGGTCGGCGATGATGATGGCGTCGAGCGCGGCGGCTGTCGCCGCGACGGCAGCGCCGAGCCCCGAGCTGTTCGACCGGCCGGCGACGATGACCGTCGGCTGCCCGGAGACCGTCTCGGCGATTCTGGCGACTTCCTGGTCGGCGGCGGCGAGGCGCGGCGTTGCGGCCGGTGGGGTCACCGTAATCGTGGAGAACGCCAGATCGAGCCGCCGCGCCGGGACCAGCGGTTCCCGGAGCGGCAGGTTGAGATGAACCGGGCCCGCCGGCGCCTCGACCGCGGTGGCGACGGCTTTCCTCGCCAGGCCGGCCGCATCGGCGATCGACTCGGCGCCGGGAACTCCGATGTCGTGGAACCACTTGGCGGCGACGCCGTACAGATTGGTCTGGTTGATCGTCTGCGGGGAGCCCCGGTCTTGAAGCTCCGGAGGCCGGTCGGCGGTGAGCATGATCATGGCGGCGTGGGCCATCCTGGCTTCGGTGACCGCCGGCAGATATTCGGTCGCGGCTGTTCCCGAGGTGCACGACAGCAGGGGGACGCCCCCCGTGGCCTTGGCCAGTCCGAGAGCGAAGAAGGCCGCGCTGCGCTCGTCGTGATGGACGGACAGCTCGATCGCGGGGTGGGCGGCGAGGGTCACGAGCAGCGGCGTATTGCGTGAGCCGGGGCTGACGCAGGCATGGCTCACCCCCTGGGCGGCAAACGCGTCGACGAGGGCGGCGCAGAACGCGAACGTTGGCTCAACGGTCATGGGGCAACGTTAACGTTGCCCCATGGAGTGGACACCATCACACCGGCGCTTGTTCGGCGTTGCCGGACGCGTTCTCCTCGGCCTGGTTGTAGGCGCCTCTTTCGGTATTGCTGTCGGCGCGCTGGTGGCTTCGTGGGTTTTCGGGGTCGAGGCCATCGAAGACGAGGCGGTCAACGCTTCCTACGTGGCGGCGGCGATCACGATCTTCGGGGCGGTGCTCGGAGCAGCTTTCGGGTATCGGGCCGCATCGCGCGCCGACACCGACGGTGCCGCCGCCGAGTAGCGGGCCGGTCCCGTCACCGGACTCTGCGGAGCTCGAGGTCGAAAAGGGCGGGGCCGGCGATCGACAGTCATGGGCTGGGGTCCCCGTTCGATTGAAACCGAAAGCGGGTCATATCCGTTGGAAACTCGAACCAGGCCATCGCTTTGGTGGGACTGAACACCCTCAGGCCCCCGGCGTGGGGCCCCTCCCAAGCAGTCGGTTCGGGCGAGTAGCCCAGAGCCCCGTACTTGGCCGACATCTCGGCAGCCAATCGTTGGCCGAGCTCCAGCCCCGGCGGTGCCGCCGCCTCGGATCGACCTTCGACGATCACGGCTTGGCGGCCGTCCTCGAGGTGGAGAACGCACGCCGTGTTCTCGTTGAGGTTCTTCACGTGGATCGTTTCGACCGCACCGTCGTACCAGAATTGCCCATCCATCCAGACACCCCAGCGAGGCACGATATGGGGCCTCCCGTCGGGTCGTGTCGTCGCCATCCAGTAGTTGGCGGACGACCGCAGCCGATCTTCGACGGCAGACCATTCGAGAACTCCCTCGTCGGAGTCCGGCACGCCGTAACCGTCGGGCACCCTTGGTCGATCACGGAAAGGCTCTCGCACCCGGCCGAGGGTACCAGTCGCCGACACTCGCACCTCGGCGCTCGTCATCCGGCCGCCAGCTCCTGGTGACATTCACGTGCGCTCGGCTGAGTCACAGAGCATGGTCGACGAGGATCGCCGCACTTAGCGTCAGCGCCACCAGTAGCTGGAGGCGGGCGGTCCCTTTGAGCACCCCGATCAACGGCGGCCCCGTCGTCTCGGCCCGGATCGTCCGCATCAGCGGCACCGCCAGGGGAACCGTCAGCAGGCTGAGCAAGGCCCACAACGGCAGCCACCCCGACAGCGTTGCCAGCACGATCACTGCGTAGGCGCCGGTCAGCGATGCGCTGTAGATGGCGACGCCACCGGGGCGCCCCACCTTCACCACGAGGGTCTCCTTGCCCGCCGCGGCGTCGGTTTCGATGTCGCGCACGTTGTTGGCGAGCAGGATCGCAGTGGCAAGCAGCCCCATTACGACTCCCGCCAGCCAGGCCTCGATCGGCGCCGTGCGATCGAACACATAACGGGCACCGACCGTGGCGACCAGGCCGAAGAAAACGAAGACAAAGGCCTCGCCGAGGCCCCGGTAGCCGTACGGTGCCGGTCCGTTCGTGTAACCGAGTGCCGCGATGATCGAGGCGACCCCGATGACGGCAATGGCCGGACCGGCAACGCTTATCAGATAGAGACCGGCGACTGCGGCGACGCCGAAGGCGACGCCGATGCCGACCCACATCTGGCGGGCGGTGATCAAGCCGGACGCCACCGCCCGGGCCGGGCCGATACGCTCCGTGGTGTCGGCGCCTTTGGCGGCATCGGCTACGTCGTTGGCAAAGTTGACGCCGACCTGGATGGCGGTGGCCGCCACCAGCGTCACGAGGAAGCGCGGCCAGGAGAACACCTCGTCGCGGGCGGCGAGGGCCGCGGCGACGAGCACGGGGGCGACACCTGCCCAGAGGGTGGCCGGGCGAGCTGCCAGCAGCCAGGAACGCATCATGTCAGAAGTGCCAGGGGAACTTTGAGTAGTCCTGCGGCCGCTTCTCGAGGAATGCGGCGCGCCCTTCGACGGCCTCGTCGGTATCGTAGGCGAGCCGGGTCGCTTCTCCGGCAAAGAGCTGCTGTCCCACCAGCCCGTCGTCTTGGAGGTTGAATGCGTACTTGAGCATGCGCTGGGCGGTCGGCGACTTCGCCGTGATCTCGCGAGCCCACTCGAGGGCGGTTGCCTCCAGCTCGGCGTGGGGCACCACGGAATTGACCATGCCCATGTCGAATGCCTCCTGCGCCGAATAGTCGCGGCCCAGGAAGAAGATCTCGCGGGCCCGCTTCTGGCCCACCTGCCGGGCCAGCAGCGCCGAACCGTACCCACCGTCGAAACTGGCCACGTCGGGATCGGTCTGCTTGAAGATGGCGTGCTCGGCAGAGGCCAGGGTCAGGTCACAAACGACGTGCAGACTGTGGCCACCCCCCACCGCCCAGCCGGGCACCACGGCTACCACGACTTTGGGCATGAACCGGATGAGCCGCTGTACCTCGAGGATGTGAAGCCGCCCGAGGCGAGCCGGATCGACGCCGTCGGCGCCCTCGTATTTGTAGCCGTCCTTGCCCCGGATCCGCTGGTCGCCTCCCGAGCAGAAGGCCCAGCCGCCGTCTTGCGGCGAGGGGCCGTTGCCGGTGAGCAGCACGGCGCCCACATCGGGCGTCATCCGGGCATGATCGAGCGCCCGGTAGAGCTCGTCGACCGTGTGCGGGCGGAAGGCGTTGCGCACTTCGGGGCGGTTGAAGGCGATGCGGACGGCACCGACATCGTGAGCCCGGTGGTAGGTGATGTCGGTGAAGTCGAAACCGCCGACCGCGCCCCACGCCGATTCGTCGAAGATCTCAGATACCGTCGTGTCGTCTGTTGCCAACCTGCCGCTCCGATAGCCGTTGTGCCGGCCGACCCGGCCGTCCGGGTCGATACTGTAGTGACCGCAGATGGACGACCCCGTTGCCCCCGACCTGCTCGCCCGGGCCGCCTCGCGGTGGCCCGACCGGGTCGCGCTCCGGGCCGGCGATCAGCGGTGGACGTTTGCCGACCTCGATTACGCGGCGCACGAGATTGCCGCCCGGGTGGCGGCCGGCTCGCGCGTCGCGTTCCGGGCTGAGATGAGTGCGGCCTCGATCGCATCGGTGTGGGGTATTCCGCGTGCCGGCGGCATCGCCGTGCCGCTCGACCCGCGGTTGGACGTCGCCGCGGCCGGCAGTCTCGCCGAGGATTTCGGAGCCACGCTTGGCCGGCCACCCCCGGCCCTTCCCGGCCAGCCGGAGCCCGAGGCGTCGCCGGACCGGCCGGTCCTGATCGTGGGGACTTCGGGCACCGCCGGCCGGCCTCGAGGCGTCGTGCTCACGGCCGGGAACGTCGCAGCAGCCGCCGCCGCGTCGCGAATCCACCTCGGCACCCGGGAAACGGATGTGTGGCTCTTGACGGTGCCTCTGCATCACGTCGCCGGGCTGGCGATCCTGTGGCGGTCGGCTCATGACGGATCTCAGGTACTGCTGCACGAGCGCTTCGAGCCCGCTCCGGTTGCGGCGGCACTCCGAGACGGCGTCACCTGGGTGAGCCTGGTCCCGACGATGTTGCGCCGCCTCGTGAGCACGCAGCGTGGCCCCTGGCCCGGCGTGCGCGGTGCCCTCATCGGGGGGGCTCGCGTCGGCGACGATCTGATCGCCGCCGCCACCGGCGCCGGGCTGGCCGCGGTTGCGACCTACGGCATGACCGAGACCGGTGGCCAGATATCCACGGTGCGCCCCGGTGAGTGGCCGGCCGCCGCCGGCACCGTAGGACATCCGCTGCCCGGTGTCGCAGTCTCGGTGGCGGCGGCTCCCG
>JBFISZ010000069.1:0-13346 GCA_041608315.1 Acidimicrobiia bacterium | reverse complement strand
GCCATGGGGAAGAAGATCCCGAGTGTCATGCGGGAGCAAGAGGAGCTCTTCGTGGCCGGCTGTGTCGGCCAGGGCCATCCGGAGGGGCTGGGCCGCGAGATATTCAGTTTCATCGAGCATTTCGCCGGCTACGGATTCAACCGCAGCCATTCGGCGGCTTATGCCTTGGTCGCATACCAAACGGCTTGGTTGAAGCG
Source organism: Acidimicrobiia bacterium (assembly GCA_041608315.1). Lineage (GTDB taxonomy): Bacteria > Actinomycetota > Acidimicrobiia > Spongiisociales > UBA5794 > JAHEJX01. Next base: position 13,149 of record JBFISZ010000069.1, on the reverse strand, counting down.
GCACCATCCGGCCGAATACATGGCTGCGCTTCTGACCGCTTCCAAGAAGGACAAAGACCGCACTGCGCTGTACCTCCACGAGTGCCGTTCCATGGGCCTGCGAGTGCTCGTGCCCGACGTGAATCGATCGGAGCTCGACTTCGCCGCCATCGACGGCGAGATCACGTTTGGGCTCTCGGCGGTGCGCAACGTCGGCGAGGGGGTCGTCGAGCTGATCATCGCCGAGCGCGACAAGAACGGCCCGTTCACCAGCTTCCAGGATTTCATCGACCGCGTCGACCTCAACGTGTTGAACAAGCGAACCATCGACTCGCTGGTCAAAGCCGGTGGGTTCGATTCACTCGGCCACACCAGGCGCGGCCTGATCGAGCGCTACCTCGACATGCTCGACGCCACCGTGGCGCGGCGCCGCGCCGAAGAGATGGGACAGTTCAGCCTGTTCGGCGGCGCCGGATCGGCAGTAGAGGAGATCGCGGTCGAGATTCCCGACCATGCCTGGGACAAACGCAAGCGATTGGCCTTCGAAAAAGAAATGCTCGGCCTGTACGTCTCCGATCACCCCCTGTTCGGAATCGAGAAGGCGCTCAGCATGATGTGCACGACCACGCTTCTCGGCCTGTGGGAGGCGGAAGACAAGTCGCACGCCACCGTCGGCGGGATCATCTCGGGAATCACGCGCCGGTACACGCGCGGTGGCGATCCCATGCTGTTCTTCATCCTCGAGGATCTCCAGGGATCGTGTGAGGTTGTCGCCTTTCCGCGCACGGTCGCCGAGTACGGGCCCTTCGTTCGCGAGGATGCAGTGGTAGTCGTGACCGGGCGCGTTGATCACCGCGGCGACGAAGTGAAGTTCATCGCCTCTGAGATCCGCGAGCCCGAGCTATCCGAGGAGGACCTGGTGCGTCTCCGGGTTCCGGCCGGCCGGCTCTCCAAGAACATGGTCGACAGGCTGCGCGGCGTCATCTCCAATCATCCGGGAACGGCGCCGGTATACCTTCATATGGTCTCGTCCGGTACCGAAAAGGTGATCCGCCTCGGCGACGAGCACCGGGTGGAGCCCCGTTCGGCTCTTTTCGCCGAGCTCCGCGAGCTCCTGGGCCCGAGCGCGGTCGGTTAGGGGTTCCCCGGGCCGGCGGGATCATCTCGATTCGTCTCGTGATCGGCGGCATTCGGGTTGGATCCGGCCGGAAGGCCGCTGCGCAATGCTTCTCTGCGAGATAGAAGTCGACGGCGAAGCTCGGGGACGAAGTCGAGGTCGGGCGTTGCTCGCTCGGCTGCTGGCCTACCTCGCGGCGCGGCGGTCGATTTCGTCGGGGGAGGTGGGGTGAGCGAGATAGAAGCCCTGAGCCGCATCGCACCCGAGGGTGCGCAGCACGTCCAGTTGCTCGGGCGTCTCCACCCCTTCGGCCACGACGCGAAGCGACATCGAATGCGCCGTGTCGATGATCGCGGTCGAGGTGGCCTGGTCGCTGCGGTGGTCGTCCATCTGGCGGATGAACGTTCGGTCGATCTTGAGGACCTCGATCGGGAATCGTTTCAAGTAGCTGATCGCAGAGTGGCCTGTGTTGAAGTCGTCGACGGCGATCTTGACTCCGAGCCGGCTCACCTCCTCCATCGTGGCCATCAGGTCGGGCCGATCATCGAGGAGAATCCCCTCGGTCAGCTCGAGCTCCAGCAGCTCCGCAGGAACGCCGTGCCTCTGCAGCGTGTCCGCAACGAGGGCCGCGAGCCCGCCGCGCTCGAGTTGACGGCCGGAAACGTTCACGGAAACGGGTACCACGTGCTCCAGGCTGGTGGCCCACGCCGCCAGCTGGGCGACCACCTCGTCGAAGACCCAAGCGCCCAGTGCGAATATCAGGTCGCTCTGTTCGGCGGCCCGGACGAAGCGGGCCGGGGAGATACTGCCAAGGCGAGGGTGATCCCATCGCGCCAGCGCCTCGAAGCCGGCCACGATTTCATCGCGCAGGTCGATCTTGGGCTGGTAGGCCACCCACAGTTGCCCGTCATCGGCCGCCAGGGCGTCACTGAGGTCCGCCAGGAGCTGCACGCTCCCAATCTCGGCCGCCGCGACCTCCTCGTCGTAGGCACGATATATCGCGGCCGGTGAGGCGCCGGCTGCTCGCCTGGCAAGCCGGGCACGCTGAATCAGCCCGTCGGGAGTTGCCGCGTCGAGCGGCGCAATCGCCACACCGACGCGTGGATTGAGGCGAATCACGGCGCCGAGTGCTTCCGTGGGCACGTCGAGGGCCCCGAGGAGCTTGCCGGCGACGCGGCCTGGGTCCTCGACGCGCGGTGATGGCGCCATGACGACTGCCAGCTCATCTCGGGCCAGTCGGGCCACCACATCGGTGGCACGTACCGCCGCGCGCAGACGGCGCGAGGTCTCCACGAGCGTCGCGTCGAGCTGCGCCCTCGTCAGCGGCAGGAAATGCTCGTGCTCCGGCTGGATGCCGACGACCACCAAACCTACGAAACCTGCGGCCGGTCCGGCGCCGTCGAGCAGCTCCTGCAGGCGTTCCCGGACGGCATCGATGGGGCCAAGCCTCGTCAGCGGATCGATCGTGATCGGTTGGACGGAGTGCGTTCGCCGCGGCCGGGGACTGGCTTGCTGCTTGGCGGCGACGCTGCGGATCAGCAGAATCAGCACGATCGCCGCCCCGGCGATTATGCCCATCTGGGTCTGCTGAATCCGGATCCCGGTGGCGGAGGCGTCCTCTCCGATAGCACGAGATGCCTCGCGCAGAGCTGCCGCGTAGCCGGCCCGCGCCTCCGGGTCGCCCCCGATCGCCAGCAATCCAAGGCCCTCGAGGCGGGCCCGAGTGCGCGCGACGCGCGGTGAAGCTGCCGTGGCGTCGATGGCACCGAGCATCTTCTGATGAAGAGCTACCATCGCCGCAGGTGCCGCTCTATCTGCAATCGCCGCCCCGACATCATCGGCCAGAAACACCGCCGTGTCGGCCTGCTGCCGGATATCGGTGCTGCGCATTTGAAGAACGGCGAGGGCAGTCGCCGCCGCGATGACGACGAGAAACCCCAAGGTCAAATGCGCATGCTGCACCCAGAACCTCTTTGGCGACTTCGATTCCACTGTGAGGCCTTGATGATTGCGAACGCTAGTTCATTATCGGTCGCGATCACGACCGGTTGACGACTTAGCGGGGCCCTCGAGCCGGGGACAATCGCCATGGAGCGAATCGCCCGGGGCTCTAGGCAGTCACCGTTTCCAGGATGGCCGTGAGGCCGGCGGCGCGGTCGATGAGGTCGGCGAGGCCGGCGATGTCCGTCGGGGGATGACGCAGCCAGGGAACCGTCGCCATGGGGACGGCAAGCCGGGCGGCCATCTCGAGGCGGGCATCTCGATTGCGCCGTGCTTCGATGCTCCAGCGCGCCATGTTCTCGCGCAGCGCCGCGTCCTCGACCCCGGCACCCTTGGGGCCGCGCGCGGTGATCCAGGTGTCGGGGAGGCTCCTATTGAAGATGAGGGCATCTGGTGAGGCATTGATCTCTGGCAGGCTCGAGAAGAAACGGCTCGCTTCGCGCATCGCGCCGGGGGAATCGGTGGTCGCCACCAGCACCTTTGCCTGCCCGAAGAGACGATCGATGGCCGCGGCCCGGGCGGCCAGTCCGTCATAGAGCGTGCGGAGATCGAGGAGGAAGTCGGCAATCTCTTCGAGAAGCGCGCTTCCCAACAGCGTGTCGGCAAGCCGCAGCATCGGGCGGGCCGCCGTGCGGTAGAACATGCGACGCCCGGGGAGGCGGGCACCCGTCAGCCATCGAAGTAGGCGGCCGCCGACCAAATCCCGCATCCGTCGTGGCGCCATGAAGAACTCGATGCCGCCTTCAGCCGGCGGGGTGTCGACGACGAGCACGTCCCAGTTGCCGCTCTGGGCAAACTCGGCCACCTGTTCGCCGGCGGCATAAGCCTGGGCTGCCGGGAAGCGGTCGGCCACGGCGCGGAAGTAGGGGTTGTCCGCCAGCCGGTCGGCAACTTCCGGCTGGGCGTGGCGCCGGGTGATGGCCTCCCACGACGCTGTGACGTTGAGCATCACAGCATCGAGGGGCCCGGCACCGGGGACGAGAGTGGGGCGATTGGTCGTCCTGTCGAGCATCGTTATTCCCAGAGCGTCGGCGAGCCGGCGCGCCGGATCGACGGTTATCACCAGGGTGCGCGCCCCCCGGCGGGCGATGACCGCTGCGATGCCCGCGGAGAGCGTGGTCTTGCCTACTCCGCCTGCGCCGGTCACGATGATGATCGCGGGCCGATTCACAGAGCGTCATCCCATGCGTCGGCCAGTTGGGCCGACACCTCGGCCGGGGTGTGAATCCCGAACAGGTACGGAAGACGGATGTCGATGGGCAAGAGGGCCAGGGTCAACTCCTGGAGCTCGAGCAGCCCGAGGTGGTGAGCCGCCGCCTCCGATGCGGGCCGGTCGGGTAGCTTCCCGAGCCGTTCGGGCGGCAGATCCAGCGCCGGCAGTACCCGATTAGCGATCACCGCTCCAAGTGTGATCAACCGTTCCGACTCGAGATCATCGAGCGTCTCGGCGGTTTCGAGCGCCGGCAGCTCTTCGGGTGTGGTTATCAGGACCAGCAGCGACTGGGCGGGGTCGACGAGCATGGTGGCCATGCGACGGGATTGATCCCTGACGGTGCCCGTCGGGACGAGATCGGCGACCACGGCGGGAGCGCGCAGGTAGGACATGAGCTGACCGATGGGAGGGGCATCGACTATGACCAGGTCGTGATGGCCCTGCCAGACGTCGAATATCGGCTTGCCGATGGTGATGACCTCGCGGATTCCGGGTGCGGTGTCGACCAGAACCTGCATCGCGCGACTCAGCGCCCTCGTGGGAGCCGCCGCAGGCAAGCGCAGCTGGAGCTTGATGTATTCGTCGAGAGCGTCGGCCCGGTCGATCGCCATTGCCTGGATACCACCGTGGAAGGTCGCCGGCGCATAGCCGAGGCGGTCGGCCCCGAGGTGAAGGGCCACCCCGACCTGATCCGTCATGGCGCAGATGAGCACCCGCTTGCCGGTGCGCTGGGCGCGCAATGCCAAGGCAACCGACAGGGCCGACTTGCCGACCCCACCTTTGCCGGAGACGATGATCAGCCGTCGTTCGAGCATCACACTGAGGCTAGCGAGGACCGGGACCGGCGCCGCGACGAGGTAGCGTGTGCCCTCTCGAGCCGCGTGAGCCCGCTCGAGTAGCGGATGCGCTGTCAAGCCGAAAGGACCGATGTGGCACAACTAGATGTCGACAAGCTCATCGCCCGATTCCAGGAGCGTGCCGCGGCCGTGAAGGACAGGGGCGTGCCACCCATCGAAGGTCCCGGCCGCCAAGCCTTCATCGAGCAGGCGGAGAAGGACTATCTCGACTATTCGCTGGTGGGGCGGGCCACGTGGTCGGTCGAAGACGACTCGCTGGTGCTGCGAATCCCGCTGAAGTAGGGGCCCGGCTACCGCCCGGCGCGCTCCCACGTCGTGAACTCGTACGGGGGTGGCCCGGCGAACGACGCCGCGGCGACGCACTTCCACGCGGCTCGGTCCCACTCCGGGAAAAACGTATCGGCTTGCGGTGTGAGGGCGACCACGGTGAGGTCCAATCGATCGGCGCGAGGCAGGAATGCCTGGTAGACGGCGGCGCCGCCGATGACGCATATCTCGGGATCGACACCATGGGCGGTCTCGGCGATGGCGACGGCCTCTGCCGGGTCGCCGGCCCGGAACACGTTCGGAGCGCGGAAGCGCTCGTTGCGAGTCAGAACGATGTTGGTCCGTTCGGGGAGAGGGCGGCCGATCGACTCGAATGTGGCCCGTCCCATGATTACCGGCTTGCCGAGGGTGAGGCGGCGGAATCGCCGCAGATCGTCGGGAATCGACCAGGGAAGTCGGCCGGCGCGACCGATGGCACCGTTACGGGCCACTGCCGCGATGAGCGTGATCATGAGCCGGCGGGGTCGGTCAGACCGATACCATGCCCCGAATTGCCGGGTGGGGGTCGTATCCGACGAGCGTGAAGTCATCGTAGGTGAATGAGAAGAGGTCGCTCACCTCGGGGTTGAGGACCATTTCCGGCAGCGGGCGCGGCCGGCGGCTCAGTTGCTCGGTCACCTGGTCGAAGTGGTTGCTGTATATGTGGGCGTCGCCCAACGTGTGGATGAACTCGCCGGGCCGATACCCCGTGACCTGCGCAACCATCGCCAGCAGCAGTGAATACGACGCGATATTGAACGGCACCCCGAGGAAGAGATCGGCACTGCGCTGGTAGAGCTGGAGGCTGAGGCGGTCGCCGTCGACGTAGAACTGGAACATGGTGTGGCACGGCGGCAACGCCATCCGCGGAATATCTGCCACGTTCCATGCCGAAACGATGTGGCGGCGGGAATTCGGGTTGGACCTGATCTCGTCGATCAGCCGGCCGAGCTGATCGATCGTCTGCCCGTTCGGTGCACTCCACGAACGCCACTGGACCCCGTAGACCGGTCCCAGGTCGCCGGTCACTTCATCGGCCCATTCGTCCCAGATGCGCACGCCGTTCTCTTTGAGGTACCCAATGTTGGAATCGCCCGCGATGAACCACAACAGCTCATGGATCACCGACTTGACGTGGACTTTCTTCGTGGTGACGAGCGGAAACCCCGCTGCCAGGTCGTAGCGGGCCTGCCGTCCGAAGACGCTGCGTGCTCCCGTGCCCGTACGGTCCATCCGGTGCGTTCCGTTATCGAGGACATCCTGGAGCAGATCCAAGTACTGCCGCATCGTCTCTTCCCTTTCGACGTAGCTCGGGGTCGGACGGGGAAGCCGGGGTCCGACGGGAACTGTATCGTAGCGGCAGAATCACAATAGTGTAAGTAGTTCTTTCGGATGTCGCTTATTTCGTGCCACGCCCGACGTAGGGACGGGTGATGGGGCCCGGCGGCGCGGAACCACGAGCAAAACCCCTCTGTTGGGTTAGCCTGGCAGGGTGATCGTGATTCGTTTCCTGATCGGAGTTCTCGTCGCCGCCGTCGTCGCCGTGGCGTTGATTCCGCTGTATGTGCTGCTCGACTTGCGAGCCGGCGGGACCGGGTGGGGCATCTGCGCCGATGGCTTCGGGCGCTGCCGCACCTCGTATTTCTCGGGGTTCGAGCTCGTAGCAGGCCTGCTGCTTGTTCTGATGGCGTTGGTGTTGGCAATTGGCGGTCTCGTCGAACTGCTGCGCTTCATGCGACGCCGTTCGTCGATGGTCGGATGATGGATCGTCACCGGGCTCCGACCGCGATCGCCAAGCTCCCGCTCCGGGATCGAATGCCCGATTACCTGGCCCTATTCGGCCTCGGGATTGCGGCTTCCGTCGTCGTCGGCTTGGTCGTGGTTGTGGTGTCCGCTTACTCGTTCGTCGCCGGGACGGGGTACTCCATGATCGGCCTCGGGGTGCTACTCGTGCTCTCGGGCGGCGTAGTCGGGGGCGGCTACGCCAACCTCGGTGCCGGAGCGCTGGGAACGATGTTCGGCGCCGGGGTGCGCCAGCAGGACGGAGCGGCCGCCGACGACGATCCCGAGGAGCTGCGCGGCGAAGTCTTTGGGCGGCGGGATCCGCGCGAGCGGCTTCGCAAGGGACTTCGCCCGGAAGCCAATCCGCGGGCGTTTTGGCAAGTGATCGGCGGCTCCGCCTATTTCGCCCTTGGTACCGCGATCGTGCTGTGGTTCGCTAGCTGAGGCGACGGCTCATGGCCCCGATCAGGCCGGCCACGCTCAGCATCGTGGCCCCCGTCATCAACCAGAGCCCCGATCCGAGAGATCCCTCCGCTCCGAGAGCAGCCGCGTCGCGGCTGGCCAGCTCGGCGTCTATCAATATCGACCCCGTGAGGAGCACCGTGAGGGTTACGGTTGCCGCGGCCGCGACTGCCGGTAATCCGGCGAGGCTCTCACGGCGGTCGCCGGCCAGCGCCACGGTCGCCGCGGCCGTCAGCGCCAGCACGGGAAGGCCGGCATTGGCGGCAATCCCGGACACTCTTCCCAAGGTGTCGGCATTGAAGAAGGGCAGAAGCAGCGAGGCGGCCGCCATCACCGCGGCCAGCACCAGAATCGAACGGCCCCGCTGCATCACGGAACCACCGGCTCGGTCGCCAGGAAGAGGCCGTTCGCCTCTGCGATCAGCTTCTTCCCGGCGGAGGCGCTTCCGGCGAGGAGGAGCCGGCGGCCCCGGCGCTCGCTCACACGGCCCTGAACCGTGTAGCTGGCTCCCTCCGGAGCCGGATTGCGGAACTTGACGTTGAGATTGGCGGTCACGACGAATGTTCCCTCCAGGAGCATGGCCGTCCAGGCCAGGGTCTCATCGAGGAGGGCGGCGACGATACCGCCGTGGAGCACACCGGAGAATCCCCGGTACTCGGGCCGCGGCTTGAAAGTGGCGCGCAACTCGTCGGGCGTGGCCACGAAATCATCGAGATGAAGGCCGATCGGGTTGGCCAATCCGCAGCCGAAGCAGTCGTTGTAGCGCCGGCGAAGCGCCGCGGTTCGCTCGCTGATGTCAACCATCGGTTGCCGCGAACAGGACTTTGCCGTTCTCGATGGAAGCGATGTCGACGAGCGACCGTACCGTCCAGCCGTGCGCCTCGAGGCGTGCCCTTCCCGGAGCGAAGGATTTCTCGATGGCAAAGGCAAAGCCCACCGGGTGGCACCCGGCTTCGACCGTGATCTCGCCAAGCGCCTCCGCCGTCCGGCCCCCGGAGAGAAAGTCGTCCACGATGGCAATCCGCGACCCCGGCTCCATGACCCGCCGTGACACCTCGACGCGATACTCGACGCCCTTGGTGGGAGAAGCCACGACCCGGGCAAATGTGTACCGACTACCCGGACCGACGTACTTCTTGGCATAGACGACCGGGAGATTCGTTTGAAGGGCACACGCCAGCGCCGGCGGGATGCCCGATGCCTCGGCGGTGAGGATCAGATCGACTTGCCACGGCTTGATGACGTCGGCGAGCGCGTTTCCGACGTCTCGCATGACATTGGGATCGATCCGATGGTTGAGGAACTCGTCCACCATGACCAGGTCGCCTTCGACCCGGCCTCTTTCTGCGACGACGTTGCGTAGATTCATGGCGGCATCGTAACGAGCCTCTCGCTGCGTCGCAGCGGGCCCGGCGCCGTGTCGTAGGATTGGCCGCCATGGCTCCCGCTCCTGACTACGCGCCCAGCACGGGCCAGAAGCGCAACGCCGGCGTGATCCTGAACCGGCTCAAGAAGCGATATCCGGTGATGCGGACCGCCCTCGACTACCGCGACGCGTGGCAGCTTCTGGTGGTGACGGTCCTTTCGGCACAGACGACGGATGAGAACGTGAACCGGGTGGCTCCCGATCTCTTCGCCCGCTGGCCTACGCCCGAAGACTTGGCTGCCGCCAACCCCGATGAGGTCGAGGAGGTCGTGTACTCCACGGGCTTCTACCGTCAGAAGACGAAGTCGATCATCTCGCTGGCCGCCGACTTGGTAGAGCGGTACGACGGGGTCGTGCCCAACACTCTCGACGAGTTGGTGAAGCTGCGTGGCGTCGGCCGCAAGACCGCTTCGGTGGTCCTCGCCGAGGTGTGGGACATCCCGGCGATCGCGGTGGACACCCACGTCAAGCGGGTCACCAACCGCCTCGGCCTCACCAGGGAGTCGGATCCGGTGAAAGTCGAGTTCGAACTGCGAGCGCTGCACCCGGAGCGGGAGTGGAGCGGCATCTCGATGCGGTACATCCAGTTCGGTCGGGAGGTGTGCGATGCTCGCCGCCCGCTGTGCTGGGAGTGCCCGCTGGCCGACCGGTGCGCGTACCCAGACAAGACCCGGCACCCGTGAGCGAAGGCCGCCGGCTGGATCGCGAGATCGCCCGCCTGGCGATTCCGGCGCTGGGCGCTCTGGCTGCCGATCCACTGGTGTCGTTGGTGGATACGGCATGGGTGGGCCGCCTCGGCGCCGACGCCCTGGCCACCCTGGGTATCGCCACGACCGTTCTGATCAGTTTCTTCTTCATCTTCAACTTCCTCGCCTACGGCGCCACCCCGCTGATCGGCGCCGCGCTGGGCCGGGGCGAGCTCCAAGTCGCTGCCCGCGTCGGCGGAGCGGCCGCGGCGATGGCCTCGATCGCGGGGCTGTTGTCATTGGCGGCGGCTCTCGTGTTCGCCCCGGTGCTGGTAAGGATCATGGGTGCCGACGCCAGCATTGCCGCCGACACTGTGACGTACCTGCGACTCCGTTCGTTGGCGCTGCCCGCCGTGCTCCTGATAACTGTCGGTCATGGAGTGTTCCGCGGTCACCAGGACACGAGGACTCCGTTCATCGTCACTGCCGGGTTCAACCTCATCAATCTCATCTTGGATCCCCTGCTGATCTTCACCTTCGGGCTCGGTATCAACGGCGCGGCCATCGCCAGCGTGGTCGCGCAGTGGGCGGGCGTCGCCTGGTTCGTTGTCCTGGTCCAGCGTCCGCAGCATCGTGGGCGATTGGTCCTGGTCCGCGGATTGACGTGGCGCGAGATGCGACCACTGATGGGCGCCAGCGCGGCTCTCGTGATCCGCACCGGCTCGCTGCTCGCAGTGTTTGCCGTCGCTACCGCCGTTGCCAGCAGAATCAGCAACGTTGCCATCGGGGCCCACCAGGTGGCCTCGCAGCTGTGGCTCTTCCTGGCGCTCGTGGTCGATGCACTGGCAATTGCCGGGCAGTCGATGATCGGGCCTCGGATCTCCAGCGGACGTTCCGACCAGGCGCGGCAGGTCGCCAACCGGCTGCTCCAGCTCGGTCTGATTGTGGGCTGCGGCCTCGCTCTGCTCATGGCGGCGGGATCCTCAGTGCTTCCTCGACTGTTCACGGACGACACCACCGTGATCGCCGCGGTCGAGAGCGTCTTCTGGTTCCTCGTCGTGATGCAGCCCATCAATGCGCTGGTGTTCGTCTGGGACGGTATCGGCGTCGGGGCCAGCGCGTTTCGCTTCTTGGCCTGGTCGATGCTCGTGGCCGCGGTCCTGACGATCGCCATGCTTCTGGCCGTTCTGCCCACGGGCAGCGGCCTCGTGATGGTGTGGTGGGCTCTCACCGTGCTGATGATGCTGCGCCTGGGAGCCCTCACGTGGTGGCATTTCAACGGTCCGCTCTCGGCCGCCGAGGTGGCGCTGGCGACCTAGCGGATCTAGGGCGTTGTCCCCTTGGCTGCTGCAGTTGCTTGCGGTGGGCGATTCCGCACGAGGTCGATCCCGCGGGTCTCAGGGAGCAGCGTCACCAGCAATGCTGCGATCACCAGCCCGAGCGCCAGCAGGCTGATCGTGAGCGACAGGCCGATTGAGTCGACGACCAGGGCCCCGATCGTGAAGCCGGCGATACTTCCGACGATGGCGGCGTTGGTGATCCAACCGGCGGCGGTGGCCCGGACCCGGGTCGGGAACAGCTCGGAACGATGGGCGGCGAAGGCGGGCACGAGCATGGAGGCACCAAAGGACGCGACGAGGATCGCCGGCGCCAGCAACCAGCCCGAGTCGAGTGAATAGAAAGCAACACCGCCCCCGGCCCCCAACATCACGGCGACCACGGTCGTTTGACGGCGCCCCATGCTGTCGGCCATTCGGCCGCCGAAGAGGAGGCCAAAAGCGCCGAGGCCGGAGAACACGATGAGCAAGAAGCGCGCCGGGCCGGCATCCCATTCCAGGTCGTTGATGAGCCGTTCGAAGACGAAGTCGAACGCCGGGGACGAGAAGGCGGCCACGAAGAAGGCGATGCCCGCCAACGGCCAGAAGTGCTTGGCGAGTCCGGCCGACAGCGCCCGCGGAAAGGTCACATGCGTCTCGAAGCGGCGAAAGGCCCGCGACTCTCGGAGGAACTGGTTCAACAGTGGCAGCGCCAGGAGGCCGGCCGCCGAGATGGCGAAGAGGATCCTCCAGGAGCTCTCGCTCCGTTCGGCCACCGGCAGCAATATCAAGCCGAATCCAGCCCCCATCGAGCCCGCCATCGCGTAGATCCCCATACCGTAGGCGCGCACTCCGGCCGTCAGCTCCTCGGCGAGGACAACTACGGCGAGGGCGGCGACCGCCACCACTCCGACGCGCGTTATCGATTGGGCGACGGTGAACGCCGCCACGCCGGGAAGCACCGCGGTTGCGGCGTTGCCGACGATCAGCAGCGTGTAGGCCACGATGAAGGGCTTCCGGCGGCCGTTGCGGTCGGCGAAGATCGCAAATGCGATCCCGGCGAGCGACACGGCTCGCGTGATCGCGAACACGGTGAACATGTCGCCCTCGGACAAGCCGAGAGACTCGCGGGCAAACGGGAGCGTGTGCGAAATCGTCGTCCCGGCGAGACCGGCGAAGAATGCGACTATCGACATGAGGAAGAGGGCCCGACGATCCAGCGTCGAGAACGACGATTCCTCTCGGCTTTGAATCAGCACGATGCGTTGGAGGTTTGGTTCACGGGGGCGGAGACTAACTGCTTGCGAAGGATCGTATGGATCGCGGCCGGACGATCGAACGTGTCGGAATTGGAGCATTGGCCGCGATCGGTGGAACAATGGGTCGCGGCGCGTGGTTGTCCCACCGACAGGACGGCGCGCTGCCACGAGTTGGGTACAGGAGATCCGAATAGATGACCGAGCTGTTCGCCGCCGTTTTCTTTGGCTTCGCTTCGTTCATCAGTCCATGTGTGCTGCCGCTCCTTCCCGGATACATCTCGCTGGTTTCGGGTTACTCGATTCAGGACCTGTCGGGCGGCCAGGTCGACAATCGTAAGGTCGTGTTGAAGACGGCCCTGTTCGTCGCCGGTTTCACACTCGTTTTCATAGGCCTCGGCGCCGGAGCCACCTCGGTGGGCTCCTTCCTTCGTTCCGAGCAGTCGACTTTTCGGGTGGTCGCCGGCTGGGTGGTCGTCACCCTTGGGGTGTTCGTTGCCGTCACCGCCGTGTGGACTCCGTCGTTCCTCATGCCCGCCATGAAGGATCGTCGCGTCGAGGTGAGGCCGTCACGGCTCGGCAACTTCGCGCCGCCGGTGATGGGGGCCGCTTTTGCGTTCGGCTGGACTCCGTGCCTGGGGCCCTTCCTCGGATCGGTCCTCACCCTCGCCAGCGACAGCGAGACGGTCGGCACCGGGATGCTGCAGTTGTTCTTCTACTCGTTGGGTCTCGGTATCCCCTTCCTGCT
>JBFISZ010000068.1:0-13382 GCA_041608315.1 Acidimicrobiia bacterium | reverse complement strand
GCTCTCATCGCCCCTGCCTTCGCCCGACGACCTCGAAGTATCTACTGATACTCCCTCGCTCGCCGGACTGTGGCAGATGACGATGAGATTCCGCAGATCCATCCACAGTGATTACTCAGCAAGCTCCTAGGGGCGCTACTCCAGGAATACCCCGTTTCTTTGGGAGCCGATCTGGGCGAAGAATCCGTCGGCCGTCAGCCGGCCGGTCTTGAACTGGAAGCCGGTTTCACGGCCTCCGCCGCGGCCGGCGCAGCTCGCTTCGGCGAATTCCCCGATGAACTTGGTGAAGAACGGATCTTCAGCATCGAGCCCCTCGCCGCGCCTGACCGGAGCCGACGTGGCTTTCCACTCGACGTCAACGTCGATCTGGGCCGCGATGGACACGTTGTTCGAGAAGAAGAACGTGTCGGGCATCGGCAGGTCCCTCACCCGGAGGCGGGCGCGAGTGCCGTTACCCATCTTCTGGAACGAGTTGCGTGGAATCTCCATCGTCCAGAACAGGCCGTTGGGGAGGATTCCTGGGTTGAAATCATGGACTTGTCCGGCGGCTCCCTGACCGGGAGTGAACAAGTCGAATCAGAAGAATCCAAACGTGCCTTCGTGGGTCCTCCCATCCTCACCGACGTACTTTCCGTCCATGACGCGGATGTCCAGTTCCACGTCGTATTCCTCGCCGTTGTTGCCGCGAGCTGATCCGGCCAGCACTGCATAGGCGGTGAACCCGTGGTAGTCGGTCATGAGGCTCGGATCTGCGTCGAGCCCGAAGGCGGGCAGGTTCAGGATTTGGGTCGTCGCCCCCGGCGGCCCGGGCAGCAACCAATGAATGAAGTCAAATGGGGGCGGCGGAACAAACCCGGGCTCCGCGGTGCCAACCACTGCTTCGATCGGCCTGGGAGCCGAGGAGTTCGAGAAGACCTTCGTGCCGCTGCCGAAGCCGCCGCCCTTGCCTGCGGCCTCGGCGGGATCGGCTACCCCCAGAACGGCCGCCGATCCTAGGGCAGCCGCCGCCCCGACCCCGGTGAGAAACGACCTCCTGCTGAGGTGGGCGTGCGGGATGGCTTCGAAAGCAGCCATAGGATCCTCCCAGTTAGGTAGCCGGATCAACGTATCACAGTGACTCACGTCCGTCGTCGTCCTCGTCGCCTGGGCGACAATCGGCGCTCTCGGCCGTGACGCCGTTGCGACGGCGGTCCGTGCCCCTCTCGGCGCGCCGTCGGATGAGCCGATGGTTCACGGACACACCCCGGCCAAATAGGCGGCGCCTCGAGTGCCTACCACTAGCCTGGTCAGCCGCTGGGGGGTGGCCGGCGGTAGGGCTACTCGGCACATGGCCTCCCTCGTGATAGATTTGACACACAGAAAGGGCCCAGCATGACCTCGATTAGCAAGGTTTGGGCCCGCGAAGTCCTCGACTCCCGGGGAAACCCGACGGTTGAGGCCGAGATCCACCTCGCTGGTGGTGGTTTCGGCCGTGCCATCGTTCCCTCGGGAGCATCGACGGGGGCGCTCGAAGCCAGCGAGCTTCGTGACGGCGGCGGTCGCTTCGGCGGCAAGGGTGTGGCGCGGGCCGTCGAGAACGTGAACGAGACGATCGCCCCGGCGGTGGTCGGCCTCGATGCAACTCGCCAGGAACAGATCGACCAGGTGATGATCGATCTCGACGGCACCCCCAACAAGGCGAACCTGGGAGCCAACGCCATCCTCGCCGTGTCCTTGGCGGCGGCCCGGGCAGCGGCCGCCGGGCTCGGATTACCCCTATACCGATACCTCGGCGGCACTGCGGCGCGCACCCTGCCGGTGCCCTGCCTCAACGTTCTCAACGGCGGCGCCCATGCCGCCAACTCGGTGGATATCCAGGAGTTCATGGTCGTGCCGGGCGGGCTCGCATCCTTCGCCGAGGCGCTCCGGGCCGGGGTCGAGGTGTACCAGGCCCTCAAGAAAGTGCTGGCGGGCCGCGGCCTGACCACGAACGTGGGCGATGAGGGCGGGTTCGCCCCCAACCTGGGTGCCGATCGCAGCGCTCTCGAGCTCTTGTCGGAGGCGGTCGAGGCCGCCGGCTATCAACTGGGCGGGGAGGTCGCCTTCGCCCTCGACGTGGCCGCCAGCGAGCTTCACCGGGCGGGCCGCTATGAGCTCGACGGACGCCAGCTCACGTCGGACGAAATGGTGGACTACCTGGCCGGGCTGGCCGACGACTTCCCGCTGGTGTCGATCGAGGATGGGCTCGACGAGGCCGACTGGACGGGCTGGAAGACCCTCACGGACCGTCTGGGGTCGCGGATCCAGCTCGTCGGGGATGACCTGTTCGTCACCAACGAAGAGATCCTGGCGCGGGGAATCGCCGAAGGCGTCGCCAACTCGATCTTGATCAAGGTCAATCAGATCGGCTCGCTCTCGGAAACGCTGCACACGATGCAGCTGGCGGAGCGGAACCGGTACGGGCAGATGGTGTCGCACCGCTCGGGCGAGACCGAAGACGCCTTCATTGCCCACCTGGCCGTGGCCACCAACGCCGGCCAGATCAAATCGGGGGCACCGGCGCGCGGGGAGCGGACCGCCAAGTACAACCAGTTGCTGCGGATTGAAGAGGACCTGGGCTCGGACGCGCGCTACGCCGGCTGGGCGACCTTCAGGAAGGGTGCCCATGGCGCGCCACAGTGACGGGGAGACACGACCGCGGCACAGCCCGCTCATCGCCGTTGTGCTCATAGTGGCTCTCGCCGTGACGCTCGCGGGCATCTTCCCGTTCCGGCAGATCCTGGCCCAGAACAGGCAGGTGGAAAACACCCAGGGCAAGCTGGCGGCGCTAGAGCAGGAGAATCTCGTCCTGCAACAGCGGATCGAAGAACTGAAGACCGATGTCGGGGTCGAGGAGCTGGCGCGCGAGCAGCTCGGCATGGTCGAGCCCGGTGAGATCGGCGTGACCATTGACTCCCCGGAGGGAAGCGAGCTCCCGTCGCCGCGCGATCCGGCGGCGTCGTTCGACGACCGGGGGTTCCTCCAGAAGCTCTGGGACTTCCTGACCGGCCGCGATCTCGAGCCCGATGGATGACCGTGCTGCGGTGGCGGCCCAGCTAGAACGGGAGCCGCGCAGTCCAATCGATGTGGCGGCCCGATGCCATCTCGGGCTACCCGTCGTGATCGTGGTACCCCCCCATCTCGATGACGGGACCCCATTCCCTACCACGTATTGGCTGACTTGCCCCCTGGCGTCGCGGCGCGTCGGTCGGGTCGAATCGGCCGGCGGAGTGAAGGCGGCCGAGCGGCGGCTCGAAGCCGATCCGGGACTGGCCGGACGTCACGAGGCGGCGATGGCACGCTACGCGGCACAGCGCGATGCCCTGATCGACGAGTCGCTCGACCGGCCCCCGCCTTCCGGCGGTGTCGCCGGGGCCGCCGCCGGTGTCAAGTGCCTCCATGCCCACTATGCGGACTTCGTCGCCGGCAACGACAACGTGGTCGGCGAGTGGACGGCCGGCGATGTCGAACCCCTCGACTGCGCGGTTGCCTGTGTCGCCTCGGTCGACGGCGCCGTCGTTCGCAATCCGCAATGGCGGGAGCCGAAGCGCCCGGGAGGGCGGGCTTGAGGATCGCCGCGGTCGATATCGGGACGAACGCGGTGCGACTCCTCGTCGCCGACAGCATCTCCGGCAGGCTGGAAGACGTCGCTCGCCGCGTCGTCATCACGCGGCTCGGCCAGGGGGTCGACGGGACCGGTGTTCTCCATCCGGAAGCAGTAGAGCGCACCCTCAGTGTGCTCCGGGCATACGGCGGCTCCATGGCTGAGCTGGCGGTGGATCGCAGGCGGGCGGTGGCCACCTCGGCGTTGCGCGATACAGCCGACGCCGGGCAGTTCCTCGAGGCGGCGGCGGAGGTGCTCGGGGTTGATCCTGAGGTGATCGCCGGCGCCGAGGAGGCCCGGCTCTCATTCCGCGGTGCGGCGAGCGGCCGCCGCGATCCGGCGCCGGATGAGCCGATCCTGGTGATCGATGTCGGCGGGGGCAGCACCGAGTTCGTCGCCGGCATCGACGAGCCGACCTATTCGGCCAGCGTCGACATCGGGTCGGTCCGCCTCACCGAGCGGCACCTGGGCGCGAGCCCGGCCGATCCGCAAATGGTCGAGGACGCCCAACGCCACGTTGCCGATCTGTTTCGCTCCGAGCTCGAGCTGCCGCCGGTCGGTAGTGTCATCGGGGTCGCCGGCACCGTCACCACCCTGGCGGCGGCCCAGCTGGACCTCGAGGTATACGACCGGGCTTCCGTGGACGACACGGTGCTGACCGGCGAACAGCTGCGGGCGATGGTCGCCCGATTGGCCACGCTGACCGTTGAGCAGATCGCGGCGATTCCCTCCATGGACCCGGCTCGCGCCCCTGTGATCCTTGGTGGGGCCATCGTCGCCGAGCAAGCTCTGGTCGCTTCGGGCCGCACCCGGCTGACCGTCTCGGAGAGCGACATCCTCGACGGGATCGCCCTCTCGATCGGCGACTTCTAGCCGGGCCTCATCCGATGCCGTCCACGACGTAGGCAGACGCCCGGCCGGCGGTCGCGCGCAGGGCCCGGGCGGTCTGGTATTCGTCGCTGTCGTACCACTGGCGGGCCGCCTGCATGGTCGGGAACTCGAGAATCACGGTGCGCCCGCGCGGGGCATCACCCTCGAGGACGTCGATGGCGCCACCACGAGCTATGTAGGCGCCGCCGTAGGCGGCGACGACGGGGGCGGCCTGGGCCTTGTACAGCTCGTACTGGTCGGGGTCGGAGACATCGGCGGTGTAGATCACGTAGGCGGACATTTGCGGACTATCCCTTGTTCGCGGGCTGCGAACTCGAGGCTAGCGGCGCGAAGCCGCCGGCTTCCGTAGGATTTGCGGCATGGCGAGGCGCCCCGTGCAGGTCATGCCGGACGACATCTTCGAGGAACTCGAGGAGCGGCAGCTGCTGGCGGCCTATGAGGAGCGTCCGTTCTACCAGCGCAACGACTACCTCGCCTGGATCGGCCGGGCCAAACAGGCGGCGACTCGCCGCCGCCGGCTCGACCAGATGCTCACCGAACTCGACGAGGGCGGCGTGTACATGGGGATGGACCATCCCCCGAGCCGGAAGTAGTCAGGGCGTGGCCGCCGCTAGTCGTCTTCTTCTGCGGCTTTGGCGACCTTGTCGACGAGGTGGGGCGGCAGCTCTGCATAGCGCTCGTGTTCGGCCGTGAAGCTACCCCAGCCCTGCGACAACGAGCGCAGGTCGACGGCGTACCGCATGATCTCAGAGGTCGGGACCGTAGCGATGATGCGCTGCATGCCCCCGTTGACCGCTTCGGTGCCCTGCATCTGACCACGCCGTGACGAGAGGTCGCCCATCACGTCGCCCTGGTAGTCGGGGGGCACCGTGATCTCCATGCGCGAAATCGGCTCGAGCAGAATCGGGGCGGCATCCTTCATTGCTGCCTTGAAGCCGATGCTGCCCGCCATCTTGAAGCTCATCTCCGACGAGTCGACCGAGTGGTATTTGCCGTCGTAGCAGCGCACGCGGACGTCGACGACCGGGTATCCGTAGACGCCACCGTTGGCCATCGTGTCGACGATGCCGCGCTCCACGGCGGGAATGAACTGGCGGGGGATCGAGCCTCCTTTGATCTCGTCGACGAACTCGAATCCCTCGCCGCGCGGCAGCGGTTCGACCTTGATGAAGGCCACCCCAAACTGGCCGCGACCACCCGACTGCTTCTTGAACTTGCCCTCCGCTTCGGCCGGGCGGCTGATCGTCTCGCGATAGGGGACACGCACCTCCTCGGTTGTGACCTCGACCCCGAACTTGCGGGCGAGCTTCTCCAGCGTGATGGCCAGGTGGAGCTCACCCATGCCCGAGAGCAGTGTCTGTCTGGTCTCGTCGTTGCGCGCCAGGCCCAGCGCCGGGTCTTCCTCGATGAGGCGACGCAGCGACGTCGCCAGCTTGTCCTCATCGGCTTGAGTCTTGGCGACGATCGCAGCCGACAGAACGGGCGCCGGCGTTTCCATGGTGCGCACCGTGACCGGCTTGTTCTTGGGAGCCAGCGTGTCGCCCGTCTTGGTATCCGTCAGCTTGGCGACCACTCCGATGTCTCCGGCTGGGATCTCCCCGATGACATGGGTTTCCTTGCCCGACAGGTAGGCGATCTTGGCGAGCCGTTCGTCGGTGCCGGACCTCGTGTTGTGCAGGATGCTGTCCGGCTTGACGGTGCCGGAGAGGACCCGGAACATCGAGATCTGACCGACATAGGGGTCGGCGATGGTCTTGAACACGAAGAGCAGCGGGTCGCCTCCGGGGCTGCCTTCGATCTCCATCTCCTCACTGCCGGCGACCACGGTGAAGTTGCCGCGAGCCAGCGGAGACGGGCCGATCTCGACGATGAAATTCGCCAGACGATCTACCGCGATCGGCCCGGTGGCCGAACCGCAAACCACGGGAAACACGGTGGCGTTGGCCACGCCGACGCCCATGACCTTCTCCAGTTCCGCCGGGGAGGGGACGTCGCCCTCCAGGTAGCGCTCGAGGAGGTCGTCGTCGGCGACGACGATGCCTTCCACCAGGTTGTCGTGGACTTCGTGTTCCCGGGCCTCCATGTCTTCGGGAATCTCGACCTGCTGGGCCGATCCCGAGTCGTAGACGAAGGCAGTGTCGGTCAGCAGGTCGGCCACCCCGCGAAAGGACGCTTCGGAGCCAATCGGCAGCTCGAGGGGGGCGATGCCCGCGCCGAAGCGGTCCCGGAGCTCGGCGAGGGTACGGTCGTACGAGCTCCGCTCCTTGTCGAGCTTGTTGACGAAGATCATTCGGGGGATACCCAGCTCGGCGGCGACCCTCCAGGTCTTCTCCGTCTGCACCTCGATACCCTCGACGGCGCTCACGACGAAGATGACCAGGTCCACGACCCGGAGGGCGGCGTGCACGTCACCAACGAAGTCGGGATACCCGGGAGTGTCGATGAGGTTGATCTTGTGCCCGTGCCACTCGAAGGGCGCCATCGCCAGCGACATCGACATGCCGCGCTTGTGCTCTTCCTCGTCGTAGTCGAACACCGTGTTGCCGTCCTCGACGGTTCCCTGCCGGTTGAGCGCTCCCGCGCGGAACAGCAGCGCTTCGGCGAGTGTCGTCTTCCCGGACCCGTTGTGACCGACTAGAGCGACGTTGCGTATCTTCTCCGGTGGGTAGACCTTCACCTGACGAGCCTCCGTAAGTGTTCAACAAGAAGCTCAGAGGATAGTTGCTCGCACAGGGGCGAAGTCGGGGAGAACGGATCACGTGTTGCGTACTACGTATTTCGTACTACGTATTTCGTACTACGTATCACGTATCACGTGAGTCGGACGTGAGCGGGTTGGTGCCCGGAACAGGACTCGAACCTGTACACCCCAGAGGGGCAGCGAATTTTAAGTCCGCCGCGTCTGCCAATTCCGCCATCCGGGCCGGGGCCAGGGTACCTATCGGAGCCTGCCTCGCCCAGCGGCAGGGGTCGCCCCGGAGCTGCTGGTGCCTTCACTTCGCGGCAGGAGACACGCCGGCCGCAGCCTGCGCGCGCTCAGTAGTCAAGCCACAAGACCCCAAATCTGACAAATTGCGGTAGTAGTCCCGTCGGCTCTTTCTTGGGGGCCGGCTCAAGAGTTGGCGCCAGAATGCCGTTATCACTTTACGTGGTCGTTTGGGGACACCGTCGGCCGCAAAGGTAACGCAATTAGGGGTGATCCATGAGTCCTGATCGCGTGCTAGAAGGTCCGGCCCAGATGGCCGGGCCCGATATGCGCTCGGCTGACGTTGTCCCCAAGCGACCATTCGGCCGCTCCGTTCCCCGCCGTCCCTTGGGACGCTACGTCGTCGCCCTCAGTGCGATCGGGCTTCTTGCCATCGCCTCGACATTCATCACATCGACGGCGCTGAGCCGGCAGGAAAAGGACGCCGGGGTCATCAGCACGGCAGCCAACCAGATCCTGTTGAGTCAGCAGATCACGGAGGCGGCTCGGGAGCTCGAGGTAGGCAATGCCGCCGGAGGGGCACTTCAAGACTCGCTGAACCAGCTCACCCGGGCCCACGTGGACCTGCTGTTCGGCGACGAACAGGTTGGGATCCCCGGGGACCTGTCGCCGGCCCTCGCCGATCTCTACCAGTCGCTCGAACCTCACTATGCGGCCGTCGTCAGCCGGGCGAGTGGCATCCTGGTCCTCGCCGAGTCGGGTCTGCCCGTCGGTCACGAGCAGGTCGAGGCGCTGGCAGCCGATGCCGAGCTCTATGAAACCGCGATGGGCACGATCGGCTTCCGGTACCAAACAGAGGCGGAATCCCGCGTCGCCAATCTGCGAGTGCTCGAGTACGCCCTGCTGTCGCTGACGATGCTCGTCCTGATCATGGAGGGGCTCTTCCTGTTTCGGCCGGCGGCCACGGCAACCAGGAAACGCTGGGAGGAGCAACTGGCGTCGCATCTCTCCGAGCGAGAGGATGATCAGCGCCGGGTGAGCTATCTGGCTCGTTTCGATCCGCTCACCGGGTTGATAAACCGCTTCATGTTCAGCGATCGGCTGCAGAATGCCATTGCGCGGGCGCGCCGCGACGGTGGGCTGGTTTCGCTTATGTTCCTCGATCTCGACGAGTTCAAGGCGGTCAACGATCGCTTCGGCCACGCCACCGGCGACGCCCTGCTCAAGCAGGTTGCCCAGCGTCTCGAGGCGGCAGTTCGGGAGAGCGACACGGTGGCCCGCATCGGCGGGGACGAGTTCACGGTCGTCCTCGAAGGGAACCAGCGAGTCGAAGATGCCGGCCATGTCGCCACCAAGATCTTGCGGGCGCTCGAGGTGCCCTTCGACGTATCCGGCAACCAGCTCCACATCACCGCGAGCATCGGCATTGCCCTTTACCCGATCGATGGTGAGAACGCCGACGGTCTGCTGCGCGATGCCGACATCGCCATGTACTCCGCCAAGTCGGCGGGGCGCAACACCTATCAGTATTTCACACCGGAACTGCGCGAGCAGACCTCGGAGCGCCTCTTCTTGATCGACGGCTTGCGGAGTGCCCTCGAAACGGGCGGCGAGCTCGATCTCGTCTACCAGCCCTTTGTCGACATGGCGACCGGTCGGGTACTCGGGCTCGAGGCACTTGCCAGGTGGAATCATCCCGTCCTGGGACTCGTCTACCCCAACCGCTTCGTGCCGGTCGCCGAAGAGACCGATCTGATCATTCCGATGGGCGAGTGGGCCCTGCACGAGGCGTGCCGTCAGCTCAAGCAATGGCACGGCGAAGGCATCGAGGACATAACCGTCTCGGTGAACGTCTCGAGCCGCCAGCTCCGGCGGGGCGACCTCGTCGAGTCGGTGGGGGCTGCTCTTCGCCTGGCCGACCTCGATCCGCACTATTTGGAAATCGAGCTGACAGAGGGAACGCTGGGCGGCGATACCGAGCTGGCGCGCCGCACCCTGGAACGGCTCCGCAGCCTCGGGGTTCGGGTCGCGATCGATGACTTCGGCACGGGCTACTCATCGCTCAGCTACCTGCAGCATTTCCCGATCGACAAGCTCAAGATCGACAAGAGCTTCGTCAGCGAGGTGGGCAATGAGACCACGTCGGCGTTGCCCGAGGCGATCATCGGTCTGGCCTCCAGCCTCGGCCTCGACGTGATCGCCGAGGGTGTCGAGACGATCGAGCAGATGCGCCTCCTCGCCGGGCTCGGCTGCTACAAGATGCAAGGATTCCTGTTCAGCCGGCCGCTGCGGCCGACCGATGTGATCCCGTTCATCCATGGGGCCTTCAAGCCGCTGCCACCGGCGATGACGGCCGATGGGGGCGAGGCCGCCGTCACGGAGGGTGCTCGGCATCGGTTCTGATGTCGGGGACGCCGTCGCCCGGGTGCGCCAAGCAAGCTCGAGGTATCGACTGCCGGCGAGAGCCCGCGGCAGAATCCAGTTGAGCGACCAGCGGCCGCCCCTCCAGGTCTCCGGGGAAACGCGTCTCGTTTAGGCTCAGCAGCATGAAAGGCCGCCGTCGTGCCATGTGGGTGGGCATCGCCACCGCCGTTGCCATGCTCGTGCCGGTGAGCGGCGCGCAAGCGACCCCGGGCCTCACCGCGGGGGTCGCCCTCGACGTGGTTGCGTCGGGGCTCTCGCTGGCCGTCGACCTGGCGGCGCCCCCCGGCGATGACCGCCTGTTCATTGTCGAGAAGGCGGGCCGGATCCGGATCATCGAAGACGGTGTCTTGTTGCCCCAGCCGTTCCTCGACATAACCGGACCGGTGATGAGCACCAGGAACGAACAAGGGCTGCTCGGCCTGGCTTTCCCACCCGACTACGCGCAGAGCGGCCTTTTCTACGTCTACTACACGTCGGATGCAGGCAATGGTGACACCGCCGTCGCCGAGTACGCCGTCGGCTCCGACCGCAACGTCGCCGATGCGCGCAGCGGGCGAATCCTTCTCACGACTGATCAGCCGTTCACCAACCACAACGGGGGCGCCCTGCAGATCGGGCCGGACGGGTATCTGTACGTCGGGCTCGGCGACGGAGGCAGCGGCGGCGACCCACGCGGCCACGGTCAGAACAAGACGACGTTGCTGGGCAGCATCCTCCGCCTCGATCCGGCGACGGGGGCCGCCGCCCCCGGCAATCCGTTCATCGGTCGGGCCGGAGCCGACGAGATCTGGGCGTGGGGGCTGCGTAATCCATGGCGCTTCTCCTTCGACCCGGCCACCGGCGACCTGTACATCGGCGACGTTGGGCAGGGGGAGATCGAGGAGGTCGATGTGCTCCCGGCGGGGGTGGGCGGCGCCAACTTCGGCTGGAATACGTATGAGGGCAACAACTGCTACCGGAGCCCTTGTGCCCCGGACGGGCTCACATTCCCGGTTCACCAGTATCGCCACCGTTCCGGTGGGGCGTGCGGCGGCTCGATAACGGGCGGCTATGTCTACCGGGGCAACGATCTGCCGTGGTTGCGGGGCCACTACTTCTACGCCGACTGGTGCCACGGCGATCTCAAGAGTTTCCGGCTGAAGGGTGGCCGGGCGGTGGAACACATCGATTGGGGGGCGACTCTGGCCGTGCCCGGGTTCATCACGTCGTTCGGCACCGACGGGTTCGGCGAGCTGTACTTCCTCGCTCAGGGCAAGGTCTACAAGCTCGTCTCGGAGCGAACCCCCGAATGTGACTTCGATGGAGACGGCTTCGCCGACATCGCCGTGGGCGTGCCGGGCGAATCACACTCGGCGGCGGCCGGGGCCGGCCTCGTGCACGAGTTTCGCGGCGGGCGGCCGTTCGATCCGGCCGACGACCGAACCTGGCGGCAGAGCCGCGGCGGATTGGGCGGCACCCCCGAAGTCGGGGAAGAGTTCGGCTCAGCCCTGGCATGCGGCGACTTCAACGGCGACGGTTTCTGGGACCTGGCCATCGGGGTGCCGGGGGAGGGAGCGGGGTCGGTCCAGGTTCTTCATGGGTCGGCCGCCGGCCTGAGCAGCATTCAAGCCGCGCTTTTGACTCAGCAGACTCTGGGCGTCGGCACCGCCGCGACCGGAGATCGGTTCGGCGCCGCCCTCGCCGCCGGTGACTTCAACCGTGACGGCTTCGCCGACCTCGCCGTCGGCGCCCCTGATGATGACGAGGCCGGCCCCACTGGTTCGGGTTCGGTGACGGCCGTTCTGGGAGGTCCGGCCGGGTTGAGCGCGGCGGGCGCCGTGCTGATCCACCAGGACTCCCCGCGGATCAGGGGGGTCGCGGCGGCTGGCGATCAGCTCGGGTATGCCGTGGCGGTGGGGGATATCGATGGGGACGGCTACTTCGATATTGTCGCCGGGGCGCCCGGAGACACCATATCGGGGAAGGCCGGGGCGGGCAGCGTCTCCGTGATCTTCGGCAAGAGTCGCGGCATCGGGCCCCGCGATCTTCTGGTCACCCGCAACTCGGCGGGCATTCAAGCTCGATCGGCAGCCGGTGCTCGGTGGGGCATGGCGGTGACGGCCGGCTCCTTCGATGGTGACGGCTTCGACGATATCGCTGTCGGAGTTTCCGGTCGCAAGCAGGTAGGTGCCGTCCAGGTGATCTACGGGCGCCGGGCCGGCTTGAGCCGCCGCGACGCGATCTATCGCGAGGGGTCCGCCGGCACGCCCGGGATTGGTGAACGCGGCGACCGGTTCGCCGCCGCATTGAGGGCGGGGGACATCAATGGCGACGGCTACGACGAGCTCGCCGTCGGCGTTCCCGGCGAGTCGTACGGCGGGAAACCCCACGCCGGCATGGTGGTCGTCTTTGCGGGCAGTCGAACCGGCCCCGTGCCCACGCGACCGCAGCGCTTTCATCAGGACGTAGCCGGGATCAAGGGGAGGGCCGGCGCCGACGACGAGTTCGGAGCTGCCCTGCGACTTCTCGATACGCGCGGTGACGGTCGGGCCGACCTCGTCGTGGGCGTGCCCGGCGGCAACGTCGGGGGCCAGGTGGCATTGATCCCGGGCACGGCGGGCGGACTGTCGGTTGCCGGCGACGCGCTGTGGTCCCAGAACACTGTCGGGGTCCGCGACGTCGCGGAACCGGGCGATCGGTTCGGCGCCGCCCTCTAGCTAGGCAAGGAGGTTCCAGAGTGCCGGCTCTATTCGACGAGATCGGCGACGGCGTGTACCGGCGCCGCTATGCGGTGCTCGACCAGAACATTGGAATCGTGCTCGGCCGGGCGGGGGTTCTCGTGATCGATACGCGGTCGGTTCCGACCCATGGCGAGGAAATCGCTCGCGACCTCGCCGGGCTCACTTCGCTCCCGGTGCGGTGGGTGATCAATACCCATTGGCATTGGGACCACGTGCTCGGCAACTCCGTTTTCGCCGACTCTGAGATCTGGGGCCACCGGAGGTGCCGCGAAGTGATGGAATCAGACCCGGAGGGAATCAAAGCCGCCGCCGCCGACTGGCTCCCTGAGAGCGTCGCCGAGTTGGAGCAAACGGTCGTTGTGCCGCCGACGACGATCTTCGAGACCAATGTGGCGATGGATCTGGGCGATCGGGTCGTCCGGCTCCTGTACCGTGGCAAGGGTCACACCGACGCCGACGTCACCGTCCGGGTCGGCGACGTGGTGTTTGCCGGCGACCTGCTCGAGGAGGGGGCGCCGCCCGTGTTCGGCGACGGCTATCCGCTGCAGTGGCCCGACACCATCACGGCGCACCTGGCCAACCCGCCGCGCCTCACCGTTCCGGGCCACGGCGACGTCATGGATGGCGATGCAGTGAACGGCCAGATCGAGGAGCTGCGCGATGTGGCGCGCCGCTGCGCAGCCGCCACAACGGCCGATGAGCTGGACCTGGTGGGCGCCCCGTATCCCGACGAGGTGATGCGCGCGGCGCTGGAGCGGTCACTACTCGAGCGCGGCCTGTGATCGACTCGACGAAGGTC
>JBFISZ010000067.1:0-13408 GCA_041608315.1 Acidimicrobiia bacterium | reverse complement strand
TCGATCTCGACCGGCCGCGGCCGATCCAGATCAGCCTCACGGTCGAGAACAACGGCAACGTACCTGCCGAGTTGCTGGCTACGGTCGTGGGCATACAGCACGGCGTCCCGGTGTACTACGAGGAGATGGACGTATCCGACGCTCTCGGCAACGGCGGCACGACGTACGCCTTCGGCGAGTACTCGCCGACTAGAGCCGGGGACGTCATGTGGACGGCAACCCTCGAGGCGAACGACGACGACGTGGACGTGGCGACGGCCATCACGGTGGTCACGAGCCGGTCGGCGAGCATGGTGTTCATACCAAGCTAGACCACTAGGTCCGAGAGACAGCACGCGGGCGGCCCCCCGGGGCCGCCCCTTGCGTTTCCGGGCCCGGCTCAGCTGCCGACCGGGGTGCGAAACACAAGCCGGGTCGCCACGCTCGTCTGGCCCCGGTCCTTGAAGGCGTGGTCGAAGTCGAGCTCGAACGCCGTGCCGACACCGTCCCACTGCACTTGCAGCCTGGTGACGTCGGTCCGCAGCCGGTAGTGGCCGTATGCCGGGTCGGTCACATCCACCCGTGTCGGGCCCTCGAGGTATACGAGAAACGAGGGCACGTCGGCCGCCACGGTGAGCGGCGTGGTACCCGCATCATCGACGAATACCATCTCGGCTCCCACTGCGGGGCGCACGTAGTAGAGCCCGGCGAGATCGATCCGAACCTTGCGCCCGGTGACCTCAATCCGCACGTCCAGGTACGTGGCCCCTTCGGCTTCCTGGCGGGCGCTCAGGTTGGCGTACGGGCCGCCGTCGAAATGGACCAGCAGCGCGCCGCCCTCATTGGAGATCACCGTGTGGGTGACTCTCCCGGCGTCGTAGGTCGGTGTGATGAGGGGGTAGGTCAACTCCCCGCGCGTCCGGGGGACGGTGCCTTCGAGTCGATGCCCCAGCAGCACCGGCGTCACCCCGATGCGGTGAAGATCGGTGGCGCCGTCTCGATAGTCGATCTCGAACTCGACCTCCGGCATCCCTGCGACGGTGACGGCGACAACACCGCGTGCGGCGTCCAGCGAGAAACGGAATGGGGACATCGGGTCGTCGCGGATAGTCAGCCCCGGGTGCTGGGTGGTGACGGGTCCCGGGCGAGGGAGCGCCACGACATCGGCAATTCGAGACTTGTGCAGGCCGATGACCTCAGTGAGCGCCGCCTCGTCGGGTGGGGCCGGCTTGGCCGGAATCTCGAAATACCGGGCTCGCAGCTGAGAGGCGTATTCAGCCGCCGCCAGCGATACCGGCATCGCCCAGCTCCGGCCGACCATCGGCACCGTGCTCGCCGGAGTGGCCGCGCGCACGGCTGGGGCGGCGACCGGAAGGACCTCCGCCGGTGGAAACAGCATCAGCGCCTCGGTCGTATCGAGACGAGCGGCCTTGGCCGTCGCTATCACCTGGAAGGCCATCAGGGCGGCGAGAACGGCCGAGATGCGGTGGACAGTTGTCCAGCCTCGCTTTGGCGCCCCGCCCGCAGGCACTTGCCCACCCCCTGTTCTTTCGCTGCAGTGGCCTCACCCTACAGAACGGATTATCGGCAGTTAGCGGTTCCGACTACACACCCCACTTGCCCACCATGGCAAAGATAGCGATGACGACCAGCAGCGTGTCGAGGATCGCCCACGCGATCAGCTTGTTGATCTCGGCATTCCCGGAAGCGTCGTCACCCGATCCAAAGGCGGCGGTGGCCCGTTCTCCAATCTTGGCGGTCACGACGATCCCGAGAATCGTGGCAATGATGATCACCGTGAAGCCGATCGAAACGAAGCCGTGACTGAATTCCCATTCTGTATCGAGAACCAGCCAGGTTCCCGTCACGAGAACCAGGATCGCCGCCGGCATGTAGAGGATCCGCGCCCAGAGCAAGGTCATCCCGGTCCACGCCGCCGCCACCTGCCCGCCTTGGGCGACCAGGCGCCTGGTGGAGAGGAACTGAACCATGTTGGCGCCGAGCCACGTGGACACCCCCACAATGTGGAGCACTAACAACAGATCGTACATTGACCCTCCCGGTCCACTCCCGAACTGATTTCCAAGCCTAACGCCGAGCGGCCGGGCGGAAACTCGGCGGGTAACGTGCCCGCAGATGTACGAGGAAATCATCGCGGCCTCGGCGGCGCTCCACGAGACCTTGCGCCCCGAAGTCATCGAAACCCCGCTCGTGAGGCGGCCGATCTTCGACAGAGCAGGCTGCCGAGTGCTCGCCAAGCTGGAGAACACCCAGCACACGGGCTCCTTCAAATACCGCGGCGCCACCGCCAAGCTGAAGTCGCTGGGCCCCAAACAGCTCGCCTCGGGAGTCGTGACGGCGTCGACGGGCAATCACGGAGCGGCCGTCGCCACCGCGGCCGCCCACCTGGGTGCCGCCGTCGAGGTGTTCGTCCCAGCCGACGCCGACGCGACAAAGATCGCGGCCATCCGCGACCTCGGGGCCGCCATCCGGACGATCGGCGGCGACCCGGTCAACGCCGAAGCCGCCGCCCGGGAGGAGGCGCAGCGGGGCGGGAAGACGTATGTGCCGCCTTACAACGACGCCGCGGTCATCGCCGGGCAGGGGACCATTGCCGTCGAGTTGACCCACCAGACGGAGCCGCCCGCGGCGGTCATCGTCGCGGTAGGCGGCGGCGGGCTGATCTCAGGCATCGCCGCCACCCTCAGCCGCCACTGGCCGGCCACACGCATCATCGGGGCCTCAGCCGCCAACTCGGCGGCGATGCACCATTCCGTGGCCGCCGGCTCCATCATCGATGTCGATCACCGGGACACTCTCTCCGACGGAACCGCAGGAGGAATCGAGGCGCGATCGATCACATTCGAGATGTGCCGGACCCTCGTCGCCGACTGGTTCCTGATCTCCGAGGACGAGATCGCAACGGCGATGCGGGAATACATGGCCGATTACCCGGACCGCATCGAAGGAAGCGCCGGAGTAGCTCTGGCCGCCGTCGGCCGTGCCGACCTCAGCGGACCCGTCGTGGTCATCCTCTGCGGCCGCAACGTCTCGGCCGCCACGCTCACCAGGATCGGTTTGAGTCGCTGACTGCGCCCGGTCTTCTTATCATCCTGCGATGACATCGAGGCCCGGCGCCGCCGCGGAAGCAGTACTCGGCAAAGTCGATTGGCTGGCCGATCGCGGTTCCATGCTGATGCGGGCGGCGGCCGTATTCGCTTGGGTGGGCGCGGCAATCGCAACGGTGGTGGTTTTCGCGGAGCTGGGCGGACTCGGGTGGCTCCTCGGTCTGATCTGCCTGGTGCCCGGGGTCGTGCTGTGGCGTTACGGCATCCGCCTGGCTTCAGCCCTCGATGCGGAGAAGATCAGAAGCCAGCTCGGCGGGGCGGCCGGCCTCGCCAAGACGAGGTTGTCCGAGGTGGCCGGTGGCATCCAGACGACCCGGCGCCACATGCTGCGCGGCGGCCTCCAGGTGATCAAGTCGGTGCGGGCGGTACGGGCCGACCTCGGGAGCTTCGGCATCGACGTGTCTGACCTCACCCGGCTCGCCAATCCGGGGAGAATCGGGATGACGGTGGCGAGCCTCTTCATCGGACTGGGGTTGTGGATCGTTGCCGCCATCGGGATCGTCGTGCGGGCGGTGCTGTAGCGCCGGGCAATCCAACGCCTCCCCCGGGGGGCGTAAGCTGCCGGCATGAGCGAATTCCCCCCACTCCAGGAACCTGAGATTCATGCTGATGCCTTCGTCGCCGACACCGCACGCGTTTTCGGTGACGTGACGATCGGCCCCGGGGCGTCGGTTTGGTTTGGTGCCTCGATCCGGGCTGAGGAGGCACCCGCGACCATCGGGCCGGGCAGCAGCGTTCAAGACAACGCCGTGATCCACACCGATCTCGGCTTCCCGGTGCACCTCGGCACGGACGTCACCGTCGGTCACGCCGCGGTGGTGCACGGAGCCATCGTCGAGGACGGCGCCCTGATTGGGATGGGAGCGGTTCTCCTCAACGGCGCCGTCGTCGAACGGGGTGCCCTCGTCGCCGCCGGCACCGTGGTTCCGCCCGGGGTCACTGTTCCGGCAGGAATGCTCGCCGTCGGCAGCCCAATGCGAATCTCCCGGGAGGTGCGCGCCACGGAGAACGAGACCACGGCCCGCGGACTCCGCCACTACCAGGCCTACGCCGAGATATACGCCAGACACCAAGCGGAGGGATCGCCATGAGCTTCTGGGACCGCATCGTCGCCGTCTTCAAGCGTGAGGCGACAGACGTCAAGGAAGGGCTCTCCAGGGTGGGAGAGAAGCTCGATGCCGAGCTCGCCCGCAAGCAGCGAGAGCTCGACGCCGAACCTCACGAGCGAGTCGACATGATCCTGGAGGACATCGAGGCGGCCGACTCCCGCTTCGAGGAGCTAGAGGCCAAGCTGCGGGCAACGACGCCGGACGAGACCGGAGAGGAGTAGGCCGCGCCCGGGACGGGCCGAGCAGCTCGGCCAGAATCCGATTCGATCCAGAGCCAATCTCACTCGCACGATTGGAAGAAGTCGTCGCCGGGGCCGCCGGAGCAGGAGTCAATGCCGGGGCCGGCGAGCAGCCTGTCGTCGCCCGGGCCCCCGAAGAGCCGGTCCCTCCCGTCGGCGCCCGCCAGGTAGTCGGCACCATCCTGGCCGTACAACCTGTCGTTGCCCTTGAGGCCGGCGATCTTGTCGCCGCCCGGCCCGCCCTTCAGCACGTCCCCGCCAATGCCCCCCCAGAGCTCGTCGCGGCCCCTGTTTCCGTAGAGTCGATCGCGGCCGGGGCCGCCACACAGAACGTCGCGTCCCCGCAACCCGTAGATCGTGTCGTTTCCGCCGAACCCGACGATGACGTCCGGCCCAGGGGTGCCGACGAGGATGTCATCACCGGCCGTACCGACGATCGTGGCCGCCCGCCCGTTGCAGCTGGGACCAGAGGGTGGTGGTGGTGGTGGCGGCGGCGGCGGTGGCGGGGGCGAGTCGCCCGTGATGGCCACCTTCTTGACCGGCGAGTTGACTTTCTCCGTCACCGACAGGAAGGCCGCCCCGCTCGCGGTGAAAGCGATGGCCTCGCCCGGTGTCTTGGGGGCGATGCAGCTGGTGACCGGATATGCCCGCAGAGCGGCGAACACCGTTTGTCCACTGTCTCTCGTCCAGGCGAACGTCTCGGCCGCGTTCTTCACGAGAATGAGCGAACCGTCCGGGGAGATATCGGCTCCGGTCATGGGGCCGTACTTCGTGTCGCGGCGCTGCTTGATGGCAACTTGGGGTTGCGCCGTGATCAGAACGCCTTCGACGAGCTGACCTTTCCCGATCCGGTACACCCACCCCATGTCGGTCCTGCCGTCGATGGTCGAAAGCTGCTTCTCGACGATCGCCAGGTCACCGCTGCGCGGGTCGACGATCAGCGATTCGGCGTTGCGCCGCCAGGTCGAGCCCGGTCGGTTCGGGTTCGCATAGACAAACTCGAACGACTCGATCTGATCCTGCGGAATCGTGATCGACCGGCCGGCGCCGGGGGGGGCCGGTTCGGCGATGCGGTGGATCACGACTTTGGCGCGCCGCTGCCCGTTGTCGCCAAAGTCCGCGATGTACAAGTAGTCCTTGTTGGCGTTGGGGCCCGGGCCGATGGCGATGTCCTCGAAGTCCCGGGCCGTGATCCCGCCGAGGTTTACGGTGCCGCGGTCGCGGCCGGTGCCCGTCATGGCGAAGATCCGGGCACTGTCGCCGCTGTCGTTGTGCAGCCAGTAGCGATCCGAGTGGGTTCGGGAAGCGACGAGCCCGGAAGCCTCGTTGATGGCCGTCTTGGAGAGCTGGCCTACCTGCCGGACGTTGCCGAAACTCGGGCAGTTCTGGCCCGCGGCGTGGCCGGCGGGGGCTTCGATGGCGACGAAGAGCGAGAACAGCAACGCGAGCGCGAGCGCGTTGCGGCGCCTTCTCATTCTGGTCCGGGTTGTGTGGATCATGGTGCGTTCTGCAATCCGCGCGCAGGCGGAGCGACCACCCATATCTGCTTGCCCCACAAGGCAAACACGGACGGTAGCCAACGGAGGCGTACCGTGTCAAAGCTGCCGGCGCGATCCGGGCATTAGAAAACGGCATCCGTGTAGTGTTCTTCACTCCCTCCCAACGACGGGGCCGCCACGTGATCGGTGACGAATTCACCCACCAGATGCCAGATATGTTCCCCGACGAGACACTCGAGTGGATCGAGTCCCTCGACCGGGTGATCGACGCCGATGGGGCTCCCCGCGCCCGGTTCCTGATGGCAAAACTGCTGAAGCGGGCGCACGAGCGCGACATCGGAGTGCCCCGGGCGACGAGCACCCCCTACGTCAACACGATCCCACCCGATTTCGACCGCCCCTTCCCGGGCGACCGCAAGTTGGAACAGCGGCTGCGACACATCATTCGGTGGAATGCGGCGGTCATGGTCACCAAGGCCAATCTCACGGTCGACGGCATCGGCGGCCACCTCTCGTCCTTTGCCTCATCCGACATGCTCTACGACGTCGGTTTCAACCACTTCTTCAAGGGTCACCGTGACGGACCGGGCGACCACGTCTACATCCAAGGCCACGCCTCGCCCGGGATCTACGCCCGCGCCTTCACGGAGCACCGGCTCCATGAGCCGGAACTCGATCGTTTTCGCCGCGAGATCGGGGGCGGCGGGCTGTCGAGCTACCCGCACCCCCGCCTGATGCCCGATTTCTGGGAGTATCCGACCGTTTCGATGGGATTGGGCCCGATCAACTCGATCTACCAGGCCCGGTTCCTTCGATATCTCCAGCACCGCGGGATCCAGGACAC
This sequence comes from Acidimicrobiia bacterium, assembly GCA_041608315.1. Classification (GTDB taxonomy): domain Bacteria; phylum Actinomycetota; class Acidimicrobiia; order Spongiisociales; family UBA5794; genus JAHEJX01. The sequence continues at coordinate 6,610 of JBFISZ010000067.1, read as the reverse complement.
GTCCGGGTCGCGGGTTTGGTGCTTCCTCGGGGACGGCGAGACAGACGAGCCGGAGAGCCTCGGTTCGATCTCACTGGCAGGTCGGGAGCAGCTCGACAACCTCACCTGGGTGGTCAACTGCAACCTGCAACGGCTCGACGGGCCCGTCCGCGGCAATGGCAAGATCATCCAGGAGCTCGAGGCGATCTTCCGCGGCGCCGGCTGGAACGTGATCAAGGTGATCTGGGGTACCAATTGGGATCCGCTGATTGCCGCCGACCAGGGCGGCCATCTGATCCGCCGCATGAACCAGTCGCTCGATGGCGACTACCAGCGGTACAAGGCGCGCGACGGCAGCTTCGTGAAAGAGCACTTCTTCGGGCCCCATCCCGAGCTCAAGGCGCTCGTCGAGCACATGACGGACGATGAAGTGTGGGCGCTGCGCCGCGGCGGCCACGACTACGAGAAGCTCTTCACTGCCTACACGGCGGCGACCGAGGCAACGAACGCCCCCACGGTGATCCTCGCCAAGACGATCAAGGGATTCCAGTTGGGCGAAGGTGTCCAGGGCGGCATGTCGACCCACTCGGTCAAGAAGCTGAGCCCCGAACAACTCATGGGGCTGCGCGACCGGCTCGGGCTCGAGGATGAGATCCCCGACGAAGCGCTGCTCGCCGACCCGGGCAATCCACCCTACTTCCGGCCGCACGAAGACTCGCCAGAAGTGCGCTACATCACCGAAAGGCGTCACGAACTCGGCGGCTCCCTGCCGCAGCGAGTGGTGCGCACCGAGCTGCCTCTCGAGCTGCCCCCCCACGAGCCGTTTGCCGAGTTCGCCGCCGGCTCCGGGACTGTGGAGGTCTCCACCACCGGCGTGTTCACTCGACTGCTGCGCAGCTTGGCGCGTGTCGAGCGGTTCGGCGAGCGGGTCGTGCCGATCATCCCCGACGAGGGCCGCACCTTCGGGATGGATGCCCTCTTCAAGGAGCTGCGCATCTACGCCTCGCGCGGCCAGCTCTACGAACCCGTCGACGCCCATCTGCTCTTGTCGTACCAGGAGGCGCAGGATGGGCAGATACTCGAGGAGGGCATCACCGAAGCGGGCTCAATGGCGAGCTGGATCGCTGCGGCCACGTCTTACGCCACCCGCGGTGTGCCGATGGTGCCCTTCTTCACGTTCTACTCGATGTTCGGCTTCCAACGAGTCGGAGATCTGATCTGGTCGGCCGCCGACTCCCGCTCCCGCGGTTTTCTGATGGGCGCCACGGCCGGCCGCACCACACTGCTCGGTGAGGGTCTCCAACACCAGGACGGCCACTCGCTGCTGCTGGCGTCGACGGTACCCGTGTGCCAGACGTACGACCCGGCGTTCGCCTACGAGCTCGGCACGATCGTCGAGAGCGGCCTCGATCGGATGTACGGCAACGGTGAGGACATCTTCTACTACATCACCCTGTACAACGAGGCATACACCCAGCCGGCCCAGCCGGCAGATGTCACCGACGGGATCATCGCCGGCCTCTACAAGTGGGCCGAAGCCCCCGAGGGTCCCGACCACAGGGCGGCGATCCTGTTCTCCGGAACCGCCCACTTGGCAGCCCGGGCCGCGCAGGCTGCGCTGGCCGAACGGTACGGCGTCGCTGCCGAGCTGTGGAGCGCAACATCGTACAAATCGCTGCGCGAGGACGCTCTCGCCGTCGAGCGGTGGAACCGGCTGCACCCCGACCAGCAGCCGCGGGTTCCCTACGTCTCGAGTCAGCTGGCTGCGGTCGGCGGTCCGGTCGTGGCGGTCACCGACTACATGAAGGCGATACCGGACCAGGTGGCCCGCTGGGTTCCCGGCTACTTCATCCCACTGGGGACGGATGGGTTCGGTCGCAGCGATGGCCGGGCCGCGCTGCGCCGGTTCTTCGAGATCGATGAGGGTCACGTTGTCGTTGCCGTGCTCTCCGGCCTCGTGGAGCAGGGAACACTCGCTCCGCAGACAGTGCTCGACGCCGTCGCCCATTACGGAATCGACCCCAACTCGCCGGCGCCGGAGCAGCGCCACTGAGCCCGCAGACCGTCGCCGGCACGTGCCGAGGCTGAGCCTTCCCACGCGCGCGCTATCTTGCGACCAAAGCTGACTCGAAGGATGTCCGGCCCACCATGTGGCAACGCTTGCGAAACTGGCTCAGCGACGACGCTGTGCAGGAGAAGGACGACACGAGCTGGGGCCTGCCACTCTGGTGGGGTGCCGGAATAGTCGCCCTCTTCACGGTGGTGATCGCGTGGTGCCACGTGCCGGCGGAGCCGAATCTGCTCGAAGTGGCCGATGGCCGCCCGCAGCTCTCTATCTTCCGGAGCCTCATCGCGACCGCCGGTGTCGAAGAACAGGTGGCGGCCGCCATCACGGCGGACTTCCCGGGCCTCACTTTTCTCGCTCCGAGCGACGCCGCCTTTGCGGCCCTGCCGGAGGAACTGCTGGCCGCCGCCACCTCCGACCCGAATATCGCCTTCCAGCTGCTGGCTTTCCATGTGATCGAAGGCAAGGTCAGCCTCGCCGATCTCGTCTCTTTGCAGTCCGTGACGACGGGGATGGGCGTTGACATGTCGATCACGGAGCGCGACGGGACCGTCTTCTTCGACACGGCCGCCATCATCGGGCCCGATCTGCAAGCCTCGAACGGCAACGTACACATGATCGACACCGTGTTGGGCCTCAGAGCCGCCGGGGGCTGAGCGACCGGGTACCGCTTTCGAGCCAGCAGCGACCTCTCCCGGCCGTCACGCGGGCTCCTGGCGACGCCATTCGGCGTGGGCCGATCGGATCGCATCGGCGAGGACTTGCCCTTCACCGCCTCGCAAGCCTTCGACCATGAGCAGGCTCACCGTGTGGGGCCGGGCGTGACGATCGAGCAGCTCAACCCGCTGCGCCAGGCGACCGCTGACGGTGACGGCCGCCAACTGATCCCAGGCGATGTGGAAATCAACCGCGGTGGCCCACAGATCTCCGGATGGTCGGCGGCCGGTGACTCCGGTCTCGTCGATGCGCAGCAACAGCCGCTCCCGGCTCATCACGTAGGCGAGCCGCAGCAGTACCACCGAGCCGACGGCCACGAGAGTCGCCACCAGGCGCAGCGGGGCACCGTTCGGCCCGAAGGGGCCACCGGTCCCCCATCCGGCGTTGATGAAGACCGCCGAAGCGAGGACGGCCTCCACCACGAGGCCCCAGACCCAGAACCTGCTGAGGAGATACGTATGGGTGCGCACCGCGCGACCTTAGGCACGCCGTGCCGGCACACCCATCGACTGCCGCGCCCCTCCCCGGGGCCATGATCCGACGGTTCCGTGATACGTTGAAGGCAACAGGCGAGCGCGGCCCGGCGCCTCCACCCGGGGGCGCCTCGCCGCGTCACCATCGAGCGGATGAGGAACGCGGCAGGCAGCGCGATCTGGCCTCCCACCACGGTCACCCGCGCCGACGCTCCCTCGGCGGCCGGCTGAGCGCGCCCTCACTCTTCCGGATCAACACCCAGCACGGCCACGGCTCCGGAGCGGGGACCGGCCCCTTCTTCCACGTAGACGAAGGTGCGATCGGGGCCTGCTGCAAGCGCGAAATCGAAAACGCCGCGGCCACCGAGCCGTGCCGCCAGCGATAGCGGATTGGCGAGGTGGGGCGTCCACTCCAGGGCGTTGGCCGATGTGGCCAGGCCGGGGCGGGATGGGTCCTCGCCGGCGTACAGCATCGTGAAGCCCTCCGGCCCGGTCACCATGCTCACCCGGGAGATGCCGCCCCGCTGCCACTCCTCGAACGCGCCAAACACCGGGCCGGGCCGCAAATCCCACTGGGCGCCGGTGCGAGACTGGGCGAGACCAACCATCCCGGACTCATCGCCGGAGCCGACGAACACCATCACCAGGCCTCCCGTCACGGCCACTACCGCCGGGGAGAAGACCTGCTCGCTCATCCACGGCCGCTCCGACGCCGGGCTCAACACCGGAAGGTCGTCGAAAACCCACTCGCTATCGGGGGCCTCCGCCACCGCCCGGCCGATGTGGGAGCGGATCCGGTCGGAGTCGTTGTCGAACCATGAGATGTCGAAGAACAGCTGCCACGCGCCGGAGGAATCGACAACGACGCTGCGCGGCGTCGCCCGATCGAACTCGCGGGGCGCCCACGGCGCGGCGGCCAGATCGAGAACCGGCTCCTCGGCCGCCGAGCTCCACACGATGCCGTCGCCGGAAACCGCGTAGGCGACCGTGGCGATGCCGTTGCCATGGGCCGCCGCCAGCATGTGATAGCGGCCGTCGTGCATGGTGACCGCACCCGGGCCCACGGCGGTGTGCTCTCCGATGAACGAGGCACTGCCCACAGCCCTGGGGTTGAGCAGCTCGACGGCGATTGGAGGAACCAGGGACGCCGAGTCACCGCCGGTTCCATCACCGTCGTCAGATTGCGAGGCGACGACGATGACGCCGATCACCGCCGCGGTGACCACAACGGCTGCGGCCGCCGCCGGGCGCGAGCGCAACCGGAGCCGCCGCCGGGACGCATCGAGTACCTCACGAGCCGGGGCGGCTCTCTCCAGGATCTCGGCATACGCCGCCACCTGATCGGTGACGGGGCGGCCCTCGCCGCCGCCGGCGACCCCGGCCGCCAGCTTGCGGACGGCCGACGCAACGTCCCGCTCCACTGCGGCGACGTCGCGGCCCAAAATCGCGGCGATACGCCCCACCGGCCACCGGTATCCGTGATGCAGCAGCACCGCCTGGCGCCGCCGCTGTGACAAGCGCGCCATCAGGCGGGGCATCGAAGCGTCGACCCAGATCTCGGACGTCGGCGGCACCGCCGGCAGGTCCAGCTGATGCGGGCGGTACCAGCGAATCCGCCCCGCTGAGTACGCCGCATGCTCGCCGGCGGCGTCGGAGGCGACCGCGCGGGCGGCGGCCTCGGCACCGGCCTCCGGCCCGTATGCCGCGATGAACGCCCGACGCAGATCGGTGGCGTCGCTCTCCATCACGTGCTTTCTACCCTACCCGGAGGGCAGTTGCCGCTCACTCGCCGAGGATCGGGGCCGACCACAGCAAGGTGTCGGGGTGGAACTGCGACCAGGCGAACCAGAACGACTGGTGGGAGGCCACCGCAGTGCCATCTTCGAGCGCGGCAACAAACCCACCGCCGTCGGCCGTGATGACCAGGTCGGCGAACTCGATCGAGTCCTCGAGTCTCAGCGCGTTGGCCAGCGCACCGACGGGAAAGGCGACTGCGGTCCCGTCCGGCATGATCACGCCAAGCACCTGAGCCTGGACCGGCAGCCGGGAGTCGACGTCGCCGACCGGGAAGATCGGTCCGTTGGCATCGCGGTTGCCCAGCGGGTCGAGCCGGTACGACCGCCCGATGCCACCGTCTTCGGCGACGATGGTCGTCTCCGGGTGGGCTGCTTTCCAATCGCCCCACGTGCTCGTGATCACGGTGGCCTGCTCAAGAGCGAAGCCAAGCTCGCGGAGAGGCCCGCTGCGGGCTTCACCGGTGAAGGTATCGATGATGCTGAAAGTGTTGAGGTCGAACATGACTTTGTTGGACCGCGTCAACAGCCCGGATGTGCGTAATACCGGAACCTCGACCCCCTCGGGGACAATGTCGGTGAAGTAGGCCTGGGCCGAACCGCACAGCGTGCAGTAGGGAATCCCCAAGCGACGGTCCCCGAGCGTATCGTTGACCATCTCGTGGACCTCCATCTGATTCTTCGGATAGGCCCGCGCTTCGCCGTTGACGACCACGCCAAAGACGATCCGGTCATCCGGGTACCAGGAGCCTTCCTCTGCCGGCGTGACCTCTGGATCATCGAGAGCCGGGATACATCCCATCTCGCAGGGAAGCGTGTCGCCGAGCGGCCGGTTGTCGATCCGGACACCGCCCCACGACGTTAGCCGCCAATCGACGGTGGCCGCTGCGTCGTCGAAGAACGGCTGCCAGCCCGGTTCGACCAATGTAAAGAGCCGGCCCTTGTAGTCCCGGTACTCGGGGTGACTTGCGAGGTCCCAGGCGATCAGGTGATCGGTGACCGACTGCCACGGGCTGAGGAGCGCCAGCGGATCGGCCGCCATGTCGACGCCGGTCAGCTCGACAAATGCATCGACGAGAGCCGTGTGGACCGGGCCGCCTTGAAAGAAACGGAGCAGGTCGGCGACGAGCCACGCCAATCGGACATCTCCACTTGCGCCGATGATCTCGATGGCCGAGGCATCGACCACGTCACTCGTCAGGCTGAGCCACAGCGAATCCAGGTCGGCCGTGAGACCGCCGGCCAGCTCGCCGGTGTTGGTGAGCGGCGGAGCGTCCGGGAAGACATAGCCGGCCTGGTTGCGCAAGCGACCGTCATTGATCGGAGGAGGGAAGGTGGTGGTCGACGAAGGTGGCTCTGTATCGGGGGAACCCGAAAGGAGGGCGCTGGTAGTCGACGTCGACGTTTCCGGCGAGCTGGTTGTCGGTTCTGCAGCGGGCCCATCCCCGGCGGACGAACAGGCCGCTCCGCCGAGTGCGACAACGATGAGAACGACAGCAGCGCGAACCGGCATCCACCTACCCTACGAGGGCTAGGGAAGTAACGGAACGCCCGCAGCGTTCCTGGCGAGCGTCTCTCCCCCC
>JBFISZ010000066.1:0-13464 GCA_041608315.1 Acidimicrobiia bacterium | reverse complement strand
TAGTCGAGGCCCCCGCCGATCGGATCGAACCGGATGACGTCGGCACCGAGCTGAGCCAGGGTCATCCCGCCGAGCGGAGCCGCCACGAAGGCGGATCCCTCCACCACCCTCATCCCGGCCAGCAAAGCCATCTCGATCAACGCCTCCAGACTCGGCGAGTGTACTCAGGTGGTACCGGGCGGTGGATCCGAGTAAAGGCCTCGAGCGTGCAAGAAGCGAGCCCCATCCGGCCCGGGGCTCAGCTCGGGCCGGTTGCGCAGCGGAATCCGACGCGGGGGTCGGCTGCGGAGTGCGAAGAGTTGCGGAACATGCAGCGCCCCTGCTTTACCAGGAGATCAGGGTCGTCGTGGCGGAACAGCCAGGCGCCGCCGCGAATGGAATGGTTCCACTGCGGCTCCGTCCCGAGCGGGTTCACCCTCTCGAGGGTCGAGTAGGCGTCTCGGTGGTACCAGTCCGCTACCCACTCCGCGGCGTTGCCCGCCAGGTTGCATACGCCGTCGATGCTGGCGCCGCCCACCGGATCACCGACGGAACGCAGTTGGGCCGGCGCATTGGCGGGGGAGGCGAGCCAAGTCCATGCCTCATCCGGGTCCTTGAGAGGCATCAGAGTCGTGTTGAGATTGGCGGCCTCCCACTGCTCACCCCACGGGTAGTCCAAGCCGTCTTCTCCACGGCAGGCCCGCTCCCATTCCGCCTCGGTCGGCAGTCGCTTGCCCATGCTCGTGCAGTACGAGGCTGCCTGCTGCCATGACACCCCGACCACCGGCTGGGTTGCCGCGCCGGCCGGGTAGGCACCGTCGATCCAGTAGATCGGGGCCCGTTCATCGGTCTGACGCAGGTGGGCGGCATATTGGAGATTGGTCACTTCGTAGCGGTCTATGGCGAAGGCGTCGAGGTACACCGGCCGCGCCGGTTGCTCGTCGGGCCGTCCGGTGCTGCTGCCCATCTCGGTCCACCCGCTTCTGATGGAGACGACACTGGCGTTGAGGACTGCGGCGACGTCGCTGAGCCGGTCCTGTTCCTCGAGCCAGCGCAGTAGTTGGACTTCCTCGGCGACCGGAAGCCCAGGCACCATGGCGGTGAGCCGATCGGCCGCCGTGTCCAGCCCGACGCGGGCTGCCTCATGGTCGGGAGCGGCCTCCGCCGCCAGCAGGTACTCGTCGAACGCCGCAATCCAGTCCCCGGCGGCGGCCGCAGCATCCCCGGCCGTCAGGTGGCGGTCGGTCAGATCGTCCGCGGCGCAGCCGGCGGCGAGGGCCATCAGCACCATGGCCACGATTGACGCGGTTCGCCGAGTCGGCATTCAGGTCGCCTTTTCGTTCTAGCTTGCGTCCGGCGGCGTCCGCTTTCAAGGGCGCGCCGTCCGGCACTCAGGTGCTAGAAAGGCGGAGCATCGTCGAACCGGGAGCCGGAGCTGACTGCTCGCAGCTATCTATTCGTGCCGGGAGATCGCGCCGACATGCTCGCCAAGGTCGCCGGGCGCGGCGCCGACGCTGTCATTGCCGATCTCGAGGATGCGGTGGCGCCGACCAGCAAGGCCGCCGCCCGGGCCGCCGTGGCGACGTGGCTGGCCGGACTGCGTGATCCCGGTTTCGAAGTGTGGGTGCGCATCAACTCGAGCCCTGATCTGCGCGACGAGGACACGACTCTGGCCGGTGCGGAAGCGCTGCGGGGCTTGATGGTTCCCAAGATCCAAGCCGCCGATGAGCTGTTCGAGCTGTCGGCTCGCCTCGGCGGTATCGAGGTCGCGGCCGGTCTCCCGGCGGGCCGGACCCGTCTCCTCCCGATCATCGAGACGGCCCGGGCACTGCGGGCGATCGACGAGATCGCGACGGCGCCCCGGGTGCACCAGCTGATGATCGGGGAACTGGACTTGGGCGCCGAGCTGGGCGTCGATCCGACCTTCACCGAAGCGCTGCTGCCGCTGCGGATGGAGATAGTCGTCGCTTCGGCCGCCGCCGGGATCGCCCCACCGCTGGGGCCGGTCCTGCCCGACTTCGCAGACCTCGACGAACTCGCGGTTGATAGTCGCCGCCTCGTCCGGCAGGGATTCGGCAGCCGGCCGGCGATCCATCCGGCGCAGGTTGCAGTCATCAATGCCACCTTCACCCCCGGGACCGACGAGATCGCCCGGGCCCGTCGTTTGGTCGAGTTGTATGAGGCGGCACTGGCATCCGGGCAGGGAGCCGTGACCGACGACGAGGGGCGCATGGTCGATGAAGCCGTGGTCCGTATCGCCCGCCGGGTGCTCGAGGCGGCCCCGCGTCGCGAGGAGGCTCAGGAGTAGTGGCAATTCGCTTGGAGGCCGCGGTTGCGCAGATGGAGGCGGCGGTGGATCGCCGGATCGAGGCTCTCGCCGCAGGTTGCGTCGTTGCCGGCCGGGTATCGACCGCAAAGCTGGACGAGAACCAGGAAACGGCCTACCACCTTGCGTTCCTGGCGGCGGAGACTGCCGCCGCCTCCGCCGTCGCCGAATATGGAACGCGGGGCGAGGCCGAGGGCTTGCTCGCCAACGTGGCCGTCGCCGATCTCCTCCGTTCGGCCCGCCATCGACTGGACGGGCGGGACGGTGCAGCCGATCTTCGGGGCGGCGCCGCCGACGGCGTGCTCGGGGCGGGCTCGAGCTCGGAAGCCCTGGAAGCCGTTGCCGCGATGCTGCCCGCGGCCGGGACGGGGCCGGGCCATCTCTCGAGCGACGTGGCGCTCGTCGCCGACGCTTTCGGGCGCTTCGCGGCCGAGCAAGTGGGACCACGAGCCGAGGCGGTGCATCGTGACAACAGCGATGTGCCGGAGGAAGTGATTGCGGGCATGGCCGCGATGGGCGCCTTCGGGATGTCGATTCCGGCGGAGTACGGCGGCTTCCAGGACCCGGCCCCCGAGGGGATGCTACCGATGGTCGTGGCGACCGAAGCCTTGTCGGCAGGATCACTCATGGCAGGTTCGTTGTTGACCCGGCCCGAGATTCTCGTATCGGCCCTGCTGGCGGGCGGCACCGAGGACCAGAAGCAACGCTGGCTGCCTCCGATCGCCTCAGGTGAGCAGATGGTGGCAGTCGCCGTGACCGAACCGGACTACGGTTCGGATGTCGCGGCCATAACGACTACTGCGCTCAGCGAGGGGCCTGACTACGTTCTCAACGGCACAAAGATGTGGGCGACCTTCGCCGGCCGGGCGGAGTTGCTCATGCTCTTGGCGCGCACCGATCCCGACCGCAGTGCGGGGGCCCGTGGCCTCTCGCTGTTCGTCGTTGAGAAGCCGGCGTTCGCCGGTCACGCGTTTGAGATGGAACAACCCGGCGGGGGCCGCCTCTCGGGACGGGCAATCGACACGATTGGCTATCGGGGCCTCCACTCGTTCGAGGTGACGTTTGACGGGTGGAAGGTGCCCGCCGACTGTTTGATCGGGGGTGACGGCGGAGCCGGCCGGGGTTTCTACATGCAGATGGGCGCCTTTGCCGCCGGGCGTCTCCAGACCGCAGCTCGCGGGCTCGGGGTCATGGAAGCGGCGTTCAATGAGGCACTGCGCTACGCCCGGGAGCGGAGCGTGTTCGGGCGCCCGTTGTTCGACTACCCGTTGACCCGGGCGACCTTGGCCCGGATGGCCGCCAAGATCCAGACGTGTCGGCGTCTCACATACCGCGCCGCCGCCGCCCTCGACAGCCCCCGAGGGCAGAGCCTGGCGGCGATGGCCAAGGCACTGGCCTCGCGATCTGCCGAGGAGGTGACCCGCGATGCCATGCAGCTCCACGGCGGGTACGGCTATGCCGAGGAGTACCCGGTCAGCCGCATGTTTGTCGACGCCCGCGTCCTGTCGATCTTCGAAGGCACCGAAGAGATCCTGGCGTTGCGAGTGATTGCCCGGGACTTGTTGAACCGGGTCGGTGACGGCTGAGCCCGCCGGGTATGCTCGGCGGCCATGAACGGGTCCACCGCACCGCTATATCGCCGGGCCTTCCTCGACTGGCTGGCGTGTGCGCTTGCGGGATGGGACGAGCCCGCGGCAGAAGCGGCGCGGGCCGTCGGCGAGGGTACCTGCGATCGAGTCGCCGCCCTGGCGGCGGCCGGCCACGTCCTCGATTTCGATGACACTTACGGGCCCGGCCTCAGCCATGTTTCGGCTCCGACCGCCCCGGCCGCCCTGGTGGTAGGCGCCACTACGGGGGCCGCCATCGGCGAGGTTCTCGAGGCTTATGCCGCCGGCTTCGAGGCGATGGCCGCCGTGGCGAAGGCCGGCCACCCCAGCCTCTACGAGCGGGGCTGGCACCCGACCGCGGTGACCGGAACGATCGGTGCCGCGACGGCGGCGGCCGCGATCCTCGGCCTCGACCAAGCGCAGACCCGGGTTGGCCAGCAGCTGGCCCTTCTGGGCGCCGGCGGCCTGCGCGCCGCGTTCGGCACCGACGGCAAGGCACTCCAGGTGGGCATCGCTTCCGCCCAGGGAGTGCGGGGGGCGCTTCTCGCCGGCTGGGGGGCAACCGCCACCGAGTCGATCGAGGCGGGGTTTGCTGCCGCTTATGGCGGGCAATGGGCCGAGCCGGGCGAGTTCCCGGCCATCAGGGAGAACTGGATCAAGGCTTACCCGTGCTGTCTCCAGACTCACGGAGCCATCGAGGCGGCCGAGACCGCGGTACGTCAGGGTGCCGACGGCGCCGGTTCCGGCGCCGTCACCGTGCATAGCCGCTCCCGCCAGGCAGCTCCCCTCGACGACGTGACAACGGGACTGGAAGCGAAGTTCTCCATCCCGTATACGGTCGCCTTCACGGTGCTGTACGGCGCTCCGGACGTCGCCAGCTTCGTCACGGTCGACGCCGCCGCCCGGGAGTTGGCCGCGCGCATCGAAGTCGAGATCGACGACGAGCTCCGGCAATCCGAGGCGGTGCTGGTGTGGAGCAGTGGGGCGACCGCCGCGCCGATCGAAATCAGGGTGGACGCGGCCCGCGGGTCGCCCGAGCATCCCTTGAGCGATGAGCAACTCGCCGCCAAGGTCCGGTCGCTGGCCGGGAGCCGGCTCGACGGTGCGCTCGACGACCCGGCCCGGCCGGCCGCAGAGCTTTTGGCTCTAGCGGAGGGAGCATGACCGGTTTGCTCGACGGGGTCCGGGTGATCGACCTGTCGCGGGTGCTTGCCGGGCCCTTCGCCGCCCAGATTCTCGCCGAGATGGGCGCCGACGTGATCAAGGTGGAGCCTCCGGAAGGCGACTCGGCCCGCGGCATCGGACCGTTCATCGGCGGTCGCTCCAGCTACTTCTCCTCGCTCAACACCGACAAGCGCGGCGTCGTGCTCGATCTGACGACCGCGGCGGGAAGGCGGGGCCTGGACGCATTGCTGGGCTCGGCCGACATAGTCGTGGAGAACTACCGACCCGACGCTGCGGCCAAGCTGGCGGTGACTCCCGATGCTCTGCTGGCGCGGCACCCGCGGCTCGTCGTCGTGACGATCTCCAGTTTCGCCCGCGGCACCGAACGCGAGCGCGAGGCCTCCTATGACCTCATCGCCCAGGCCGAGAGCGGAATCATGTCGGTCACCGGCGAGCCCGAGGGAGCTCCCGTGCGCGCCGGTGTGGCGATCAGCGACCTGGCGGCCGGCTTGTGGGGGGCACTCGGGGCGGTGGCGGCCTATAGCCGGCGGCTGCGGGACGGGCACGGCGCACATGTCGAAGTGCCGCTGCTCGATGCGGCGTTGTCGTTGCTCACATATGTGGCAACCGGGGCGATGGCCACCGGGGTCGGACCCGACCCGGTCGGCTCCGGGCACCAGAACATCGTCCCGTACCGAGCGTTCGCCACCGCCGACGGATGGGTCGTGATCGCAGTGCTCGGCGACAAGTTCTGGCCGATGTTGTGCCGGGTGCTCGACCTCGGGGATATGGCAGCCCGCGAAGACCTGCGCACGAACCACGAGCGCACGATCGCGCGCGCCGAAGTCGACGCGGCAGTCGAGGAAGCGATTGGGGGGTTGACCACCAGTGAAGCCTTGCGCCGCCTGACGGAAGGCGGGATCCCCAACGCACCCATCAACTCGATAGTCGAGGCGCTGGCGACGCCGTATGTGAAGGAGCGGGGCCTCGTCGCGGAGGTCGCCTCGCCGGAAGGGCCCTATCGCGTGGTGCAGGGGCCGCTGCGCGACGGGCGGCGGCCGCGGCCGGCGCCTGCGTTGGGGGAACACACGGCTGAGATCATGCAGGCAGTGCTCCCCGCCGACTCACCCGATCTGGCGACACTTCTCGGTAGGTGAGATCCGCCGGAGCCGGCCGCCGTCATGTCCGGTTCATCCCAACCCCTGAAGGCTCAGTGGCCGTGGCCCCCGCCGCCTTCGCCGTAGTGCGGCCAATCCTCACACGCTGCAAACACGTTGGCGTGAGTCTCGAAGTCGATACCCGGCTCGACGAGGAAGTCCCCGTGATGATCGAAGACGAAGGTCTCGACGGCGGTCAACTTCAGCACGTGGCCCTCGTAGAGGCGGTCGACCACCAGGCCGTCGTGATGCGGCGTCTGATTCAGCCAGTGGAAGTGGGTGAATCCGCGCTGCCGGGGCATGTCCGCCGGGTCGATCGCCCAGGCCGGATGCTGGCCGGATACGTGGCCGCAGTATGTGGCTCGTTTTGCGAGACCGTGAAGCTTCCAGCCGACCGTGCAACCCTCCGGGTTCTTGGTGCAGTCGCCGTGCTTGGCGATGATCACGCCTTCTGCGGTGGTTGCGCCGCTCGGCGTGATGTATAGGAATCCGGTAAGTCCATTGTTGGCCGTCAGCTGCGACTGCTGATGAGTGTCGATGTGGTTGCCGAACTTGAAATCGAACGGAGCCCGGTGATCGCGCCATTCATAGCCGTCGGCGCCGGCAACAGCCGGGATCGCGACCACGAGGGCCAACCCGACGATGAGCGCGAAGAGTTTCCGTTTCCCCATTGATACCTCCGTTGGTCCGAACACGCAGGGTAGGGGTGGGCGGGGGTCGTGTCCACAGGTTCCGGATCAGGCAAGCGAGCTCGGTGGCGTATTCTTGGTCGGATGAATCCTCGACTCCGGCTGATTGCAGGCGCCGTGGTGTTGGCAGCGCTGGGGCTGACTGGATGTTCCAACGCCGCGGAGACGACGACCACGAGCTTCAGCTTGACGCCGCTTCCCGGCAGCCCGACGGCGCCTCCAGGAGAGCCTGTCCCGGAGCTCGATCCGGCGACGGTCGCCGCGGGTCAAGACCGGTACGAGCAGTTCTGCGCCTCCTGCCACGGAACCGACCTGAAGGGCGATCCGGATTGGAAGGTACCGAACGACGATGGGAGTTACCCGCCCCCTCCCCAGGACTCCTCGGGCCACACCTGGCATCACGGCGATGATCTACTTCTGGAGATAATCCTGCGAGGTTCCGACTTCCCCGAGAGCCGGATGCCGCCGTTCGGGGCACAACTGAGTGAGGGAGAAGCCTTGTCGATTCTCGAGTACTTCAAGTCTGCTTGGGGTCCTCAGGAGCGGGCCTTTCAATGGGAGGCAACCCTCCGCGAGCGGGCCGGGCCGTGATGCGGCAGGCACAGTGCGTTGGCCCCGTGTCCTGAACGGTGCTGCTTGGTATCTGATTGCCCACTCCTTGTAGTAGTTTGGTCGGCCATGAAGAAGACCATCGGGCTCGCGCTACTCATCTTCGGCCTGGCCGCCTGTGGCGGCTCCTCGACCGCCACCACCAGCGCAGCTACCACCCCGACCACCACCACCCCTGCCTCAGCGCCGACGACCGTCGTGGCGGCGGGGGCGAGCCTGGCCGGCCTCGGCTTCGAGGTGCACCAGGAACCCGGCTGAGGGTGCTGCGGAGAGTGGGTCGGGTACCTACAGGATCTTGGAGCCAACATCGATCTCAGTGAAGATCCGGAGTTGGCCGCATTCAAAACGCAGAGCGGTGTCCCGGACGGGGCGGCGTCGTGCCATACGGCCATCGTCGACGGCTACGTGATCGAAGGCCACGTGCCGGCGGGCGCAATACTCCGCCTCCTCGAGGATCGCCCCGACGCGGTGGGTCTGGCGCTGCCCGGCATGCCCGCCGACTCGCCCGGAATGGGCGGCGATCTGACGACGTGGGAATCGCAGCCGGTCATGCTGATCCAGCACGACGGCGAGCTGGTTCCGTTCGACTACTAGGGATGACCCGGCGCCTTCGAGCGCCGTCCCCGCCCCCCACTGCGAGGACGGTCACCCATCGCGGTCCCGAGGCGATCGTCAGCCGCGGGATCCGATCCGGTCACATGTCAATACTGCCGTGGAGCGTCGCCCACCACGGCCAGGCGGCGGAGAAGTCGAGGCACGAGAAGTTGCCCGGGTCGTCACACCCTTCTACCAACACTGGCGTAACGCCGAAGCTCGCCACGATCTCACCGGAGGCGTCGGCGAAACGGCCGGTGCCACCGTTGAGGGCGATCGGCGTCAGCATTGGGGCACCTTCGACTTCGAAGTAGTCGTAGTAGCCGTAGAGCAGATCTCCGTTGGCTGCTTTGAGCATCAGCCTCCCGTCGCCGACGTAGTCCACCTCCGCAGGACAATGTGACCAGACGGCCTCGACTCGACCCATGTGCGTTGCGTTCCCGGTTGCATGCGTGTTGGTCGCAATGATCGTGCAGCCGGACGCGGAACCTCCCGTCCAGTCAAACGTGACCTCGCCGACCAGTCTCGCCTGGAACGGGCGATCGCTACCGCCGGGCGCGGCCGATGCCGGCAGCGCCATCACGGCGACCAGGGCGGACGCGATCGTCACGACCCACCATCGTCTCTTCATAACGTCTCCTTCCCCTTGGCACGCATTGTGCGCCATCGCGATCCAGGATCGATCCAAGCGATCCAGCCAGGCTCCGCATTCGTTTCGTACACTTGGGGAGAGGCGATCGTCATATGAGATTCGAAATCCTGGGCCCGCTCCGGGTTATCGACCGGGGCGCCGAACTCGATCTCGGTGGACCCAAGCCGCGGCGCGTTTTGTCTGCTCTACTTGCCGCCGCTCCGGCGACTCTCGGTGTCGCTCGGCTGGTCGACGAGGTATGGGGGGAACAGCCGCCCGTGACTGCACCCCACGTGGTCCGAACCTACGTTTGTAGCTTGCGCAAGACGCTCTGCGATCGGATCGCTTCAGATGGGCAGCACTATGGGCTCGATACGAGCGCGGACACTATCGATGCCGTCGAGTTCGTCGGAGCACTCGATTGTGCCCGTACCGCATTCCCTGCGGATCCTGCGCGCACGGTATTACTACTCAGCGAGGTCCAACAGCTATGGCGTGGCGGACCGTTCGGTGATCGCGGCGAATGCGCGTCGCTCATCGAGCAACGCGCGGTCGAGCTCGAAGAACAGCGGATCCAATCAATCGAACTGCTTATCGCCGCTGAGCTCGAACTGGGCCATCATGAGCCGGTTATCCCGCGACTCGAAGCGTTGACGCTGGCACACCCCTTCCGGGAACAGCTGCACCAACACCTGATGCTCGCCCTCTATCGATCCGCCAGGCAGGCCGAGGCCCTCCGCGTCGGCCGGGATCTACGCAACAGGCTCGTCGAGGTGTATGGGATTGAGCCCACCGCGGGGACTCGAGACCTTGAAGACTGCATCTTGCGGCAAGATCCTGCGCTGGGCCTTCCTCCGTCGCGCAATCATCCAGCCGTGTAGGGTCGCGGCATGAGTGACATACACGGCAATTGTGACGACCGCTTTTCGGCCCTGAGTGACATCCTGTCCGCCCAGCTCGACGCTGGAGATGATCTCGGCGCTTCGGTTGCCCTCACGATCGACGGCGAGATGGTCGTCGATATGTGGGGCGGGTGGGCCGACCCGGAAAAGACCACACCCTGGAAGGCCGACACGATCACAAACGTGTGGTCGACCACCAAGACCATGACGACTTTGTGCGCCTTGACCCTGGTCGAGCGGGGTGAGCTCGACGTCTTCGCTCCGGTGGCAAAGTACTGGCCCGAGTTCGCCGCCAATGGCAAAGAGGACATCGAGGTGCGTCACCTGATGTCGCATACCTCTGGCGTATCAGCCTGGGCGCAGCCGGTCGAGGTCGGCGATATCTACGACTGGGACAAGTCCGTCGCCATGCTGGCCGCCCAGGAGCCTTGGTGGGAACCGGGTACCGCCTCGGGATATCACGCGCTCAATCAGGGGCATCTCGTTGGCGAGGTCGTCCGCCGCATCACCGGAAGGTCGCTCGGGACTTTCTTCGAAGATGAGATCGCCGGCCCGCTCGGTGCCGATTTTCACATCGGCCTCGACCCGGAGCACCATGACAGGGTCTCGCCTGTGGTCCCTCCGCCTCCGCTACCGATCGACATCGATGCCATGGGTGGCCCCGACAGTGTGGCCATCAAGACGTTCACCGGCCCGCTGCCCGATGCGGAAGAAGCCTGGACGACCGCATGGCGGCAGGCGGAGATTGGCGCCGCCAACGGGCACGGCAATGCCCGGGCGGTGGCGAAGATTCAATCGATAGTCGCCAACGACGGCGAACTTCCGGAATTGAGCCTGTTGTCACCCGGAACGATCGACTTGATCTTCCAGGAGCAATCGAACGGAATCGACCTGGTGCTGGGAATGCCGCTCCGATTCGGAATCGGTTACGCGCTGGTCAACGAGACGGTCCCCTACATCAATCACGGCAGGACAGATGGCAAAGTCTGCTTTTGGGGCGGCTGGGGCGGCTCTTCCATTGTGGTCGACGTCGATCGTCGTATGACGTTCGCCTACATGATGAACAAGATGGCAGAAGGATTGCTCGGGAACCCGACGAGCGAGGCTTTGTCTGCTGCGGTGTACGACGTCGTCGGCTAGCAGCGACGCCGCCGATCGGCCAAAGACAAGCATTTGTGTTGCGGCCATTCGGTATGGTGACGCCAGTCTCGAGGAGGGATCTGTGCGTATTCAGACCGGTCAGCTGGTGAGCCTCGGCTACGGCAAGTTCGTCCGCTCCGACGAGGTCATCGCCATCGCGCCGATCATCGAGGGTCGGGGCCCGGGGAAGCGCACGCTGGTCTGGGTCCGCGGCATCGCCGACCCCATCGAGGCGTCGCGCGCCGAGGGCTCGATAGTGGACGACCTCGTCACGCCGGCCGAAGAGGCGGTGCGGATGCGGCAACAGCGGGCGACGCTGTCGCGATTGGCGGCGTCGATCGACAAGGTGTCACCGGCCCTGCGCCGCGTGATAGTCGAGGAGAGCGACGTCGATCTCGCCCAGCTTGCGGACGAAGCGAGGCAAGTCCTCGGCTAGGCGATTACGTCACGGGGACAGGTCGAACCAACGGTCGAGCAGCCCGGTCCACTCGGCTGCGGCCACGGGCTCCTCGGTCCACTCTCCATTGCGGCGGAACTTGATGCGGTCGTGCAGCAGCGTCACCCGGTCGGGCCCGCCGTCGAGCAACCGGGTGGCGAACGGGGTTTCCGTCCACCGGCTGGTCGGCTGCGTCTGCAGCTTGCGCGACGACTGATCGAAGTCGGCGGGCACGCGCGGTGTCGCGTCGAACCTGAACTGGGGCACCGGCGTCTCGGCGGCGTCAAAGGCGAGCAGCGTCGTCTCGTCGCCATCGAAGGCAAACCCGTACCAACCGGTGCCGCCGTCGTGGGGGCCCTCCGCGTCGAGAGGCAGTGGCTTGATGAACGAGTCGCCGAAGCCGACGTCGACCAGATAAGGGCGCTCCAGCTGCACCCGCAGCGTCAGATGGTCGGGAACCGGAAAGGCGGCCACGTCTCCGAACAGCACCTCGGCGCCCAGGCGCGTCACCGGATAGCCGAGCGCGTCGAGCAGGGCGCCGAACGCGCCGTTCAGCTCGAAACACCAACCGCCGCGGCCCCGGTCGACGATCTTGGGTACCGACCACTCGGGCGTCGTTTCGACGCCGCGGCGATGGAAGACGTGCAGGTTCTCGAACGGTACCCACGTGAGGTGGGCGCGCTGCAGTCTCTCCAGGTTGTCCAGAGTTGGTTCGATCGGGCCGGCCAAGCGGATCCGCGACAGGTAAGCGGCAACGTCCATCATCACAATTCTGGCAGAGGCGTCGGCGGCGTCACCAGGAGCGCATCAGCTGCGGACGCGTTTCTGATCCGGGTCGTACAGGGGGCGCAGCGAGGCCCGGGCCGGGTAGCGGGTGCCGGCGATGTCGACCTCCCAGGTGGCTTCGTCGAGGTAGGCCTGCGTGACCGGTTCGCCGGCTTCCAGCATCGCCAGCCCGACGGCCCCGCCCAGAGTGAAGCCGTAGGACGCCGCCCGGATGTAGCTCACCGGCTCGCCGTTGCGGTGGACCACCTCGGCGTGGAACATCAGCGGTTCGGGGTCGGTCAGCAGGATCTGGGCCAGCCGGCGGTGGGGTGGCCCGGCCGCTTTCTGGGCGGCGACGGCGTCACGGCCGACGAAACGCCTGCCGAGATCGACGGTGAACCCGAGGCCGGCTTCCCACACGTCGTCGGTGTTGTCGAGGTCGTGGCCGTAGTCGCGGTATCCCTTCTCCATGCGCAGGCTCGAGAGCGCCTTGAGCCCGGCGTGGCGGAGCCCGAACTCGGCGCCGGCCGCGATGAGCCGGTCGTAGACGTGGCTCGCCTGGTCGGCGGGGACGTACAACTCGTAGCCCAGCTCGCCTACATACGTGATGCGAATGCACAGCGCCCGGGCGAGTCCGATGTCGATCTCTCGAGCCGTCCGGAACGGGAACGCCTCATTCGAGAGATCGTGCGTCGTCACCGACTGCAGCAGCCGGCGCGACTCGGGACCCTGGATGTTGACCTGGGCGTACGCCGACGTGACGTCGCTGACCGTGGCCGCCATGTCGGGCGTGGTGTGGCGGCGCATCCAGGTCTCGACGTGACGGTGGGCTGTATCGGTGGCCACCACCCAGAAGCGATCGTCGTCGAGCTTGGTGACCGTCAGGTCGGCCTCGAGCGTGCCCGCTTGGTTGATCCACGGCGTGTACCTGATGACTCCGGCCGCGCCGTCGACCCGGGCGGCGGAGACGGAGTCGAGCAGGCGGCCGGCGTCGGGACCCTGCACCAGGAACTTCGACATGAAGGACATGTCCATGAGAATCACGCCGGTGCGGGCCGCCTCGTGCTCGGTGCCCCAATAGGGGAACCAGTTCTGGCGCCCCCATGACAGTTGCTCGACCCGGGGCTCCACTCCCTGGGGGGCGTACCAGTCCGGAGCCTCCCAGCCGCTGACGTCCCTGAAGTAGGCGCCCGCTCGTGCCAGCCGCTCGTGCAGCGGTGAGACCTTGATGCCGCGGGCCGTCTCCATCGTGCGAGTGGGGTAGTGCGGCCGGTACACGAGGCCTAGAGACTCGACGGTGCGGGTCCGGCGGTACTCGGGGTTGGCTTGGTAGGCCCGCAGCCGGTCAATGTTGAATGCGGTGACGTCGACGTCGGGGCGGCCCTCGACTATCCAGTGGGCCATCGCCCGTCCCAGGCCCCCTCCGATGAGGATCCCGATCGAGTTCAACCCGGCGGCCACGAAG
>JBFISZ010000065.1:0-13575 GCA_041608315.1 Acidimicrobiia bacterium | reverse complement strand
CGCTGAGGTTGGGGTCGAGATCGACCTGGTACACCACATCGGTGTTGTCGAGGGTGACACCGCGCCGGCCCGGGAGAGTCCCGTCGCCGGCACCCAGGTCGAACAGGAAGTTGCCCGGGATCCCGGAACCGAATTCGGGGAAGCTGTTCCAGAAGAACCACGCTTCGTCGAAGTTGGGTCGATCGCCGCCCGAACGCAACTCGGTCAATTGCTTGAGCGCCTCACCGTCGGCGTTGAGGATCACCGGCCAGCCGCCGGGGATGGCCTCGAGCGCCGCCTTGATGTCCAGCGCCGTCGTCACCGGGTATGCCGGGTCCGGCGGGAACGTCGATGTGCCGAGAGCAATCTGTGAGGCGGCGAGGTTGAAGTCGAGGAAATAGTCGAACAGCTCGAAATCGCCCATGACGCCACACACCGGCAGCGCACCGTCGTAGTCCTCTTTCCATTTCTCGATCGTGGCGCCGATGATGTGGCCGCCCATCGAGACCCCGGCAATGTAGGAGTGCTCCGGGGGGCCGAACATGTTCTGGAACAGCAGTTTGACGTTGCGAGTATCGACCGCCCCCGCTTCAACGTTGTAGTTGTTCTTGGTGTAGGTCGACATACCCCAGGCGTAACCGTTCTCGAGCAGGTACTCCCGGAAGGGGAGCTCTTCGGGGTTGAAAAAGAGCTCGGTGCCGGTGCCGCGGAATCCGTGGGCCCACATCACCAGGTCACCGTTCCAATCGGCCGGAACCTCCATCCTGTAGCCGGCACCCTTGTGCACGCCCCACTCCCGGATGGAATCCTCGAAGCCGGGCACGGCGGCGAATGGGAGGCTCTCCTCCACAACTGTGTACACCGGTTCGTCGGTTGGCTTCTCGGCCGCGGCAGGCGCGGCCAGCATCGTCGCCACCAGCAGCAGCACCGAGGCGACCAGGATTCCTTGGCGCGACTGCCTCGTCTTGGCTCTCGTCATGTTTGTATCTCCCATTCCCCCTCTTGCGTCGCAGAGGTCCTAAGGGGGGAGCTTATCGAATGACCACACAAAGTGCTCGGCGCGGCGGCCACGGGCTCGGCCGAGCGACGACCCCCTTCCCGGCCTCCATATACTCGCCGCATGCATTCGGGCCCCGCATTCGACACCGCGCGCAGCCGGGCCGGGCTCGGTGTGCTCCTGCTCATCGCCATGGGGGTCGCAACATACCCGGCGGCCGTGCTCAGCGTCCTGGCGACGTTCCTGATCGACGACTTCGACATCACTCGCGCCGAAGTCGCGTTGATCGCCACCGTCAACATCGTCCTTTCGGCGGTCCTGTCGCCCCTGGCCGGACGGCTCACCGATCGTCTCGGGGGGAAGCGGGCGTTCGTGTTCATTTACGTTCTGGCTACGGCCGGCTTCCTGGCCCTGGCCCTGGCTCCGATCTATGCCGTGCTCCTGCTGGCGGCCATACCCGCCGGGTTCGGCCAGGCCGCCGGGAACCCGGCGACCAACAAGCTCATCGCGCTCCATGTGCCGCCGGGCCGGCAAGGCGTGATGACCGGCGTCAAACAGTCCGGCGTCCAGGCGGTCATCTTCGTCGGAGGGGTGCTGGTGCCCCGGGGTGCCGAGGCCTTCGGCTGGCGATCGACGCTGATTGTCCTCGCCGCTTTGACGCTGGCGGTCATTCCCGTCGTCATGCGGGTGATTCCACCCGATCGGCCGGCGCCGACCACGGCCGCGGAACGGCGCGGCGGGCCGCTCTCGCCGGCGATTCGGGAGATGGCGATCTACGGCTTCTTGCTTGGTTTCGGCGGCTCCATCACCTTCCTGGTGCCGCTGTTCGTGGAAGAAGCGCTCGGCGGCACCCCGACCCTCGGCGGCGTCGCGGCGGCCCTCATCGGACTGTCGGCATTTGTCGGCCGGATCGTCTGGGCGCGCCATGCCGAGCGCCGCCGGCGTTTCGCCGCCCCGCTGGCGGCGATCGCGCTGAGCGCCGTGGCCGCTTCGCTGACCTTCCTCCTGGCCCAGGTCGTCGGACTGTGGGTGGTGTGGATCGCCGCGATTCTCACCGGCTTCAGCGCCTCGTCCTGGAACTCGGTCGGCATGCTCGGAGTGATCACGGTGGCCGGACCGGGCCAGGCGGGAAGAGCCTCCGGGATCGTGTTGCGGGGTTTCCTGGCAGGTCTCGGTCTCGGGGCACCGCTCTACGGCTGGACCGTTGACACCACGGGGAGCTACACCCTGATGTGGTGGATCTCGCTCGCGGCGTTCCTGATCGCCGTGCTTCCGCTGCGCGCCTGGGCGCGCCGCGAGGCGACCGGGTAGGTTGCCCGCCGTGAACCATTTGGCGCCGCGTTGCGTAGAGTGGGTAATCCAAAAAGGGAAGGGGAATCCCATGCGTCGTATCGTCACCTTGTTTGTCGTCGTGCTTTTGGCCGTCGCCGTTCCGGCCGCGACCCAAACAGCGCCCTACCCCGATGTGGTCTCGCTGCCGGGCGGGTTCTTCCCGGAGGGGATCGCGGTCGGCGAGGGCAGCACGGCCTATGCCGGCTCGCTCGTCGACGGGGCAATATGGAAGGGTGATCTGCGCACCGGCGAGGGCGGCATCCTCGTGCCGGGGGTCGAGGGCCGGCTGGCCGTCGGCATGGACTACGACGAATCCAGCGGGAATCTGTTCGTTGCGGGCGGCTCCGGTGGAAACGCCTCTGTGTATGACGGCGATTCCGGCGCCACTTTGACCGTCGTCGACTTGGGCCCGGGTTTCATCAACGACGTCATCGTCACGAATCGAGCCGCCTACTTCACCAACTCGTTCGTGCCCGAGTTCTACATGGTGCCCCTGGACGCCCGGGGTGAGGTTGCGGGCGGTGCGATGACCATACCGTTGAGCGGCGACTTCCAGTTCGCCCCGGGGCAGTTCAATGCCAATGGGATCGAAGCCTCACAGTCGGGCAACACGTTGATCGTGGTCAACAGCTTCTTTGGTGAGCTGTACACCGTCGACCCGGCAACCGGCGTTGCCGCCGCCATCGACCTGGGTGGTGCAGTGGTCAACGGCGACGGTCTGGTGCTCGTCGGGCACACGGTCTACGCCGTTGAGGGCGGCAAGAACCAGATCACCGAGATTGCGCTCGCGCCCGGCTTTGCTTCGGGAGCCGTGACCGATGTCATCACCAGTGCCGCCTTCGCCGTGCCGACGACGGCGGCCAAGTTCGGCAGCAGCCTCTATGCGGTGAACGCGAAGTTCGGGACGCCGCCGTTGCCGACGACGCCCTACGAGATCGTGCGCGTCGACCGCTGAGGCCTGCCGCTGGCTGAAACGGGGGATTACGGCAGATCGGCTGGTTGTCCGTCGCTATGCCCCGGCAGCAGTGCCGTCTCTCTCCAACGCGGTGCCGGTTTGGTAGGCGTCGATGGCGAACGCCGTGTTCATCACGAAGACGGCGGCGAACATGACGCCGTAGAGCGTCGGTTCTGAGTCGCGGATTCCGAACTCCACCGCAGTGAGAGCGATGACTCCGGCGAGCCACAGGAGCGCCAGCGTCCGTTTGACGCCGAGGATCAAGTAGCCGGCTCCGGGAAAGAAGAAATTGGCGACGGCGGCGATACGGGGCTTGTTCATGGGGTCCTCCTCTATTGACCATTGGGTGCACTTACCGTAGTCTTGGCAGACATACGGAGAAATAGCCATATGTCCATAATTCATATTGAGAAGTATGAGTAGCCCCACAGCGGATGCTCTTACCGATATTCTGAATTCGGTGCGGATGCAGGGCTCGATCTTCTCCCGAGCGTCGCTGGCCGCCCCGTGGGGAGTTGAATCGGGCGAGCTGGGCACCGGTATCTTTCACGCCGTGATTCGCGGTCGGGCCTATGTCCAGCTCGCAGAAGGCGGTGAACCTGTCGTGCTCGAGCGCGGTGACGTCGTCATGATGCCGTTTGGGCACAACCATCTCATGACCAGCGACCCCGCCCAGCCGACAAGGATGATCGGCGACCTGACGACCGTCGACGGGCGAGGGATGGGGCACCTCGTCGTGGCCGGAGATGGGCCGCAGACCTCGCTGATCTGTGGAACTGTGAGGTTCGACCACGGAGTAGCCCATCCGGTCTTTTCGATGCTGCCGCCTCTGATCCGGGCGGGTGACGCGGACGGCACGATGTCGCGGGTCGTCGAGTCGCTCGCGACTCTGATCGCCGCCGAGGTAGATCACTCCGGGCCGGGGGCGGAGACGGTGGTGGCTCGGCTCACTGATGTGCTGGTGGTTTTTGTGCTGCGGGATTACATCCGCCGGCTGCCCGGCAATGCCATCGGCTGGCTGGGGGCGCTGCGCGATGCCGAGATGCGGGCTGCGCTCGACTTGATGCACGGCCGGCCGGATCATCCATGGACGGCCGGAGAACTGGCGGCGGCAGTGGGAGTGTCCCGGTCCGTCTTCTTCGCTCGATTCAAGGAACTGGTAGGCGAATCGCCCGGGCAGTACCTCACTCGGTGGCGGGTTCATCTCGCGACTCGACTGTTGCGAGACGAGAGCGCCACCGTGGCGGCGGTGGCCCGCCGGCTGGGTTATGCGACAGATGCGGCGTTCAGCAATGCTTTCGTCCGCGTGATGGGCATCCGTCCCGGCGCATATCGCAAGGTGGCCTAGTCAGACCGAGTGGTCCTCAGTCACCCCAGGAGTGGGCGGACCATGACGATCCGGACCAGGAGGCTCCGCTCCACGAGGCTCCGGACCAGGAGGCTCCGCTCCACGAGGCTCCGGACCAGGAGGCTCCGGACCACGAAGCGCCGCTCCAGGACGCCCCGGACCACGAGGCCCCGGACCAGGAAGCCCCGCTCCAGGATGCTCCGTTCCAGTTGCCGCCCGACCAGCTAGCGCCGGCTGCGGCGAGAACCGACCACGAGGCACCATCCCAGACGTTGCCGAAGATGTCCTGCTCGCCTTCGAGAACCACGCCGTTCGCCTCGATGTGGACTGTGCCCCGGGAATCCTCGAGCGAGCCCAGGCCGGTGCTCGAGCCGAATGTCTGTACCGTTCTCGGCGTTGGCTTGGTCGCCGTGTCATGGAGGTCCTCCAGCGTGAATGCGCCGGCTCCCTGGCAGATGTCGCCGACGCCGGGGATCGGCCCGGCGTTGCCGACGATCAGGGCCTTGATCTGATCGGGATGGGCGTTCGGGCGTTGCTGGACGAGTAGGGCGACTCCGCCCGAGACGACAGCGGCCGCTTGCGACGTGCCGCTGCCCCTCATCAGAGTTCCGCTGATGGCATCCGGGTTGTTGACGGCCGCCGTCGAACCCACCGCGTATGAGGACGCAATCGACTTGCCCGGCGCAACGATGTCTACGTAGCGGGCCTTGGTGCCGCAGCTGGAGAATCCCAGCACCTGGTCATCCGTCGGGTCGCCGGTGCCGTTCGGGTCCGAGGCTCCGACTGCGATCACGTATGGATTGGTCGCCGGGTTGCGCAGTGCGGTGCCGAGACCGTCGTTGCCGGCGGCGACGACCACCACGATTCCGGCTTTCCACGCCTGTTCGATGGCGTGCGAGAGGGGATCGACGAGGTGGGGCTGCACCGAGTCGGTCCCGAAGGCGAGGTTGAGAACTCTGATGTTCAGGTCGTTGTCGCTGCGATGTTGCACCACCCAGTCGATGGCGGCGATCACCTGAGAGACGTCGGTGACGCCGTTGCGGTCGGCCACTTTGAGGCTGACGAGCCGGGATTCTGGAGCCATGCCGAGGAACTTCTTCTTCTCTTTCGTGAGGTCCCGGATGCCCTCTTCTTGGCCGACCATGATGCCGGCGAGGTGCGTGCCGTGGCCAAAGGTGTCGACGTAGATCGTGTCGGCGCTCTGGGATTCGAAGGAGAGGTCGGGGCCGTGGATGATCTTGCCCGGATAGGTGAGCCCGGTTCCGGGAGACACGCCCGAATCGATGGTCGCGATGTCGACACCGGCGCCGGTATACCCGGCAGCCCACATCTGGGTTGCGAAGGTCACCGGGCCGGCAACGGTTCCCATGATGCCATTGGCGTCACGGTGGGCTTCCTTGCCGCTCCACTGCCGCAGGCTCGAGGAAGAGCTGTCCGAGAGCGATATGGAAGAGTCGTCCGACAGGGTCGTGGTGGAGCCGTCCGAGAGTGTTGTGGAAGAGTCGTCCGACAGGGTCGTGGTGGAGCCGTCCGAGAGTGTTGTCGTGTAGGGATCCGCCAACGCCGGTTCGGCAGCCTGCGCCGGGGCCGCGGGCAGCACGAGGGCCAAGGCAGCCGTCAGGGCGAACGCGGCAACGGCCGCAACCAGACGATTACCTGGACGGATTTCCCAGGAGAGACCGGAAGGAGGTCCCGGTGGAGAACTGGTGAACTCCCAGGACAAGCCGAGTCGGCCCGTCCTATCGTTCCGACTTACCACGCAAGACCTCCCGTTGTGCCACTCGAGATATATCGGCAGGGGCCCGCGATTATTGGAAGTCCATTCGCGGTGATTCCGAACTGACTAGCGCGCCACCGGAGTCGGCCGTTGGAGCCCATCGGCGGCGGGCCGCCCAATCAAGTACTCCCTGGTTAGGAGACCTTTTTGGTAAGATCGCGACATGAAGCCCCGGGTTGTGGGACTCAGAGCTTTTGTCGGCGGGGCCGGGCTGATCGCTGGGCAAGTCGCCTACGTGAGCCGGCGCCGGCTGCCTCTTGGTGCCGAATACGACCCTTCGGGCACCTTTGGGGAGGCAACGCGGCCCCGGCTGCGACTCGCCGTGCTCGGCGACAGCTCCGTGACCGGCCAGGGCCTCGCCAGCGTCGACGAGTCCTGGCCGCGGATCGTCGCCCGCCACCTTGCCGACCGCTACCACGTCGAGTTGCTCAGCTACGCCGCCGGTGGCGCTCGATCGGAGCACGTGCTCTCCGAGCAGGTACCCGCCGCCGAAACCCGTCGGCATGATGTCGTCATCGTCTCGGTGGGCTCGAACGACATTCTGCGAATGACGCCGGCGTGGCGTTTCGAGCGGCGCCTCGACGAGATCGTGGCCCGCCTGCAACGAGTGGCGGCGTCGGTCATCCTGTTCGGAGTCGGAGATCTCGGTTCGATCCCTCGTTTTCCCTATCCGGTTGACCGGATGGCGGCAGGGTCCGCTCGTGTCGCCGATTGGGTGCACCGCAGAGTGGCCGAGCGGCGCGGTGTCGCCAAGATCGACCAGTGGAACTTGACGACGGAAGCCTTCAACAGCGGTCCCCACATGTTTGCGCCGGATCTCTTCCATCCCAGCGCGGCGGGCCACCGGGCTTGGGCCGACGCCGTGCTGCCCACCGTCGAAACCGAGCTGCTGCGCGCCAAGCGGGAGCTGCGTTACTTCGGGTGACGGCGCGATGATCGGAAACGCTGCGGTTTCTCATGTCCTTCTTAGGTACGGCTTCGATCCTGTGCCGATTCTGACTCTGCGCTCGTGATGGAGAAGGAGGTAAACGCATGACGATCGACCTGGAGCGCCGCCCCGAGCCGATCGCAACCGGACGCACCTGGCGAGACATCCCCCCCAGCCCCCCACGCCAAGCTCCGGCCCGGCTTCTGTCGCCGGTCGAGCCACCCTCACCGCACCGCGATGGCCGATGGCGTACGGCTGCGTTGATCGGGGTCCTGGCCCTGGCGATAGGTGTTGCCCTCGGCCTGTGGGGGCCGTGGCAGGACGCCGGTACCGATGCGGCGGCTGCCGAGCCCGCCCCGGCCACGGCCGCACCGCCCGAGCCGAGCACCGCGCTGCCCGAGCAGATAGTCCCGCCGCCTGCGCCGGATTCGCCGACGCCGGGTTCGCTGCTGCCGGAGGATTTCTTCCGGTTCGACGGGTTCCCGGATCTATCTGAGCTGTTCGGCGAGGAGTTCGGGCGTCGCTCGGTTGTCCCCGAAGCTCTCGACCTGATCGAGTTGCGGGGTCTTCCCGAGGGTTACCGCATCGCCGGGACCTCACTCCAGAGCTCGCCGGGCCTGACCGCCGAAGAGCTGTCCCTCAGCGGCCCGTCGGGACCGGTGACCGTACGCGCCGAGCGCAGCCGCGCGGCCACCCTCCCGGATGGTCAACGCCATCGAGTCGGCGATATCGGCGGTGTTCTCGTCGCCGGAGACCCCATGTTGTTCGCTTGGCTGGCTGCAGACGACCTGTTGGTGACCATCGCAGTCCCCGAGTCGGCCGGGCTCGATCTCATCACGGATCTCGTCCCCAGTGTCGAGGTAGTGCGATGACCGAGATGACGGTGGAGGCCGCCGGCAGCGCCCTCGAGGCCGCCCGTTCCGAGCTGACCCGGGTGGTCATCGGCCAGAAGCGAATGCTCGATCGGATCATGGTCGCGTTGCTGGCCGACGGGCACTGTCTGCTGGAAGGGGTGCCCGGCCTCGGCAAGACGCTCACCCTGGCAACGCTGGCCCGGGTGATGGGCGGCAGCTTCTCCCGGATACAGTTCACCCCGGACCTGCTGCCCGCCGACATCGTCGGCACCCGGGTGTATCGGGCATCGCTCGAGAAGTTCGACGTCGAGCCGGGCCCGATCCTGGCCAACTTCGTACTGGCCGACGAGATCAACCGGGCCCCCGCCAAGGTCCAGGCGGCTCTGCTCGAAGCCATGGCGGAGCGCCAGGTCACGATCGGCGACCGCACTTTCGATGCCCCGCGCCCCTTCCTCGTGATGGCGACTCAGAACCCGGTCGAATCCGAGGGCGTCTACCCGCTGCCGGAGGCGCAGCGGGATCGTTTTCTCATGCGGGTGCCCGTCGACTATCCGACTCCGTCAGAGGAGTTCGAGATCATGCGGCGGCTCGACCTCAAGCCCGAGAAGGCCCAGCCCGTGCTCGACGCCGAAGTGGTGCTCGGTCTGCAGCACGCCGCAACCGGGATCCATATCGACACCCCGGTCGCTCAATACGCCTTGCGTTTGGTACAGGCGACGCGGGACCCAGAAGCGGCCGGCGTCGACGCGCTCGCCGGCTTGATCGAGTATGGGGGAAGCCCCCGGGCCTCCATCGCCCTCATCGGGTGCGGGCAGGCGCTGGCGCTGTTACGGGGTCGTGACTACGTCACCTACCAGGACGTGTACGACATTGCCTATGACGTTCTCAACCATCGACTCATTCTGTCGTTCGAGGCGATTGCCCAGGGGGTCACAGTCGATGACGTGCTCGTCGAGCTGCTGAGCGCCGTTCCGACGGAGCCGTAGATGGCCGCCGAGATCATGCCTCAACTGCGGCAGCTCGAGATCGCGGTGCGCGGCCGGGTCGAAGGCCTATTGCACGGCGATCATCGCGGCCTGCTGCCCGGGGCCGGCGCGACTGCCGGCGATGCCCGCCCCTATGTGGCGGGAGACGACGTCCGCCGGATCGACTGGAATGTGACGGCGCGGGCACAGCGCCCTTATGTCCGTGACACCGAGGCCGACCACGAGCTGGAGACGACGCTGGTAGTGGACACCTCGGGCTCGATGGCCTTCGGTACGGGACGCGGGGAGAAGCGGGACGCCGCGCTGGCCGTGGCGGCCGTGTTCGGCTTCGCCACGGCCGTCGGCGGCAACCGTATCGGCGGCGTGATACTCGGTGAAAAGACCGTTCGCATTCCCCCGCGATCGGGTCGATCGCACGTGTACCGGACTCTCGGTGCCGTAGCCCGCGCCGGTCACGCCGGCGGGATCGATCTGGCCGCAGGCTTGTCGCTTGCCGCCAAGACGCGCCCCCGGCGCGGGCTCGTTGTCGTGATCTCGGATTTCGTAGACGACGGCCCGTGGGAGCGGCCGCTGCGAGTGCTCGCCGCCCGCCACGACGTCATCGCCGCCATCATCGGCGATCCTCGCGAGCTCGACTTGCCCGACATAGGCGTGGTGCGGATGCAGGATGCCGAATCGGGCCGCCTCACCTGGGTCGACACCGCCAGCAGCCGGTTCCGGGCCCGCTTCGCGCAGGCCGCGCGTGCGCGGCGCGACGAGATCCGCCGCCGGGTCGTTCGAGCCGGTGCCCAGCCGCTGGTGCTGTCCACCGAAACCGACTGGGTGGACGACGTGGTGCGCTGGGTGTTACAGCGGCGCCGGGCCGGCGTGGCGTCGGGGAGGTCGGCGTGAGCTTCCTGACCCCGCACCGGTTGGCGCTGCTCGTCATCCCGGCCGCGCTCCTCGTCGGATACCTCGTGGCGCGGGCCCGTCGCGATCGTACGGTGCTGCGCTTCAGCTCGCTGGAGCTGGCCGAGAGCGTGGCGCCGCGCGCATCGGGATGGCGCCGCTGGTTCACCACCGGGGCGGCGCTCGCCGCCAGTGTGGTCCTGGTCGCCGCCTTCGCTCGCCCGGTAGTCGCGGTGCCGGTGCCACAGGAGCGGGCGGCGCTGATCCTGGCGGTCGATGTGTCGCTGTCGATGAATGCCACCGACGTGGCCCCCACCCGCCTGGCCGCCGCGCAGCAAGCTGCCACCAAGTTCCTCGAGATCGCCCCCGACGAGCTGCGCATTGGTCTGGTGGCCTTCGCCGGGACTGCGTTGCCCGTGCTGGCGCCCTCCAACGACCATGCCTTGGTCGAGGACGCCGTCGGCCGCCTCGGGCTGGGCCAGGGCACGGCAGTTGGTGAAGCGATCTTCACCGCGCTCGATCAGCTGGCCGCAGCGCAGGCCGATGACCCGGCGCCGCAGGCGATCGTCGTGCTCTCCGACGGCGAGACCACCACGGGACGCTCCGAGCTCGACGGCGCCGCCGCGGCGTCCGCGGCCGGGGTGCCGGTGTACACGATCGTTTTCGGCACCCCGAGCGGTGCAGTCACCTTCGAGGGAGAGACGATCCCGGTGCCGGCCGCGGCGGGGGCACTGCGGGAGGTGGCCGATCGCACGGGCGGCCGGTTCTACGAAACGGCCGAGGAGGGCGGGCTCAGCGACATCCTCTCCGCGATCGGCTCTGAGGTCGGATTCGAGATCGAGGAGCGTGAGGTGACCGACTGGTTTGCCGCCATCGGCTTGCTGCTGGTTGCCGTTGCCGCGGCAGCTTCAACCCGCTGGTTCGGGCGGATGATCTGAGCGTCACGAGGCACATCGCCACGCCGTAGTCAGGGGGAGGCGGGAGCGCACCTGTTCTTACGATCAGGGCATAGAATTGAAGCAACAAGCGTGAGGTTGCCGTGGCCGAGTTGTCCGAGTCGCCGCTTCGACCGAGCACCTACCAGCGACCCTGGTACCGGCGCCGTGTCTTCACGTGGTTGGCGGTCGTCATCGGCGTTGTCGTGCTGTTTCACATCGGCGGTGGCTGGTACTTCTCCGGCGAGATCCACTCGTCTGCGTTGGAGCCGAACCCCAGCTCCCCCGACTTTGACATCCCGGTGGTGGCGGTCGACGGGATGTTGGTGACCTTGTCCACCAGCGAGGGCCCCGACGAGCTGGGTGTTCCCGGGGTGTGGGGGCTGGAGTGGGCGGACGGATACGGCCGGTTGACCGAGCTCGTCGCAACCGGAGACGACACAGTCGACTGGCTCTTTGAGTTGGCTTCGGGAGACCCGCCCGAGCCCGGCGCCGTCGCGGCCCTGGACGTGAAGGCCTTCCCGGGCGATCCGCTACAGGCGCTCGGCATCGGCTTCAGCGATGTCACCTATACGTCGGATCTCGGAGAGAACCCGGCGTGGTTCATCGCGGGCGACGATCCGACCTGGGTCGTGCTGGTGCACGGCAACGGCCTGACGCGCCGCGACGTACTCAAACCGCTTCCGACCATCGTGGCGAACGACCATCCGGCCTTGGTCATCACCTACCGGAACCACCCTCTGGCGCCGGCCGACCCGTCCGGGCGTCTCCAATACGGGCTCAGTGAATGGGCCGACCTGGAGGCCGCGGTCGAGTACGCACTCGGTGCCGGCGCCGAAGACGTCGTGCTCGTCGGTTACAGCATGGGGGGCGGCATCGTCGTCAGCTTTCTCTACGAGTCGCCGCTGGCCGATCGGGTGGAGGCCGTCGTCCTGGACGCGCCGATGCTCGACCTGGGAGCTGCCGTCGACCTTGGTGCCTCCAACCGCAGCCTCCCCGTGGTCGGGTTGCCCATCCCGCCTACGTTGACGGCCACCGCCAAGTGGTTCGCCGGCTGGCGGTACGACGTCGATTGGGGCCGGCTGGACTACCTCGACCGTGCCGGCGAGATCGACGTTCCGGTGCTGCTGTTCCACGGCGCCGACGACGAGATCGTTCCGGTGGCGACCAGCGAGGCGCTCGCCGAGAAGCTCGGCGACCTCGTGACCTTCGCGCGGGTCGATACCGCCCGTCACCTGGAATCGTGGAACCTCGACCCGAAGGAGTACGAGCGACTGCTCGACGAGTTCTTGGCGCGGTTCTAGCGAGCAGCCCAAGGCGGGCTGTCCGAAGATGCCGGCCGGGCGGGGCCAGATCAACCGTCCGGGTTCAACCCGGCGGCGGCCCCGTTGAGGTCGGAGCCCAATCCGGGAAGCGGAACGCCCCGGACCGGCCGGGGCGTTCTCGATCGCTTAGCGGCGTTTCAACGCCGGCTCGGGGCTACTACCGGATGCAGTGCGCCGCGAGTAGTCCGCTGTTCACGAAGTTAGCTGCGCCGGACACCGGGCCCTCGACATGGCCGGACGCCTTCGCCGCCGACACGAGCTGGCCGTAGCTGGCTTCGCAGTGAACCTTGATCCCCTTGCCGTAGGCATTGCCGTTGCCGTGATGAACGGCAAGAGCGGGCGCAGCAAGCGCCAGGATGAACAGCGCAGCCATTGCCCAAACAACGATGGTTCGCCTCATAAAATGTACCTCCTATTTCTCCCCAGCCACCCTGGGTGGCATTCTCGCCACAGAAGGTAGACAGAGCGTCACCGTTCGTCAAACCGGCCGGGACGAGCTGGGCGCGCTCCTTGCGGCATTGCGGCCCTCGTGAAAGAAGGGAGCGTAGGGTTCGGGTATGAACGTCGAATACCCGGGGTTCGGCAGCATCGTCATAGACGGGACGCGCTTCGACCGCGACATGATCGTTGAGCGGGGGGAGCCCCGGCCTCGCAGGAAGGGGCCGTCCAAGACGAGGCGGGGCGAGTACGGGCATACTCCACTCACGGCGGCTGAGGACCTTCCGTGGTCGAGTCCCAAGCTCGTCATCGGCACCGGCTACAGCGGAGCTCTCCCCATCACCTCCGACGTGTGGGAGGAGGCACGGGCGCGGGAAGTCGAACTGGTGACTCTCCCCACCTCCGAAGCCTGTGAGCTGTTGCGGTCTCTGGGCGATGGCGACGTGGCCGCGGTCCTCCACGTCACCTGCTAGCGGCGCGGGCGCGCCCAAACCCGCCGTAGCGCAGCGATCGCAACGATCTGGCGGGTTTGGGTGAAGGGGGCTCTAGAAGATGGGTGGCAGGAGCGCCGGTCGGATAGGGGCGGAGGATGGTGCTCCGTAGCTCACAGTGTGGCGATCAATGCGCCGGCCGGTGCGGCGCAGCGTAGCCAGTATCTTGTTCATGATCGTTATACGGTGCGGAGCGGCTCCCGGATGTCTATGTGCGGAGGCCTGGAGCGAGCGCCCCATCCGGTGGAGCCCTCGCCTCCGAACACCCCCTGATGGATCTGACGTTGCTCTATCAGCCGGCGCCCGCCCGTCCATTCGGGCGAATGCGCCGCGCCGGGTCGG
>JBFISZ010000064.1:0-13592 GCA_041608315.1 Acidimicrobiia bacterium | reverse complement strand
CGATCTTAATCGTCTCCTGTACGCCGGTCAACATCTCGTCTTCTCTCCGAGTCACTAGTAACTTGCAAGTAACAAGTTTACCCTATCTCCGCAGCCAGGATCAAGAGGAGTTGAGCTAGCGTGTCCACGATGACCGATTCTCCATTGCACAGCGCACTCTCCAAGGTGGGCGACCGCTGGACCCTGGTGATCATCGACGCCCTCCTCCATGGACCCCTCCGGTTCAACGATCTGCTCGAGACGGCAGCAGGAATTGCCCCCAACACGCTCTCGGCGCGCCTCAAGGCTTTGGAGGGCGCGGGCCTGGTGATCGCGCAGACCTACAGCGAGCGCCCGGTGCGCTATGAGTACACGTTGACGGCCTCCGGCAAGGAGCTCGCCGGCGCCATCAGCCTGCTCACCGCGTGGGGCGCCGGCGACTCGGATGCAGTGGAGACCCCGCGCCACACGCTTTGTGGGACGCCGCTCGAGGTGCGCTGGTATTGCCCAACCTGCGATCGCGAAACGACACGAGATGACGAACCCTGGGACGTGTAGGAAGCCGCTGATCCTGTCGGCCGGAGCCCGGCGCCGCGGCCCCCACGGCCCGGCGCGGCGTCCTGGGTCGGTGGCCGGGTCGATTTGTGATCAGTAGGCCGCCCGGGCCGCTTCGATGACCGCGATCGCCTCCGCCGCCGACCGCCACCCGAGCGCAGCCGTTTTCTTCTCCTCCAGGTCCTTGTAGACGGGGAAGAAGTGCTCCAGCTCGCGCAGGAGGTGCGCCGGCACGTCGTCCAGCGTCATGGCGGCAGCCCACACCGGATCGCCCAGCGGCACCCCGAGGACTTTGTGGTCGGCCTCCCCCTGGTCCTCCATCAGGAACAGCCCAATGGGCCGAACCCGGATCCGGCATCCGGGGAACGTGGGCTCCGACACCAGGGCGAGGGCATCGAGCGGGTCGCCGTCCTCAGCCACGGTCTCCGGGAAGAACCCATAGTCGGCCGGGTACCGGGTCGCCGTGAACAACATCCGATCGAGGAAGATCTCACCGGTGTCGTGGTCCATCTCGTATTTGTTGCGGCTCCCCTTCGGGATCTCCACGACCATCGTCAGCGCGGCGTCCATCGTCCAAAGCTAGCCGCGATGGTGCCTTCGCTCGGCGCGAGGCGAAATCGGGGCCGCGCCCACCGGGGCGAGGCTCATGAGCTGACTCACCACGATTCACATCCCGGGCTCCCGTCCCCTCGGGCTCCGATCCGGGGTTGCCGGAGTCAACCTCCCTGAGCTGCGGCGTACACTGCCGCCAAATCCAGCTTCGCCATACCGAGCACGGCCTGCATCGCCCGCTCGGCGCGACCTGAGTCTGGATCACCCAACAACTCGACGAGACCGGCGGGGACGACCTGCCAGGAGACGCCGTAGCGGTCTTTCAGCCAGCCACACCGGCTCTCCTCGCCACCCGCGGAGAGCTGTCCCCAGTAGTAGTCCACCTCATTCTGATCGGCGCATTCGACCAGCAGCGAGATCGCCTCATCGAAATGGAACTGGGGGCCACCGTTGATGGCCGTGACCGGCTGGCCATCGAGAGTGAAGTCGACGGTCATCACCATTCCCGCTTCCCGGAGCCCGGCGGCGCCGTAGTGCAGAACCCGCGTGATCTGCGAGTTGGGGAAGATCGAGATGTAGAACTCGGCGGCCTCCTCCGCCTCCGTGTCGAACCACAGATTGGGGACTATTCGGGGCATCACGTCATCCGTTTCGTCGCGCCGTTCGTACGGGCCCAAGCTACCGCGCCTGCGAGGCAGCCCGAGTGTGGTTGAGTCGCCCTCGGGAACCGATCAGACGGCCAGCTCGGACCTCACCAGCGCCGCTCCGGCACCGAGGGCCTTGAGCTTGGCGCGCGCCACGTCGCGCGACAGCGGAACGAGGCCGCAATTGGTGGACGGAACGAGATTCGCAGCGGGCACGTACTCCATTGCCCGGTGGATGGTCGCCGCCACTTCCTCGGGCGTTTCGATCTCGTCGGTGGCCACGTCGATGGCCCCCACCATGACGTCCTTGCCGCCCAGCAGCCCCAACAGCTCGATCGGAACGTGCGAGTGGGCGACTTCGAGGGAAACCTGATCGATGGCGGACGTTGCCAGCGCCGGGAACGTCTCCTCGTACTGGCGCCACTCCGCGCCGAGGCTTTCCTTCCACTTGATGTTCGCTTCGATCCCGTACCCGTAACAGATGTGCACGGCGGTGGTGCAGCTCAGGTCGGCGGCGGCTCGCTCGAGAGCAGTGATCCCCCACGCCTTGACGTCGTCCATATATACGTTGAATGCCGGCTCGTCGAACTGGATGACGCTGACTCCGGCCGCCACGAGCTCCTGGGCCTCGGCGTTGAGAATGGCGGCGAACTCCATTGCAAGGCGCTCCCGATCGCCGTAGTACTCGTCGGCGAGCGTGTCGGCCATCGTCATCGGGCCCGGCAGCTGGTACTTGACCGGCCGCTCCGTCTCGGACACGAGGAAGCGGGCGTCCTCGACGTACACGGGCCGGGGCCGGGTCACCGGGCCGACGACTCGCGGCACCGATGCGTCGTAGCGTTGCCGGATCTTGACCGTCGCCCGCGTCGCGAAGTCGACGCCGTCGAGGCCTTCGATGAACGTCGTCACGAAGTGCTGCCGGGTCTGCTCCCCATCGGTGACTATGTCGATGCCGGCGGCCTCCTGGTCGCGCAGCACGACCCGGACGGCATCGCGTTTGGCCTCGGCCAGGTCCTCGCCCGCGAGCGCCCACGGCGCCCACAGCTGCTCGCGGTGAGCCAGCCACGCCGGCTTGGGGAGGCTCCCGGATATCGTCGTCGGCAGGATCGCAGCCATGCCCAGACACTAGAGGAAGTCGACATCACCCAACGGGAGCGGCCTCATCTCACTCTCTTCCTGACCGAGCGATCTCCGCTGATGGTCCCTCGATATCGAGGGCGCTGTCGCGTGTTGGCGAGGGCTCATCCGCCGGTGTCGTCGAGGTCCTGCGCTTCGGTCTCACTTTGGTCCCACTCCCGGAAGCGGGGAAGGTAGCGCCCCACGACGAGGGCCCCGAGAGCCGCCGCCAGGCCGCCCGTCCAGGCGGCGACCCGAGGCCCAAAGCCGGCGGCGACCACTCCGGCCTCGGCATCACCGAGCCGGGGACCACCGGCGACAACGGCTATCTGGACCGCCGACAGCCGGCCCCGCAGCCGGTCGGGCGTCGACAGCTGCAGGATCGTCTGGCGGAACACCGCCGAGATCGCATCACCGGCGCCCGCCACGGCGAGCAGTGCCAGCGCCAGCCAGATGTTCGCGGTCAGCCCGAACCCCATGATCCCGATACCCCACAGGAAGACGGCCCCGATCGTGGCCCGGCCCGGCTTGGCGATCCGCCCGACCCAGCCCGAGGTCAGGCTGGCGAGCATCGCCCCGAACCCGGGTGCCGCGAAGAGATAGCCGACCGTGGACTCGTCGCCGCCGAACACTTCGAGCCCCATCTCGGGAAACAGCGCCCGCGGCATTCCGAAGATCATGGCATTGATATCGATCAGGAAGACGCCCTGCACCTCCTGCTTGCTCCTGATGAAGCGGATGCCTTCAACAATGGACCGCAGCCCGGGCCGCACCTCATCGCCCGGCGGAATGGGCGACATGATCATCACGGCCACCAGGGCGACGCCGAACGTGGCGACGTCAACCCAGTAGGCCGCCGCCAGGCTGACGCGAGAGATCAAGATGCCGGCGATCGCCGGGCCGACTGCGCCCGCCGTCTGAAACACCAGCACATTGAGCGCGAATGCGTGGGGCAGGATGCTCGCCTCGACGAGGCGGGGAATGGCGGCGCTCCGGGCAGGCGAATCGATCCCGGCCATGAAGGCGAGAATCGCCGTGAGCACGAACACGACGAGCGTCGAAGGCAGAGCCGCCGCCGCGTTTATTGCGAGCCCGGCACTCGTCAGGGCAAAAACCAGCTGCGCGACCAGCAGGATGCTCCGCCGGTCTCGCGAGTCGGCCAAGAGTCCGCCGACCATCGAGCCCACGAATAGCGCCGGAAACTGCACGAGCCCGAGCAATCCCACGGCAAGCGTCGATCCGGTCAGATCGAACACCTGTATCGGCGCCGCCACCATCGTCAGCTGGCTCCCGATGCGAGAGACGGCGTGGCCACCGAACAGCCAGCGAAAATCGCGGGACCGGCGCAACGGGGTGATGTCTACGAAGAGGCCGGCCATGCCACCATCCTCGCGGCTGCGCGGGGAGCCCGCTGCTGGGTACTCTCGGTGGTGGGAGAAGCCGATTCCGACCAAGGAGGACGAATGCGGTTCGTGCAGACGATCTCAGTAGACGCATCCGACGAGAAGGCGCTGGCGGCGTTGATGACCGACTGGCATACGGCCGAGGCGGGCAGAGCCCCGGGGTACCAAGGCAGCCGGCTCCTGGCCGACCGCGACAATCGCGGCCGCTACATGCTCATCGTCGAGTTCTCCTCTGCAGAAGAGGCCGAGCGGAACAACGACAGGCCCGAAACGCAGCAATGGGGGGACAAGCTGAGCGCGCTCATCGGCGCCGATCCGGCGTTCGGCAATTTCGATGAGGTCCAGACTCTCGGCTGAGCCGGCCGGGGTCGCTAGCGGCGCTTTCGCGGGTCGACCAGCGTGGCGATGGACCGGAGACCGTCGAAGAATGCCGGCAGCGTGTACGTCCGGAAGCGCGCCACGTCGAGAACCAGGATGGCTGCGATAGTTGCCACCATGACGAGGAAGGCGGCGCCCCGGTGCACCGCCGCCAGATACAGGAGGGGCCCGTAACCGAGGGCCTGGACCATCTCGCTGAAGGCAAAGATTCCCGTGACGAGATGGGCCACCGTGAGCAGCCCGGCGATCACGAGCCACCACACCGGCCCGGGCACGTGACCACCTCCGGCCAGCCCAATCACGATGCCGATGCCGACTGCCGTGTCGGCATGGGGATCCCAGTCGCCGAGCCGGCTGCCCGTGGTCGATCGGGCCACCCGGCCGTCGAGAAAGTCCGTCCACCACGCGGCTCCCACCACTATGGCTGCCGCCATCCAGGCGCCTCGCGCCACGATCGGGACGAGAATCACGGCCAGCACGAACCGCGAGGCAGTTAGCGCGTCGGCGACATGCGCTCGATTCACCGCGGCCAACCGCGAAGTCATGTCCCCAGGGTAGAACGTCGCCCGCCCGGACACTTGCGGCTTTCCACTGAGGTCAGGGCCTTCCCCGCCTCAAAGACCCAGGGATCGCCCGATCAGCTCCTTCATGATCTCCGTGGTGCCGCCGTAGATCGTCTGGACTCGGCTGTCGACATACATCCGCGAGATCGGATACTCCTTCATGTAGCCGTAGCCGCCGTGGAGCTGGAGGCAGCGATCCATGACCTTGACCTGCAGCTCCGTCGTCCACCACTTGGCCATCGCGGCGACGTCCGCCGTGAGCCGTCCCGCGTTCAACTCCATGATGCAGCGATCGACGAACACCTGGGCGATCTCGAGCTCCGTCGCCATCTCGGCCATGGTGAACCGGCTGTTCTGAAACGACCCGATGCGGCGCCCGAAAGCGGTCCGCTCCTTCACGTAATCCATCGTGATCTCGAATGCTCTCCGCACCGCGGCCACCGCCATCACGGCGATGACGAGGCGCTCCTGGGGCAGGTTCTGGACGAGGTAGATGAACCCGTCCCCCACTTTGCCCAGCACGTTCTCCGCCGGCACCCGAACATCGTCGAAGAACAGCTCGGACGTGTCCTGAGCCTTGAGTCCGATCTTGTCGAGATTGCGGCCGCGCTCGAACCCCTCCATCCCGCGTTCGACGACGAGCAGGCTCAAGCCCTGGTGAGGGTCATCCGATGTCCGCGCCACGACGATCACGAAGTCGGCGAGCTGACCGTTGGTGATGAAAGTCTTCGACCCGTTGATGACGTAGCCGTCGCCATCCGCGACGGCCTTGGTGCGGATCCCGGTGAGGTCGCTCCCCGTGCCGGGTTCCGTCATGGCGATGGCCCCGATCGTCGTCCCGGCCACCATGCCGGGCAGCCAGCGGCGCTTCTGCTCCTCACTGGCGATAGCGGTGATGTACGGCACGACGATGTCGCTGTGAACGCCAAAACCCGGTCCGGACGCGAGCACACGGCCCTGTTCCTCCGTGAAGATCGCCGGAAAGCGGAAGTCGTCGGCACCGGCGCCGCCGTACTCCTCCGGCACCGTGTGCGCCAGGTGGCCCTGAGCTCCAGCCTTCTCCCACAGCCGGCGCGGCACCGAGCCGATCGCTTCCCACTCGTCGTGGAACGGGGCAACTTCCTTCTCGAAGAACTCTCGGGCGGCCGCCCGGTAGAGATCGTGCTCCCCGGTGAAGATCGTTCGCTCGAGCATTCCCGAATGATCGCACATGGCGGCGGGCCCGGATCCCTCATCTCGAGCGCCGCGGTCCCCGTTCACAGGCCCGGGGGTCGCCCGGCGCCAACCGCGGGACACGTTGGCTCCCGCCAGCTTCTAAGGTCCGTCCCATGTCAGACCAGACCCGGAGATCAGTCATCGGAATCGTCGCCAGCATCGTCATTGGTGCGTTGGTAGCGCTCGCCGGCAGTGACGGAAGTCGTATGGCCGGCTCATTCTCCGTATTTGCGTTGTGCGGCCTGCTCGCATACGTGATCAACTGGGTGGTCTTCGTGCCCTCCAACCTGGCGAAGACAGAGCACTACTTCGACCTGACCGGCAGTGTCACATATCTCACCGTGACAACCGCCGCGTTGCTCCTCAGCGGCGATCTCGATGCCCGGTCCGTCATCGTCGGCCTCATGGTGTGGGTGTGGGCGCTGCGGCTGGGGTCGTTCCTGTTCCGCCGGGTACGGCGCGATGGCCGTGATGGACGGTTCGACCAAATCAAAGTGGATCCGCTGCGCTTCTTCATGACCTGGACGCTGCAAGGCCTGTGGGTGCTGCTCACGCTGGCCGCCGCGTTGGCCGTCATCACCGGCGAAGAGCGCCGCTCCCTCGGCTGGATCGCGAGCGTCGGCATCGTGGTGTGGTTGGCCGGCTTCGCTGTCGAGGTCGTCGCCGACCGGCAAAAATCGGCCTTCAAGCGGGACCCGGCGAACGAGGGCCGGTTCATCTCGTCCGGACTGTGGGCGTGGTCGCGCCACCCCAACTACTTCGGCGAGATCGTGTTGTGGACGGGTATCGCCATCATGGCCCTCCCGGTGCTGTCGGGTTGGCGCTGGGTCGCGTTGATCTCGCCGGTCTTCGTCACGCTGCTGCTGACGCGGGTGAGCGGCATCCCGATGCTCGAAGCACGTGCTCAGAAGCGTTGGGGATCCGAGGAGGAGTTCCAGGCCTATACCGAGAAGACGCCGGTGCTCGTCCCTCGCCCGCCGCGAAGCTAGGAGCGTCCGGAGTGAGCGGGATGCCGCGGCCGGCGGCGAGAGGACGGCCCGGACCAAGCCCGAGTCAGTCCGCCCTCGGCACCAGGTCGGCTTCCCAGGTCTCGACACGGCTCGGGCGCTCACCACGCAACAACGAAGCGAACGATTCCACGGCCAGGAACGCGTCCCCGATCGGGTAGTAGAAGGCGTCCCAGTTCTCACTGTCCTCACCATCGTGATTGGCGATCACGTGCTCGGATCTGTGGGCATAGCCGAGCTCCACGATGGCACTCGTGGCGCGCCGTTCGATATCCGCCAAATCGAGCTGAGAGAGATGGGTCTTCTGGCGAACGGTTCTCCGCAGGAGCTTGCGTCGCATAACATCGGCGACGAACCGCCCGAGGTCGACGCGGCGGGCCGGATCCTGGAGGTAGACCAACTCCCGGCGCGTCAGCGGCGCCAGGAACACCGTGAGGGTTGGGTAGCGGTCCAGCACGCCTGCCTCCCGCAACATCTCGGGAATGAACGGGTTTCCTTCGAAGAAGGCGTCTCGCCCTGATTCGAGAACCTGGTCGATTGCCGCCAACTCGAGACCCTGGAAGTCGCCGCGAACGTCACACGCGACGAATTCGGGCGATGAGGCCAGTTCCTCGATCTCGGGTCGGGGCCGGAAGTGGTAGTCCACGCCGTCCGCCTCGCCCGGACGCGGCGCTCGGCTGTTGTGGAGTACCAACGGGACCAGCTGTGCGGCGAGCTCGGGATGGTGCCTGCGGAGGGCGCTCACCAGCGGTCCTTTGCCGACGCAGCTGGGACCCGACAGCAATACCAATCGTGCCACCGTTGTTGCCTCCCGTCTCACCTGAGCTTCGCCCAAACGGCGAACGCACAGGAAACCACCCACCGGGATCGAGCGCAACCTGGCGTGAGGCCCTTGGATAGTCGACTCCGAAAGAACCCGCGCGGGATCCCGCTACCCACCGGCGACCTCCATCTCACGACGCCCATGCATGGTCCGGCTTCGGATTCCCCGATGGCGGCTCGGAGTTGAGCCCTCGTCGATAGTGGGTGAGTCGATAGAGGCGTCGCTCCGGCACAACGGATGCCGGCGTAGAATCGCCGCCAGCGAGACGAGACGTTCTGCGAGGGGGACCTCATGACCATCAGCGAAAGCTTGGAGCCGGCGTTCCAAGCGCTCCAAGGTTTTCACAGCTTCGTTCCCGAGGGTGACCGGATAAACCGCCAGCTCGACGAGCTGTACAAGCAGTCCAAGCTGGAACGACGCGGCTTCTCCCGCGAGGGCTACGCATCGGTACGGCTCATCGACACTTTCTTCGGAAGCTTCCCGAAGGCCCTGTTTCGCGACATGGTGAAGGATCTCCAAGACAACCCGGGACGGTTCCAACTCGAGATCCTCGCCGTGAATCCGCACTCCCAGTTGGCACGGTCCCGAGCCCAGGCGCTCGCGGAGTCGAACACCAACGAGTCCCCCGACCCCTTCTTCAAGAGCAGCCTGTGGATCAACAAGTTCATCGAAGAGGTGTGCAACCTCACGGACTACGAGCTGCCATCCCCGCCACGAGCCGATGCCAACGCTCCGATACTCGAGTTTCGTGACCTACTCGCAAAGTTCCAGGAGGTCACGGTTGGTCTCCCGATTCACATCCGGTTCTACGACCGTCCGACCGAGGCGCCGGTGTACATCATCTCGGAGTTCGTCGCCAAGGGTCTCCTCCTCGACAACCGGGGCGCCGACCGCAACCCGTGGATGATCCTCGTCAACGACCCCAACCAGCCGGACGATCTGTACGACCGGCTATCCGCCAACTTCGATGCCATCTGGGAGAGCGCGGCCACTGCGCCCACCGGCTATCGGGTGGCCCTCAACGCCAACGTGAGGCATGAAGCGTTCATCATCATGCCGATGGAGGCCGACGACGATCACCTCGAGTCGGTCTTTGCGGCCATCAAGACGGCATGGGAGAGCTGCGGCGTCGAAGCGAAGCGCGCCGACGACCACCACGCCGTCGACCGTCGGATCACGGATGTCATGATGAATGCCCTGGTCAACTCGGACTACGTGGTGTGCGACTTGTCCCGTGATCGCCCCAACGTGTACTACGAGGCCGGCTATGCCCAGGCTCTGGGCAAGCCCGTGCTGTTCATAGCCGAGGAAGGCACCGACGTGCACTTCGATCTCCGCGACTACCCGATCACCTTCTACAACGACGCAGCTCATCTCGAGGCCGAGCTGCAAGCCCGCATCGAGAAGCTGCTCACCGAACGCACCCTGTGGATCGGCGACTGAAGACCGCCTCCGCGTGCCGACACCGCGTTGGATCGACGGCGAGGGGGCGTCCGTTGCCGGGTACCGTCGTCGCCGGGCCCCAACAGCACAGCCGGACAACCATCCACTCCCCGCCTCAGCCGCAGTCGGGGGCATCGGCCGGAGTCAGGTCTTCGGGCCAGATACCTCGCTCGGAGGCGTGCAGAACGCGGACCGTGGCGACACCCGGAGCATTCTCGATCGCCTCCACATCGCGTAACGGCACTCCAGCCACCACGGCTTCGATCTCCACGCCGGGTTCGTGGACCGCCTCGCTCGCCAAAACGAGGAGGGTGAGCTGGGCTTCGAAGAAGTCGCGACCGAAGATCGGTTCCCCTGAAGCTTCGGCGGCGGCGCGAATCCGACCGGCCTCGGCCGACCCATCCAGATAGGCGAAGCGGGCCGCTTGCCCCGGCCAGCCCGGCAACCCGTTTTCCGCGTACGCGTCGAAGCAAACCCAGTCGCGTCGCCAGACGGCCAACGGCTGAGCACCAAGCGATGTCACCAGCCCGTCCGCATCACCGAGTGAAGCCGGCTTCGCCAGCACAACGCCGGCTTCGACCGGATCATCGGGATGGGTTTCGGTCAACACGCGGCGCATCCACTGCTCCACCGAGGTCAGCGCGGCGAAATCGGCCGGCGGAACGGTCACCGTCGGGTCCGGGATCGTGGTCGGGGGCGGCTGAGGATCGCGGTTGCACTCACTGTTGATGAACTCGTTGATCGACGACGAGGCGATCAAGCACTCGAGGCGCGGGGCGGTACGCTCGAAGCCCACCGTCTCCAGGCCCCAGCGGCAGAAGTCGACGGTCTGCTCGCCGCACCATGCAACAACGCGAGCGGCGAGGTCGGGACTGCTCGGTCCCTCGGTAGTCGATGACGAACCGCCCGGAGACGATGTCGCCACCGAAGTCGGCGCCGGGCCTGGGTCGGCGGAGACGCCACCGCAACCGGCGCCCAACAGGCTCACCAC
Source organism: Acidimicrobiia bacterium (assembly GCA_041608315.1). Lineage (GTDB taxonomy): Bacteria > Actinomycetota > Acidimicrobiia > Spongiisociales > UBA5794 > JAHEJX01. Next base: position 2,923 of record JBFISZ010000064.1, on the reverse strand, counting down.
CATCACAGCGATCCCGGCCCGTAATGTGCTCACGGTCATATGACGCCGTCGACCTCGGAAGGGTTCCGATCCGGATGGCAGGAAACCGGCTGAGCTCTTCACGCCGGGGGGCCCAGCCGAGAGGTGAGCCCGCTCGAGATGTCTCTCGTCCCGGTCCTCGCCGAACGACTCCACGAGACAATCACCCGGGCCGGCCCCCGAGCTCACCCCCAAGACCTGGTACGGCATGCCCGCCTACGCTCGAGACGGCAGGGTCGTCTGCTTCTTCCAGGACGCCGCCAACCTCGACGACGGCGCCATGTGGCCGACGTCGTTCGCGCTGACCAGGCTGACCCGAGTGGTGCAGCCATTCGCTCAGCCGGGCCGCGGGAACCGAGCCGCGGCGGTGTCAATCGACATGCCAGCACTGGCAAACGCGAGAGCTCGGGTAGAAGGTCGAAAAGAACCGGTGGGCAGGCTGTCCCACTTCCGCTCCGCTAGCCCGCCTCCACCAATGGGCGAATCTCAGTGGCAAACCTCTCGACCGTTTCTTCGTCGAATGGTGCCGCCACCTCGATGATGAACGAGGTCACTCCGACTTCTCTCCAGTCGATCATGAGCTCGGTCATGCGCTGCGGTGTCGTGACGTAGATGTCGTCGTCGTCCAGCACAGACTCATCCAGGCGATTGGCCTCCATCTGCGTGCGGAAGAATCGAAGCGCTTCGGCTTCAGTGTCTCTGATGACCGGGCTCAAGAACGCGGAACGCTCGATCTCCGTGTGGTCGCGTCCGACCTCTTCGCATCTTTGCTCGAGCACCGCGTGTTTGTGACGCATCAGGTCGAGATCTTCGAGCGCAACCCAGTTCCAGATGTCGGCATAGCGAGCAACGGTGCGCAGGGTCTTGCGTTCGCCACCACCGCCAACGAGGATCGGTAGACGGTCCCGAACCGGCAGGGGATGCAATCGAGCTTCGGTCAGCGAGTAGTGCCCGTTCTCGGGCGACGTCACCGTCTTCCCGTCGAGCAGGCTGCGCACAGCACCGACCGACTCGTCGAGCCACGCCAACCGGTCCCCGAACCCTGATCCGAACTCAATACCGAATGCCGTGTGCTCCGGCTCGAACCAGCCTGCCCCTAGCCCCAGGATCGCCCGACCACCCGACACATGATCTAGCGTCGTCACCTTCTTGGCTAGTAGACCCGGATTCCAGAACGTGTTGGCGCCCGTCAAGACGCCTAACTCGAGCTGCGAAGTGACCTGGGACCAAGCTGTCAACAGCGTGTAGGCGTCGAATGTGTCCTGATCCGGCGCACCCATGCACGCCAACGCGTGTTCCCAGGTCCACAACTGGTCATAGCCGAGAGCCTCGACCTTGCGCGCCGCGTCGCGAGCTTCAGGCCATGTGTACACCTGATTCCAGAGCTGCAACCCGAATCTGATTTCCATCGCATGAACCCTAGAGAGGAGGAACGGCCCTGCGCCGGCTGAAGTCGGCGTTCCGCACCTCGCCGTCGGCGGTGACCGGCTGGCCGTCTTGGGCGCCCGCGAGGCGACTTACCCGCCTCACACCTACTCGTGCGCGCTCCCCGGGCGGAGCGAGACTGCCTTCCTGGACACCTCAGTCGACCAAGTCAGATCGCGGCCACGATGTCGCCGAGAGCCCGAACGAAGGACGAGAACTCGTCCTGGTTGGTAATGAGCGGCGGGTCGATCCGTAGCGTTGCTCCCCGCGGGCAGACGATGTAGCCCTGTTCGAGGAGTGCGGCGAAGACCTCGCGGCCGGTGTTCTCGTCCGGCAGATCGAGCGCGAACATCAGGCCCCGACCGCGCACGGCGAGAACGGCCCGGTACGTGAGGAGACCCTCCAGGGCATCGAGGAACGTCACACCGTTGGCGACGGAGCCTTCGATCAGACGCTCATCCTGGATGGTTGCGATGACCTCTTTGACCACAGCCGCTCCCAGCGGATCATTCTGGTGTGACTGCATGTACTTGAAGCCGGTCGCTTCCAAATCACCGGCTGTCTCACGGTTCATCGCCACGGCGCTCACCGGGTAGCCGTTCCCGATGCCTTTCCCCATGACGATCAGGTCAGGGCTGATGTCGTAGTGATCGAAGCCGAACCAGGACCCGGTCCGGCCAATACCCGTCGTCACCTCATTGGCGATGACCTTGCCGCCGTTGCCTCGAACGAGATCGACGACCTTGCGTACCAACGGGGCTGGGGCGAAGCGAACCTGACCGGAGGAGCTCCCCGGTTCGAAGAGGAACTCAGACACGTCATCGGGGATCTCATCGAGGTGATCGCACTCGGCCACCCGCTGCCCCCCCGGACACCGGCGGCAGGCTTCCCAGTCCAGGACGAACCAGTCGCGGCCTCGGTCGAGCACCGATCTGAACGAGCCCAGGTATGCGTCGTGGAAGGTCAACGAACGCTTGCGATCGGTGATCGTCTGCGCAACCTGGCGGGCATATTCGATTCCTTCGCTCCCCGAGCTCAGGAAGACAGCCGCGCCGTCGCGGAAACCGCACACGGCGAGAATGGCGGCCGCCGCCTCTTCCACGATGGGATGGGAGTAGCAGAATCCGGCGTGAGTGAGCGCTTCGGTTTGAGCCCTGATGGCGTCGTTGACGCGACGATTACCGTGCCCGAGCGCGGCACACCACACGCCTGACCCGAAATCCACGTAACGGTTGCCGGCGCCGTCGATGAGATGGATTCCGTCGCCCGAGACGATGTCGGGAAGCTCGAGCCGATGCCCCGTCGAATTGAAGACCGCGCCCACCGGGCCGAGACTACCTTTGTTGGACCACGACCCACGGCGTCGAGCAGTCCGACACCGCCGACCGGCCGCGCATCGGGCTGGCGCTCGGTGGGGGGGGTGCTCGCGGCCTGGCTCACATCGGCGTGCTCCGAACCTTGGAGGAGATGCGCGTTCCGG
>JBFISZ010000063.1:0-13602 GCA_041608315.1 Acidimicrobiia bacterium | reverse complement strand
GCGGCCAGCACGATCACCAGTGCGCCGCAAAGCGCGATCCATCGTGAATAGTGTCCCATCATGGTGCTGTGACGATCGGGCGCCTATTTCGGGTTCCCGGCACAGGACTACTGCAAGTGGGCCGCCAGCTTGGCGTAGGCCGGCTCGCATTCGGCCACCACAGAGGCCAGCCGGTCGGGGACCACATCGTCCTTGGGACGGTACGGCTCGAACCCCGTCGACTCGTGGAGGCGGTGGTACCAGTACTTCCCCCAGGTGCCGTCCTCCGGCTTGGGGCCGGCCTCCCATGACAGCATCGCGGTGTCCCAGGGGATGCCGAGCCGATCGCACAGGGAGCGCAGCTGGCCCTCCGGGTCCTCGAGGATCTGGCGGGAGCCGACCACGATGGGGTCCGCGCCGCAGGCGACGAGGTGGTCGAGGAGCTCGGCCTGCTGGGGCAGCCCGGTCATCTCGGCCGTCATGTCGGGCACGTTCTTGATGAACGAGGTGATCACTTCCACCGGCTCGCGAATGAGGAAGAAGTTCGTCAGCTCGTCGAGAAACCCGAGGTCGAGGCCGAGCCCGGCGATGTGGTGGCCCATGTTCTTGAAGAAGACCATTGGCGTCGGGTAGTCGCCGAACAGCAGCGTCCGGATCGCCTCGCCGACGTCGACCGGCATCGACGCCATCGTTTCCTCACGGCCGGGGTGATCGATTCCGGTCACCGCCAGGTAGTGGGCATACAGCGGCTCATCGAAGACGGAGGTGTCCGGGCGGGACCGGAAGCTGTACATCATCGCCGTCGAGATGTTCCGCGGCCCCGAGATCATGTTGATGCGGGTCGTCGTGCTACTCATGGGCGGCGGCCTCGATGGCCTCGCGGAGCAGGCCCGTGAGACGCTGCGTCATCGGGCCGGGAACGACGCCGCCGCCGATGAGCCGGCCGTCGACCTCGGTCACCGGTGTCAGCCCGCCGAAGGTGCCGGTCACGAAGGACTCGTCGGCTGAATAGACGTCGCTGAGCGAGAAGTCCCGCTCATGAACCGGGATGTCGTCGGCCCGGCACAGCTCGATCACCAGCGCCCGGGTGATGCCGTTGAGGCAGTACTGGCCGGTGGAGGTCCACACCTCACTCCGGCGGACGATGAAAAAATTGGTGGCGTTGCACGTGGCGACGGCACCGGTGACGTCGAGCATGAGAGCCTCGTCGGCACCGGCCTTCATCGCTTGGATCAGGGCGATCACCTCGTGAAGCTTGCTGTGGCAGTTCAGTTTCTGATCGAGCACGTCGGGCCCGGGGCGGCGCACGGTCGAGGTGAACAGCTTGACGCCCCGTGCGGCGACATCCGGCGAGGCCACCTTGTGCTCGGCGATGATGACCACATTGGGGCCCCCGACGGTGTTGGCCGGGTGCTGTGACGGCGTCTTCTTGTTGCCGCGGGTGATCATCAGGCGCACATGGACGTCGGTCTCCATGTTGTTGCGCGCGACCGTCGCCTGCAGAGCCGCCACCACCTCGTTGCGGGTCATGCCGATATCGAGGTCGATGGCGGCTGCGTTGGAGAACAGCCGATCGAGGTGGCGCTCGATGTGGATGAAGCGGCCCTGGTGGAACCTCATGCCGTCCCACACCCCGTCGCCGACGAGGTATCCGCTGTCGAACACGGAGATCTTGGCTTCGTCCCGGGGGAAGAACTCCCCGTTGATGTAGATCTGGATGGTCTCGTTGCGAGGATCGGGAACGGCGCTGTGGGTGCTCATGGGGGAAAAGTACTGAGTACTGAGTACAAAGTACAAAGTACGTGGGTGGATCTCCAGCGCGCCTTCGAGGGGAGCGGGAGGCGAGGCCGAAGCGTCGCCGAGACACTCGAGCAAATCCTGATTTGCCCGAAGATCTACTTTCCGAAGCGGCGCTCGCGGTGGGTGAACTCGCGGAGGGATCGGAGGAAGTCGACGCGGCGGAACTCCGGCCAGAGCACATCGACGAAGGCGTATTCGGCGTACGCCGATTGCCAGAGAAGAAAGCCGGACAGGCGGGCCTCGCCCGACGTGCGGATCACCAAGTCGGTGTCGGGAACGTCCGGGCTGTACATGTGCGCCGCCAGCATGTCGGCATCCACCTTGTCCGCGATTGCCTCCGCGGCGAGACCGTCCGCCGCCAGCTTGGCGATCATGTCCTTGGCGGCGTCCACGATCTCCTGGCGCCCGCCGTACCCGAGGGCGATGGTGAGCCTGCGGTTGCCGGGGCGGCTCAGATCTTGGGAGCGCTTCACGGCGGCCCGCAAGTCGCTGGGGAGCTGATCGAGGCTGCCGATGAAGCGCAGCTCGATGTCGCGCTCGGCGATGGCCGCCGGCAATCGGTCGACGAGATCACCCAGCACCTCACAGAGCGGGGCCAGTTCCTCCGCCGGTCTCGCCAGGTTCTCCTTCGAGAGCAGCCAGCAAGTGACGGCGTGGATCTCGAACTCGTGGGTCCACTGCAGGAACTCGAAGAACTTCTCGGCGCCGACCTCGTAGCTCTCCCGCACCTGCGCCAGGCCCTCGGCCCTGGCGTAGCGGCGGTGCCCGTCGAGGATCACCCCGATGTGCTTCGGAAGGAGGTCTCGATCGAGAAACCGCAGGATCCGGCTCTCGTAGATCCGGTAGAGCGGCTTCTTGACGACAGCCTTTATCGAGTTGAGATTCATCACTCTCTTACTCGTCGCCCGGGCTCGGCGACTTGATCCGACTCTCTGCTGGACACTACGGCACGCCGCAAGTTGTGCGCCGCTTTCGCGCAGACATTCGTTGTGCTCGGTAGCGCCCTCATCACGCGATCAGGCACAACGAGCGCGTCTTGCGACCCCCATCACCTATTCTCCCCCGAGTGGAGCGCCCCAGAATCACACTCGGCAAGATGCAGAACCCCGTCCGCGGGTTCCTGCACGGCATGGCCGCGGTGGCCGCGCTGGCCGGATCGATTGCCCTCGTCCTGCGGATTCCCACCACCGGAGGGCGTATTGCGGCCGCGGTATTCGGAGTTGGCATGGTGGCGCTCTATACAACCAGCTCGCTGTATCACTCGATCCCCTGGCAGGAGCGGTGGAAGAGGCGTATGAAGCGTCTCGACCATTCGATGATCTTTGTGCTGATAGCCGGGACCTACACGCCAATCTCTTGGATCGTCCTCGACGGCTGGCTGCGCGGCGCCACCCTTTCCATCGTCTGGAGCATCGCCCTCGTCGGCATCGGGCAACAGACCTTCTTTCCACGCGACCAAAGCTCATTCGCCATCGCCCTCATGACCACCTTGGGCTGGCTGGCCGTCTTCATCATGATCCCGTTCTTCCGCCGCGCCGGAGCGGGAGCGGCGGCCCTCATGGCCCTCGGCGGGGTCCTGTACACCGTCGGCATGGTCTTTCTGGTGACGAATCGGCCCCGACTGTGGCCTCGGGTGTTCTCGTACCACGAGCTCTTCCACGTGATGGTCGTGGCCGCGACGTCGCTTCATTTCGTGGCGACTTGGCGCTACGTGGTGCCGCTCGCCGCCTGAGGCGCATCCTGCAGAAGTGTCACACCCGGCCGATATGTTGTGCCCATGAATGCGATACGAGCCCGCAACCAACTGCCCACTACCCGGCGTTCGCCGGCTGATACCTCTGGCACCGCCGCTATCGACCGGTCGCTTGTCCTGCTGACGGAAGGCGGTTTCGACTTCGAGGTGGTGGTCCGCTGCCCATCCCCATGCGGCTTCTGCGACCCCGCCGTCGGTGAAGCGGCCTAATCGCAACCGGTTACAAGTCGGGCTGCCCCTCAATGAGGAGCAGCCCGAAGTGTTTCGTTCCTGACCCGCAAAGGTCGATCAAAGCCGCCTGGGCAGTCTTCCGTCTCGGTGCCTGCCCTACCGGCACCGAGACAGAAGGCTGTCTCAACCCTCGACCCTTCGAGTCGTTCGACCCGTCCCACCGTCGAGGTGTTTACTGCCTCCGCCTCCTGGCGACGGAAACATTGCATCTTGCGATGCATCCTGAGCGATGCCCCCTCAGGCTCGCACCCTCATTAGACACCATCGTGCCCGGTTTGTAACGCGCGAATTGCCCTGGCGGAGCGAAATGAGTCCGCCGACCTACCGATTGGGGAGCTCTTCAGTCGGCACCCGACGGTTCAGCCGAGTAGGTCACGAATCTTGGCTATCTGGGCCTCCACGGCGGGCTGCGAACCGCCCCCGGAGCTACCGCGGCTCCGCACGGAGCTCTCCGGCGACAGCGTCTCGAGATCCTCGGCCGCGAAGCGCCCATCGACGGTTTGCAGCAAGTCCAGCGTGGCATCACCGAGAACCTCGCCGCGTCGCGTCAGCTCGACCACCACTCTTCCGACGATGTGGTGCGCTTCGCGAAACGGCACCCCGCGGCGGACCAAGGACTCCGCCAGATCGAGGGCGCCCACCCAAGAGGACGGCGGCGGTGGCGCGAAGGTGGCCCCGGCGATCATGACGCGCAAGGCACCGAGAGTGGCGCTCAGCGTGTCATCGGCGTGAAAGACGAACCGCTTGTCCTCCTGGAGGTCGCGGTTGTACGCCATGGGGAGCCCCTTCTGGAGACTGAGGATGGCGGCCACGTCACCGATGACACCGGCGGCGCGGCCCCGTGCCAGCTCGGCCATGTCGGGGTTCTTCTTCTGCGGCATCGCCGACGACCCGGTCGTATGCCGATCGAGGAACGTGACCCACCCGAACTCGGTGCTCGCCCACAGCACCATGTCTTCGGCCAGGCGCGACAGTGTCACCATGGCCTGGCCGGCCACGAAAACGAACTCCGCCGCCAGGTCACGCGAGGCGACCGCATCGATCGAGTTGTCGAATGTGGTGGCGAACCCCAGGAGCGCTGCGCTCAGCGCCGGGTCGATCGGCAGCGACGTACCGCCGCCAGCCCCGGCCCCCAGGGGGGACTCGTCGAGGCGTTGCAGAAGGTCTTCGAGCCGGGACCGGTCGCGCAGCACCATCCAGGCATAGGCCAGCAGGTGATGGGCCAGGGGGACCGCTTGACCCTGTTGCAGGTGGGTATAAGTCGCCACCACTACGCTGCCGACATCCTCCGCCGCATCCGTGAGCGCCAGGGCAAGCAACTCGATCTGGGCAATGCGATCGGCCCCCGCCCGGCGCATATAGAGGCGCAGGTCGAGGGCGATCTGGTCGTTGCGCGATCGGGCCGTGTGCATCTTGCCGGCCAGCGGCCCGATCAACTCGCCGAGGCGGCGCTCCACGGCCGAGTGGACGTCCTCGTCGGTATCGAGGAACGGGAACTCACCCCCCCGAGCTTCCGCCAGCACCGACTCGAGGCCGGCCCGCAGCGCCGGGCCCTCATCGGCGTCGAGCAGGCCGACCTGTTCGAGCATCGCGACATGAGCGAGTGACCCGGCCAGGTCATCGAGGAGCAGCCGGCGATCGGCCGGGTCGACCGTGTACGCCCACAACACCTCGTCGGGTGACTCGTCGAAGCGGCTTCCCCAGAGGCTCACGGCCCGCCTACTCGCCTTCGCCGATGCGCTTCTCGGCGAACGTGCGCAGCCGCAGCGACTGGAGGCGAATGAATCCGGTGGCATCTCCCTGGTCGTACACGTCATCCTCCTCGAAGGTCACTGTCGCCTCGTCGTAGAGGGAATCGTCGGAGCGGCGCCCGTCCACGATGACGTTGCCCTTGTAGAGCGTCAGGCGGGCCTCTCCGTTCACCCGCTGCTGAATGTCGTCCATGAAGGCCTGGAGCGCTTCGCGCTCCGGGGCGTACCAGAAGCCGTTGTACACCATCTCGGCGTAGCGCGGCGCCAGCTCGTCGCGCAAGTGCATTACCTCCCGATCGAGCGTGATCGATTCGACGGCCCGGTGGGCGTGATGAAGGATCGTGCCTCCCGGCGTCTCGTAGACACCGCGACTCTTCATGCCGACAAACCTGTTCTCGACGATATCGACCCGGCCGACACCGGCGGCACCACCGATCTCGTTGAGCCGGGTCAGCAACGGCGCCGGATCGAGCGCTTTGCCGTTGAGTGAGACCGGAGTGCCCCGCTCGAAGCCGACGGTTACGGTCTCCATGATGTCGGGCGCCTCCCATGGATCGACCGTGAGGTTGAACATGCCTTTCGGTGGTGCCTCCCAAGGATCCTCCAGTACGCCGCCTTCGTAGGAGATGTGGAGCAGGTTGGCGTCGATCGAATACGGTTTGTCCGGGGTCACCGGGACCGGGATCCCGTGCTTCTCGGCGTACCGGACACAGTCGGCCCGGCCCTTGAGATCCCATTCCCGCCAGGGGGCAATCACCTTGATGTCCGGTTTGAGCGCGAAGGCGGTCAGCTCGAAGCGAACCTGGTCGTTACCTTTGCCGGTGGCGCCGTGGGAGATGGCATCGGCCCCGAAGCGCTCGGCGGCCTCCACCAGGCCCGTGCCGATGATGGGTCGCGCCAAAGAGGTTCCCAAGAGGTAGTAGCCCTCGTAGATGGCGTTGGCCCGCAGCGCCGGGAAGACGAAGTCGGCGACGAACTCGTCGCGGAGGTCCTCCGCAACCGCTTCGACGGCACCCGTCCGCAAGGCCTTGTCGACCGCCTCGCCCAGCTCCTCCCCCTGGCCCACGTCGGCGGTGTAGGTGATCACCTCGGCGCCGTATTCCTCCTGGATCCACTTGAGGATCACGGAGGTGTCGAGTCCGCCGCTGTAGGCCAGTACGACCCGCTTGATATCCCTGACCATCAGCCTGCTCCCATCGATTCGAGTACTTCCACCAGACTTGCCCCCGAGACGCCGTCGGCGGCGACGATCAAGATCGTGTCGTCGCCGGCAACGGTCCCGATGACGTCGTCGAGCCCGGCACCGTCGAGAGCACTTGCCAGAAGATGTGCTGCCCCCGGAGCGGTGTGGACCACTACCAGGTTTCCCGACGCCGCGATCGACTGGGCGAACTCGCTCATGGCCCGGGCAGCCGATTCGACCCCAGGTCGGAACGCGAATCGATCGTCGAGAATCTCATAGTGCAGGCCGTTGTCGTCCGATTTGACGCGCACCGCGCCCAGTGCGTCCAGATCTCGCGAGACCGTTGCCTGGGTCACGGCAAACCCGGCTTCGGCCAGCGCCTCGGCCAGCTGCTTCTGGCTGGTCATCGAACCCTCGGCCAGCAACCGTCGCATCATCCGGCGGCGGGCGTTGCGGGTTTCGCTGGTGGGGCTCACGGCACCGGCTCCGGCGCCTTGGTGATCATCGTGCCGATCCCTTCGGCGGTGAAGATCTCGAGGAGCACCGAGTGCTGGATGCGGCCGTCGAGGATGTGGACTCGCTCCACCCCGCCCGCGATGGCGTCGATGGCGCTCTGCAGCTTGGGAAGCATGCCCGCCGACACGCCGCCGGCCGCCACCATGGCTTCGAGGTCGGGGACAATCGCCCGTGACACCAGCGAATCCTCATCACCGAGGTCGCGATAGAGGCCTTCGACATCGGTGAGGTACACGAGCTTGCGGGAGCCCAAGGCCACGGCCAGCGCCGCCGCCGCCGTGTCGGCATTGAGGTTGTAGGTCTTGCCGTCGGTCCCTCGCGCAAGCGGGGCCACCACCGGCACGTAGCCCCCGGACAGCAGGCTGTTGATCAGACCGGGGTTGATCTCGGTCACTTCGCCGACGAAGCCGAGGCGCTCGTCCTTGGGCTGGGCTACGAAGAGGTTGCCGTCGAGGCCGCTGATACCGGTCGCCACGGCGCCGTGTGAGTTCATCAGCCGAACGATGTCCGGGTTGATCTCTCCGGCGAGAGTCGACTGCACCACGCGGATCGTGTCGGCATCGGTGACGCGCAGGCCGTCGACCCACTGCGGTTCCATGCCGCGCTGGCCCATCGCCGCCGAGATGTGGGGACCGCCACCGTGGACTATCACCGGTTTGATACCGACGTAGTGGAGCATCGCCACATCGTCCGCGAAGGTCTCGCGGAGGTCCTCGTTGACCATCGCCGAGCCGCCGTACTTGATCACGACGATGCTGCCCCGGAACCGCTTGATGAACGGCAAGGCTTCGCTGAAGATGACCGCCTTGCCCATCGTGCGAGCAATCCGGTTCTTGACCGGATCGGGGACCGAGTGCCCGGTCGCCATCAGGAGCGGCCCCCGTTGAAGCGAACGTATTCGGGGGTCAGGTCGGTGGTCAGAACCTGCGCCTCGCCCGGGCCCGAGCCGAGCGACACCCGGACTGTGAAGTTGCCCCTTGCCAGCTGCGCGGCCAGCGCCTCCTGATCGCACTCGACGGCGGCGCCGCCGCGGGCGACCGCGACTCCGGCAAAGTCGATGTCGACGCGGTCCACCGCGTCGCCGTCGGCCGCGGTGCCCAGAGCTCCGACGATCCGCCCCCAGTTGGGGTCCCCGCCGAAGAACGACGTGCGCACCAGGGCGGAGTCGGCCACCACCCTTCCCAGGTGCCGGGCCTGCTCGGCGCTATCCGCCCCGGAGACGTGGAGCATGACGACCCGGGTGGCGCCTTCGGCGTCGGCTGCCAACTGCTCGGCCAAGTCGCGGCACACGGCGGAGATGGCGGCCTCGAACTCGTCCGGATCCGGGACGGTTCCGGTAGCTCCCGAGGCGAGCAGGATCACAGTGTCGTTGGTGGAGGCGCAGCCGTCGACGTTGAGCTCGTGGAATGACCGGTCCACGGCGCGGCCGAGGGCCGCCTGCAGCGCCGGCCGGGCGACGGCTGCATCGGTGGTTACCACGGCGAGCATGGTCGCCATGTCGGGTCGAATCATCCCGGCTCCCTTGGCCATGGCCCCGACGGTCCATCCGGCCGGGGAGGAATGGGCCGCCTGCTTGGGCACGCTGTCCGTGGTCATGATCGCCTGGGCCGCCATGTAGCCGGCAACCTCACCGGCGGCGAGGCGATCGGCGGCAGCCTCGATCCCCGCCAACACCTCTGCCCGCGGGAGCTGCGAGCCGATGGTTCCTGTTGAGCAAACGAGCACCTGGGCCGGGCTGCACCGAATGCGCCCCGCGACGGTAGCTGCCATCAACGCTGCGGTTTCCGCGCCGTGAGATCCGGTCGCGCAGTTGGCCCCGCCTGAATTGAGGACGACGGCCCGCACCGCCGCGGTGGCCTCCAAGTGCTTGCGGCTCAAACGAACCGGTGCTGCCGCCGCCGTGTTCACAGTGAACACCGCGGCGCCGACCGTGCCCTCGGGGGCGGCGACGAGCGCAACATCGAGGGCAGCGCCCGGCTTGATTCCGGCCGCGACACCGGCGGCGGTGAAACCTCGAGGAACGGCCACGCTCACGGCATCCAACCTGCGAAGGGCAAGCCTGCAGCCTCGGGAAGCCCGAGCATGAGGTTGGCGCACTGCACAGCCTGGCCGGCGGCGCCGGTGAGAAGATTGTCGATGGCGGCGATGACGATGACCCGACCGCTGTGCTCGTCGACATGGGGGGACATGACACAGCGGTTGGACCCAACCACCCAACGGCTCGTCGGCGGATCGGCGACAACGTCGACGAAGGCCTCACCGGCGTACGCCTTATGCAGCGCGCTCGTCACGTCGTCGGGATTGCCCGTCAGTGGGGCAGAGCACGTCGACAGGATGCCGCGCTGCATCGGCACCAGATGGGGGGTGAACGAAAGCTTGACGTCCGCGATGTCGAGGCCCGTCCAGGCGGCGATCGCCTGCTCCATCTCGGGGCGGTGGCGGTGAGTGGTCACGGCGTAGGCGCGCACCCCCTCGTCGACGGCGCCGTAGCTCAGCTCGGCTTTGGCGGCTCGGCCCGCTCCAGACACTCCTGACATCGCGTCGACCACGATCCCGGTCGGGTCGATCAGCCCGGCCGCCACCAGTGGGGCCATCGCCAGGATCGCCCCGATCGGGTAGCAGCCGGGAACGGCCACCCGGTCGGATCGGGAGATCTCGTCACGACACATCTCGGGCAGACCGTACGGCCAGCGACCGAGCTGATCGGGATGAGGATGTCCCGGGCCGTAGGCGGACTCATAGCGGCCGAGGTCGGAGAGGCGGAAGTCGCTGCCGAGGTCGACGACCTTCACTCCCCGGTCCAGAAGCGTCATCGCCGGCCCGGCTGAGGTGCCGTGCGGCAGGGCCAGGAACATCAGGTCGACATCGGCCTCCAGCGCCTCCTCCTGGGACGCGAGGACCCGATCGCCGCCGGTGAGCTGCGGATGGACTTCTTCGAGGCTGGAGCCGGCCGTGGAGTGACCGGCGATCAGGTCGATGACGACTCCGGGATGCGCGTCGAGAAGGCGCACGACCTCACCTCCGGCGTAGCCCGAAGCGCCGAGGACACCGACCGAGGGTTGTTCTGGCTTCATGGGGACAGCGAATATACGCATAGTCGCATGGTTATGCAAGGCGTGCATTGAGGAATTGCAGATCGGCTCCGGGCGATGAACTAGCCTTGCGGCCGATGTCGCTGAGAGCCTGCCAGGTTGTGGTAGCCGCCGGCCTGACGATCGTGTCGGTGGCCTGCGCCGATAGTCCCGCGCCAACCACGACCGCGGTGACGACAACGGTCACTACGACCTTGGCGCCCGGCACAACCGGCACCTCGATTTCGCCCCCCACGACGAGCGAGGCCCCCGCTACCACCGATGCCGCAACCACCTCGTCGCCCGTGCCGACCACGGCGGCAACATCGACCACGGCGGCGGACACGACAACCGTCGAGATCGCCGTCGCCGACGGTCAAGTGTCCGGTCCGGGGAGGGTCACGGTGACCCTGGGCAGCACCCTCGTCGTCACCGTTGCGGCGGACGTGACGGACGAGGTGCACCTCCACGGGTACGACGTCCTGGCCGATGTTGCTCCCGGGCAGCCGGCAGTCCTCGAAGTGGCGGCGACGATTCCGGGCGTGTTCGAGGTGGAGCTCGAGGCGGCCCGTCTCGAGCTTGTGGTGATCGAGGTCAAGTGACCGCGCTGGTCGCCCATGTCGGTGGTCGCAGCGACCTGCCGGTGCCGCTGAGTTTCTTCATCGTCGGCGCCGGACTGGCGATCGTGGTCTCTTTTGTGGCCCTCAGCTCGGCCTGGCTCGAGCCCCGCCTCCAGGGTGAGTACGCGCGGCGCTCCCGACCCTCCCGCCTGACCCATATCGCCTCACGAGCATTGGCTGCGGCCGGAACTATCGGCCTGGCCCTCGTCGTGGCCGGCGGCCCGCTCGAGGGCACCGCCACCACCAGCCGCCTCTCTCCGGTCCTGGTGTGGATCGTCTTCTGGTTGGTGATCCCCTTCGCGTGCGTGTTGGTCGGCGGTCTGTGGCGATGGATCAGCCCATATCGCAGGCTCGTTCATCTCACGTCGCGGCACGTTCCCGAACGACCCGGGGTTGTCGACAGCCTCGGCGTCTGGCCGGCCGTGGCGGCCTTCGTTGCATTCACCTGGCTCGAACTCGTCTTCCCCGACAACACTTCGCCGCAGCCGCTGGCCATCGCGGCCCTCGTGTACGGCCTGTATCTCGTCACGCTGGCACGCCGGCTCGGACCGGAGACGGCCTTGCACTGCGGCGCTGCCTTCGAGATGTACACCGGAGTGATATCGCGCATCGCTCCCGCCGAGATCACCTCCGCCCCCGCTGCGGGGCCGGCCGGGATCGAACGGCGCCGTTGGCTGGTGGCCCTGCCTCACATGCCGACCTACCCGGGGACGGCCGCATTCATCATCGCCATGATCGGAACCGTGACCTATGACGGCATGTCCGGCGCCGGGTGGTGGGCCAACCTCGTCGGTGACGTCCGCCGCGAGCTGTGGTTCGAGACCGTCGCCTTGCTCGCCACGTGCCTCTTGATCGGTGCCGCCTATTACGGCGCGTCCCGTCTCGCCGTTTACCTCGCCGGCGGAGGACGCGGCACGCGTGAGATCGCCGCCAGCTTTGCGCACACACTCGTGCCGATCGCGTTCGCGTACGCTTTCGCCCATTACTTCACGTTGATCGTCTTCGAAGGCCAGCAAGTGATTCATGCCGCCAGCGACCCTTTCGGCCGCGGCTGGGATCTGTTCGGCACGGCCGATTGGCGGGTCGTGTTCACCTCGAGCCAGCTGTGGGTTTGGTACGTCCAGGTGCTCGTCATCGTGCTGGGCCACATCGCCGGTGTCGTGCTGGCCCACGACCGGGCGCTGGCCGAGTTCGATTCCGATGTGGCAGTTCGCACACAGTATGCGATGCTGGTGCTCATGGTGACACTGACCGGCCTCGGCCTCTTCATTCTGGCGGGATAAGTGGAGTGGATCGTCGCCCACCAAGGCTATTGGGACGAGATCTTGATGTTCGTCACGCCGATCGTCATCGCGATCGGCGCCGTCAAGTGGGCGGAGAAGCGAGGCGCCCGCAAGCGCGCTGAATCCGGTGACGACCGAAAGGGCTAACTTGCCGTCATGACCACAGATCTCTCGACGGCCGAGGCCCGTATCGACGAGCTGCTCGGCCAGCTCCTGTCTGAAAACGACCCGCGCGGCGATCGCTTCGAATTCATGGGGGCTCAATACGACCTCGGTCTGGCCTGGGTGCACTTTCCCGAGGGACAGGGTGGCCTCGGCCTGTCTCGCCGGCTGCAGAAACACATCGATGAGCGCCTCGACGAAGTCACGCCCCACCGCCCCTCTTCCTTCCACATCATCGGCCACGGGATGGGCGCCCCGATGCTCCTGACCCACGGCACCGAGGAGCAGAAGGCTCGATACTTGCGGCCTTTGTTCACCGGCGAGGAGGTCTGGTGCCAGCTCTTCAGCGAGCCGGGAGCCGGCAGCGATGTGGCCGGGCTGGCGACCCGGGCCGTCAGAGACGGCGATGAATGGGTCCTCAACGGACAGAAGGTGTGGACGACCGTGGCCCACGTTGCCAAGTGGGGCATGGTCGTGGCCCGCACCGACCCCGAAGCTCCAAAGCACCTCGGGATGACGTACTTCCTCATGGATATGAAGGCTCCCGGCGTCGAGATCAAGCCGCTGCGCCAGATCACGGGTGAGGCCGAGTTCAACGAGGTTTTCATGACCGACCTCCGCATCCCGGATTCGAATCGGATCGACGCGGTCGGCGCCGGGTGGCGGGTGGCGCTGACGACTTTGATGAACGAGCGGGTCGCCATCGGCGGCACCGTCTCGCCGCGCAACAGCGGTCCCATCGGTGAGCTGATCGAGGTGTGGCGCGAGTACGGCGGAGACGAGCGCGACCGTGACGAGATAATGAAGCTGTGGGTGGAGGCCGAGGCGGCTCGCCTCACCAACATCCGGGCCAATCACAACGCTTCGGCGGGCACGCCCGGTCCGGAAGGCTCGACCAGCAAGCTGGTGTACGCCGAGCTCAACAAGAAGATCTACCACCTCGCCACCGAGCTGATGGGCCCCGCCGGCATGGGCTACGACTCCTACGAGTTCTTCCAAGCCGAGTCGATCGACGATGCCAGCGGTGACATTCGGCGCCGCTTCCTGCGGGTCCGCGCTAACTCCATCGAGGGCGGCACATCGGAGATCATGAAGAACATCATCGGGGAACGGGTCCTCGGCCTCCCCGGAGAGCCCCGCGTCGACAAAGACCTCCCCTGGAACCAGGTCCCCCGCGGCTGAACCGTGGGTCGCGGACGCGGGCGCGCCCGGTCTCGCGGCGCACGCTGCCCCCTCCGCCTCGCCGCGCTGCT
>JBFISZ010000062.1:0-13728 GCA_041608315.1 Acidimicrobiia bacterium | reverse complement strand
CGATGAGGTCGGCGTACATCCGCACCTTTATCGCGCGCATCGTCGGCCCGGCTTTGGCGGCCAGGCCGGCGGCGATCTCGATCGCCTGCGGCAGCACCGCCGCGCGGGCGACGGCGTGATGGACGATTCCCTTGGCGGCCGCGACCTCGCCGCCGTAGCGGGTGCCGGTCACCATGACCTCGTGGGCCACGACCGGGGGGAGGCGCCGCTTGATGAGCCCATCCATGCCCGGGGTGAATGGGATACCCAGATCCACCTCCGGTAGGCAGAAGAAGCCGCGATCGGTTCGCATGACGCGGAAGTCGTGGCACAGCGCCAGCATGGCGCCGGCAGCGAACGTGTGGCCGTTGCAGGCGGCAACTGTGATGTACGGCGTCGCGATGAACCGGGCGAACAGCCTCTCGAGATCGGCGACGAAGGCGGCCATCGACTCCGGTCCCGCCGCCATCAGCGGTTCGAGATCGAGCCCGTTCGAATAGAACCTCCCTGATCCGGTCGTCACGAGGGCTTTGGGTTCCGCGGCGGCGTCGACCTTGTCGAGGGCCGCCGTGACGGCTTCGAGCCATGGACGGTTCATCCGGTTCTCGCCGCCGTCCATCGTCAGGACGAATATCGCGTCGTGGCGGTCGAGCAAGATCACGGTCAGACCTCCAGGTCCGGGTCGAGCTGGTGCAGGAATTCGCCAATTCGCTCGACCTCGTCTTGTTCTCCGATCCGAGCAGCCGCCGCCCGCAGTCCGATCAATGCCCGCAGAAAGCCCCGGTTGGTGGGGTGCTTCCAGCGGACGAAGCCGGTGCCGCGCCAGCCGCTGGCACGCAACGCGTCCAGGCCGCGGTGGTAGCCAATCCGGAAGTACGCGTAGGATTCGACGGCGTCATCACTCAACTCACCGAGCCGGGCCCACGCATCGATGTAGCGCGGCCACTGCTTCACTAATGCCGCGACGGCGGTCTTGGGGTCGTCGCCGGATGCGAGAGCCGCTTCCAGCGCTTCCACTGCGTCTCCCGGTGCGGCGGGCAGGAGTGTGTCCGGCGGCCCCGAAGGGCTCAGGTCGATCGGGTGTTCTGACATGGGGAGCACGGTAACCGGATCACGAAGGCGTGGGGCCGGTGCGGCAACCGGCAGAGTGCGCCCGCGCGTTTGGGGTGGTGTCGACGCGATGGCGCCCCGCTCTGCTACAGTCGAACGTATGTTCGCTTCAGACCTCATGAGGGACCGGCCATGGGCGGAGGGTCTCAACCAGGAGCAGAGCGCGGCCGTGCACCACAACGGCAGCCCGCTCCTGGTTGTGGCCGGGGCCGGAAGCGGCAAGACCCGCACCCTGGTCGCCCGGGTGGCCCGGCTCATCGACGGCGGTGTCGCCGCTGAGCGCATCCTGCTGCTCACTTTCAGCCGGCGGGCCGCGGCCGAGATGGTGCGCCGGGTCGATCGCCTCGTGAACACGCAGACTTCCGGGCGAGTGTGGGGCGGCACTTTCCACGGCATATCGCACCGTCTGTTGCGTCGCTACAGCCCGGCGGTGGGCCTGGCAGAGGGCTTCACGATTCTGGATCAAGCCGACACTGAGGCGCTGTTCGGCATGCTGCGCGCCGAGCGCGGCCTGGGGGAGAAGGGGATCAGGTTCCCCAAGAAGGAGACGATCGCCGCCGTCTACAGCCGCGTGGTCAATCAGCAGGCCAAGCTCGATGAGATCACGTCCCGGCACTTTCCCTGGTGCACGGAGCACGTCGACTCGATGCGCCGCCTCTTCCGCGACTACACCGTCCGCAAACGGGAGCACAACGTCATCGACTACGACGACCTCCTCTTGTATTGGCGGGCGCTCCTCGAATCGCCGGCGGCCGCTGCGATAACGACGATGTTCGACCAGGTCCTCGTCGATGAGTACCAGGACACCAACCGTATCCAGGCCGACATCCTGGCCGGTATGTGTGTCTCGGCAATGCCGACGGTCGTGGGCGACGATGCTCAGGCGATCTACGGCTTCCGGGCCGCCGAGGTGGCCAACATGTGGGAGTTCGAGACTCGCTTTGCGGACACGAAGCGGATCACCCTCGATCAGAACTACCGCTCGACTCCGCAGGTGCTCGCGGTTGCCAATGCGGTGATGGGAGAAGCCGAGTCCGGCTACGAGAAGAACCTGTGGTCGGTTCGCCGCGACGGCCCGCGGCCGGCACTGGTGACTTGCCACGACGAGCCGACGCAGGCCGAGCACATCTGTGAGCAGGTGCTGGCGCTGCGCGAGCTCGGCATCCCACTGCGCGACCAGGCTGTGCTGTTTCGCACGAGCCACCACTCGGCCGGCCTCGAGGTCGAGCTGGGGCGGCGCAACATCCCGTTCGTCAAGTTCGGCGGGCTCAAGTTTCTCGAGGCGTCCCACGTCAAGGATCTCACCGCCATGCTGCGGATCGCGTCCAATCCGGATGACGAGCTCGCCTGGAACCGCGTGCTGCAGCTGATCCCGGGCGTGGGCCCGGCAACCGCGCAGCGGATGCTGCAACAGGCCGTCGCCAAGGCTGAAGTCGCTGGGGGCACCGTTGTCGCCGCCTTCTGCGAGCTCGACTTTGCGGTTCCGTCCGAATCTCGCCCCATCTTGAGCGAGCTGCAGGGGGCGTTGCGTGCCGTGGTCGCCGAGCCGGAGATGCCCCCGGCCGCCCAGATCGATCGGCTCAGCGAGTTCTGCTCTCTCGTGTTCGATCGTCGCTACGAAGACGCCACGGTGCGTCTCGGTGACATCGCCCAACTGGGCAAGATGGCGTCACCCCACCGCACCCGGTCCACCTTCCTCGCCGACATGGCGCTCGACCCGCCCAACAGCACGAGCGACCTGGCGGGCCCGCCCCACCTCGACGAGGACTACCTGATCCTCAGCACGATCCACTCCGCCAAGGGCGGGGAATGGCGGGCCGTGTTCGTGATCCACGCCAGCGACGGCAACATCCCCTCCGACATGGCTCTCGGCGAGCCCGGGGGCCTCGCCGAGGAACGGCGTCTCTTCTACGTGGCGCTGACGCGCGCCAAAGACCACCTCACAGTGACGGTTCCCCAGCGCTACTACCACCGCCGCTTCGGGGGCGACTCCGCTCACTCGTACGCCCCGCCGAGTCGCTTCGTCGAGCCGGCCCGCCCCCACTTCGAGGAAACCACGGCAGCCCCGTCTATCGAGTCGGCCGCGTCGATTGCCCTGGTAACCGACTCCGACGTCGTCGGCGACTTCCTCGAATCGCTCTGGGGCTAGGCCTTTGCCGCGGAGCCGATCGGCGATACGCGCTAGCTTCCCCGCATGGAGAGCTCCGTCCTCACGCTGGTCGGCGCCGCGGTCGCCGGCTACCTCCTGGGGTCGCTGTCGGGGGCCCGCATCGTTGGGAGGCGCCGCGCCGCCGGCGCCCTTGAGCGGACCAAAGTCGTTCTCGACGGCACCGGCGCTTCCGTAGAGGTCCATGGCGTATCGGCATCGGCCCTCCAGGCCCGCCAGGGGGCTCGCGGTGGCCTTCCGGCCGGCACGATCGACATCGCCAAGGCGTTGCTCCCGGTTCTGGTCGCCCGGCTGCTGTGGCCCGACTCCGCCGAGCACGTTGTGCTGGCCGGAGCCGTCCTGGTGGGCCACGTGTACCCGGTCTATCACCGCTTCGTCGGTGGCTACGGCATCTCGCCGCTTCTCGGTGGGCTGTTCGTGATCGACTGGCGGGCTCCGCTGGTGACGATCCTCGTGTTTGCCCTGATCGGATTGGCGGCGGGTAGTGCCTACCTCGGAATCGAGACGTGGCCGCTGGCATTGGTGCCGTACTTCCTGGTGTGGGGCGACGGGTGGACTGTTGCCTACGCGTTGCTCGCCAACGCTCTGTATTGGTGGCGGAGCCGGAAGGAGGCGGTGGGGGCCTTGCGCAGCTACCGGCGCGACCCGCGTCCGTGGCGGGAGCGTATCGGCGACTTCAAGACCTATCCGGACTACGAAGTGCCCGGGTCGACATGAACCTGGTGCTCTGGGCCGTTGCCGGCTACCTGATTGGCACGATCAGCTTCACTCGCCTCGCCGCCCGGATCATTGTCCCCGGGGAGGACATCTCTGAAACCGACTTCTCCGTCCCCGGCACCGAGGAGACCTGGACTTATCGAGGCGTTAGCGCCACGAGCCTGCTCGAGCGGGCCGGCTGGAAGTGGGGCCTCGCGGTGATCGTTCTCGATGCGCTGAAGGCGTTCGCGCCGACGATGGGCGCCCGGCTGGCGACGGACGGCTTCACGGCTGCAGTAGTTGTCGCCATCGCGGTGATTGTGGGACACGTGTGGCCCGTATGGTGGCGGTTCGTCGGGGGGCGCGGCCAGTCGAGCCTGCTCGGAGCCCTGTTGGCGATCGATGTGCTCGCGGTTCCGGTCGGAGCCCTCGCCGGTGCCGTGGTGGGACTCGTCGTCTTCACGTCGGTGTATTTCGCGCGCAACATAGGGCCGGCCCTCCTCATCCCCTGGTTCTGGGTGGCGGCCGGAGTCGGGCCCCAACTGTGGTTCGCCGTTGCCGTCAACGTGATCTACTGGACCGTCACCCGGGGCGATGTCAGGGAGGAACTGCGCGCTCGTCGGGCGCGCGGCATCCCGCAATTGGGCTACCGCAGCCGGCTGGCGCTGGCCTGGCACGACTTCTTCAACGAGGACTGATCCGATCTCAGCCGGGCCGGGCGAGCAGCATCTGTTGGCCGCCGCCCCCGAATCCGAGGAGCCCGCCTCCCTCGCTCCACCCGACCAGTAGCATCGAGCCGTTGCCGAGGGCAATGGCGCTGGGGTGGAAACTGGGATCTTCGAGCGGCAGCGCCGTCCATCCGGAGCCATCTTGTGACAGGAGGATGTTGACCTCCGGACGGCCGCCCCGGCCGGGGTTGCCGAACTCGGCCTCGCGGTAGATGGCCTCCCATGCCTCTTCGAAGGCGCGCTCGTCGAACTCCACGACGATCTCCCCGGTTTCGGGATGCGTGATCGTGATCTGCTCCGCACGAGTCACATCCTCTTCGAAGACCTCGACCACGGTCGTGCCCTCACTATCGATGACCTGGAACTTGCCATCGCTCGATGCGAGCACTGTGAAGGCACCGGCCTGAATCTCGGCCGGTCCCAGCGCGACGCCGGCGGCGGCGCCATATCCGATACCAACGATCCCGTCGCCAGATGTGAAGAACTGGTTGATGATCCCCGCCGGCACGTCGGCCTGCTCCCATGTGATCCCGTCGCTCGTCCTCCATACGCCTGGACGGCCATCGGACTTGGCGGCTCCGGCGACTATCAGCTGATCGTTCCAGGTCGTAAGCGCGGTTGCCGTGAAATCGGCCACCGGACGCACCCACTCCTCATCGGAGTACAACCACAGCGCGGGCCCGAATTCGCCGTATGCGAGCGCGGCGCTCACCGCGCTCGTCTTCGCCAGATTGCCGATCCCGTTGACGCCCGGTGGGCCGGCCGTCTCTGCCACTTTCCACTCGACACCGTCCTCGCTGGTCCACACGATGGAGCGGTTGCCGGTGATGAGGGCGACCAACTCGGGATCCAGGTCGAGTTCCTCCCACGTCATCGTCAGGGCGACCCGACCCTGGTTGTCGTAGAACTGCATGCCGTTGGGGTCTTGACCCCAGCCGTGACGGAGGAGTTCGGGATCGACCACCTCGCGGAGCAATTCCTCGGGATTGAACTCGGCCCCCTGCTGGCCAATGATGGTGAACCCGGAATCGGTGACGGCGGCAGAAGCCACCCAGGTGTGGAGGTCGATGACTCGACCCGCTATCTCGACCGAGCTCGCCAGCGGCAGTTCCGCCTGGCTCCACGTCTCACGGTCCTTCGAGACGTACACAAGGGTCGATTCTCCGCCGCGGCGTTCGTCGACCCCGCCGCCGACGACAACGAGAACATCGGGCGTGGCCACCATCTGCTGGAACCACATGTTCTGAGCTCCCGGCGGCCCCGGAGCCGCCAGCCAATCGAGACCGCTGCTCGACCGCATCATGACGGGACGGCCCCGGCCGTCTGTGCCCAGCAGGTAGAAGTCGGTGCCGTCGTGGGCCAACGCCATGATGTTGTCGCCGGATACGGGGAGCGGCACTCGCTCCCACACGACGTTGTCTGCGGTCAGCGCCGGGCCCGGGGCGGCCCCTGTCGGTGGTGCGCTACCGGAGGGCGGCTGCGGCGGCGACGACCCGGCGTTGCCGATGACCGTCACCGCCCCGGCGACCGTGGCGACCATGAGCGCCCCGCCCGCGGCGAAGGCGCCGATCTTCTGCACCGCACCCTTGGTCTTGACTGCGTCGAGCCGGGTGAGTGGCTCGACGAAAGTGGCGGCGCGCGCTTGGAGCGCCCGGGCCATTCGCTCGTAGTCGTAGCCGTCGCCTTCGAGCCGCGTAAGGAGGGCTCGTGTCGCGGGGCCAACTCCGTCGGCCGCCAGGGCGTGGCTGATCTCGCTGTCGTTCCATCCGAGGACGCTGCGCATCACGAGGAGGCCGCGCTCGTCGAACGACAGCTGCTTGAACCGATCCAGTGAAGCGGGATCGGCGTCCTCGGGCGGACCGGACAAGCGGAACCCGCTCACCTGGCGGGACTTCTTGCCCATCTGCTTGTGCGCCCACTTGAAGGCGAGAGCCATCACCCCCACGTCCGGTGAGACGTGCTTTGGCTTGCGGAGCCGGCGGCGCCACGCGGTGAACCCGGCATCGACGCTCTCGGTTGCGAGGTCCCGATCGTTGGTGATGGTGGCCAGCGCCCGGAAGATCTCTCCCCGACTCTCGCTGTACAGCTGATCGAACGAGGTCGCCACCACTCGACCCGGCGGTGTCGTCAAGAGGTCGTCCCCGCGCTGCATCGGCGAAGACTAGGGAGGATCAAGTACTAAGTACTCAGTACTAAGTACTAAGTACTCAGTACGCGCCGGCTTCTAGTACCTCGCCAGCTTGAGAGCGCGTTCGGTGATGCCGTCGACGCTGGGCATGACCTGGCTCTCGAGGCCTCCCGAATAGGGGAACGTCGGCACCTCCGGGGAGGCATAGCGCTGGATCGGAGCGTCGAGCCAGTCGAAGGCCTTCTCTCCGATTTGGGCGGCCACTTCGGCCCCGAAGCCGAGGAACTCGTTGTCCTCGTGGACGATGAGCACCTTGCCGGTGTGGGAGACGGCGTGCTGGATCGATGGCCAGTCGAGCGGGCGCAGCGAGCGCAGGTCGAGAACGCGGGCGCTCACTCCCATCTCGGTGAGACGATCGGCGGCTTCGACGGCGTAGTGGGACATCGTCCCGTACGCCAGGATCGTCAAGTCATCGCCGAGACGGCGCAGCGCCGCCTTCCCCAGCGGTACGATCCAATCGCCTTCCGGCAGCGGGCCCTCGGCGAGGCGGTACAGCCGCTTGGGCTCGAGGATCATCACGGGATCGGGGTCGGCCACCGCCGAGCGCATTAGGCCGAGCACGTCCGCCGGTGTCGACGGCACCACGACCTTGAGGCCGGGTACATGGGCGTAGAAGGCCTCGATCGACTGTGAGTGATACAGCGCACCGTGCACGCCCCCGCCGTAGGGCACCCGGATGACCATCGGGCAAGTCCACCGGCCGTTGGAGCGGTAGTGAATGCGCGCCGCTTCCGAGACGATCTGATCGAAAGCCGGGTGGATGAAGTCGGCGAATTGGATCTCGGCGATTGGCCTTCCGCCGGCCGCAGCCATTCCGACTGCCGTACCGATGATCAACGACTCCGCCAACGGTGCGTTGAAGGAGCGATCGACGCCGTACTCGTCTGTGAGACCAAGCGTGGCCTTGAAGACACCGCCCTTGGGGTCGGCCACGTCCTCACCGAAGACGCGCACGTCCGGCGAGTTCTCCATCGCGTCGTGAAGCGATCGGTTGACAGCAGTTATCAGATTGACTTGCGGCCCGTCCGGCACCTGCTCGATAGTCGTCACCGCCGAGGACGGAACGATCGGGTTGGCGTAGACGTGGCTGAGCGCATCCGTGGGGGCCGGAGCAGCCTCGGCCGCGGCGACGGCGTCGGCGACGAGGCCGTCGATCTCCTCGGTGAGGGTCTCCTCGAAGCTCTCACTCAAGAGGCGCGCCTCGATGAGGTACTGCCGCAGGCTCTCGATCGGGTCACGCCGCCGCCACATCTCGACCTCTTCAGGTCTGCGGTACTTCCTGTCGTCGTCGTCCGACGTGTGGGGGCGCAACCGGTAGGTCTGCGCCTCGATGAGCGTCGGGCCCTCCTTGTTGCGTGCCCTTTCGACGGCCGCCGTCATGACGCCGTAGACCGCAAGCACGTCGTTGCCGTCGACCTCGATGCCGCGGATGCCGTAGCCGGCGGCGCGTTCCGCAACCGACCCGGCGACCTCCTGAGCGTACGGCACGGAAATGGCGTACAGGTTGTTCTGGATGAGGAAGATCAGCGGAAGCTGGTGGATGCCGGCGAAGTTCATGGCTTCATGCCAGTCGCCCTCCGAGGTGGCTCCCTCGCCCGACGTGACGATGACGACGCCATCCGATCCTTCGACCTTCAGCCGATAGGCGATGCCACAGGCGTGCGGGAACTGGGTGGCGATAACCGAGGAGTGGGTGAAGACATTGCGGTCCGGCTCGGACCAGTGGTTGGGCATCTGGCGGCCGCCGCTCGCCGGGTCGGTCGCCTTGGCAAACACCGCGAGAAAGAACTCCTCAGGCGTCAACCCGAGGGCCAGGTTGTAGGCGATGTCGCGGTAGTAGGGAAGCGACCAGTCGCGGTTGGCATCGATGGCGAAGGCGGCGCCTACCTGGGAAGCCTCGTGGCCGGCGACGGACACCACGAAGGGAACTCGGCCCTGTCGATTGAGCGCCCACATGCGATCGTCCACTCTGCGGGCGAGAAGCATGGACCGGTACATGTCGACCACTTGCTCATCGCTGAGGCCGAGCGCTTTGTGGCTCATCGTGTTGTCGAGATTCAACATCTCTTCAGATCACCTCCCGGGCCCATTCGTGTTTGGAGCCCTCCGATAGTCTCGATTCGCGCCTCCGCCATGCGCACCGCGGCAGTCGTCGGATTGACCCGATCCCGGTCGGCGACATCGAAGACGCAGGCGACATTGTCAGCGATGCCGTCGACGGCGGCCGCGGCCTTTTGCCAGTCGTATCCGCCCGTTTCGTGAGCGATGTTGATCACGCCCCCCGCATTGGCGACGAAGTCTGGAACGTAGGTGATGTTACGTTCAGCCAGCCGCTCGGCGTCCTGAGGGGTGGCCAGTTGGTTGTTGGCGGAGCCGACGACGGCGGCGCAGCGAAGTCGCGGGATCGTTCGCTCGTTGAGCGCTCCGCCCATGGCGCACGGCGCGAAGATGTCGCACTCCACGTCCCAAATCTCGTCGGTCGCCGCGATGGTGGCGCCGTACTCGCGCTGCACGTATTCCAGGGCGGCACCGTTGACATCACATGCGATCACCGTGGCGCCGGCTTTGGTGAGTCTTTCGACCAGGCTGGTGCCGACTTTGCCGACACCCTGCACCGCGACCTTGCGTCCGGCAAGCTCCTCGTCATCCCACAGCCGGGCTGCCAGCGGCCGCAGCGCCGCCATGACTCCACGGGCCGTGGCCGGTGACGGGTCTCCCGACCCGCCGTGTTCGATCGAGAGGCCGGCGACGTACTGGGTCTCGCGTCGGATCATCACCATGTCGGCTGTTGTCGTTCCGACGTCTTCGGCCGTGATATAGCGTCCCCCGAGGCTCTCGACCACCCGCCCGTAGGCACGCAGCAGGCGCTCCGACTTGTGCTCATGGGGGTTGCCGATGATCACCGCTTTGCCCCCGCCCAGGTCGAGCCCGGCGGCGGCGGACTTCAGGCTCATCCCTGCCGACAGGCGCAGTACGTCGTCCAGGGCGTCTTGCTCATTCGGGTACAAAAAGAATCGGGTCCCGCCGAGAGCGGGACCGAGTGCCGTTGAGTGGATTGCGATGATTGTCTTCAACCCGCATACCGGGTCGTGGCCAAACACCACCTGCTCATGGGTGGCTGTGCCTATCGCTTCGAATACTCCCAAAACGGAAAGCTCCTTCGACCTGGTGTTGCCCTTCGACCTGGTGTTGCCCCTCGACCTGGTGTTGCCCTTCGACCTGCTGTTGCCTTTCGGACTGGTTCTGCCCGGCCCCACGGCTGGGCCGAGCTTGCTGCCCAATTCCAATTCTAGTGCCGTGACGGGGAACACCTCGGACGGCACCGCGCGGGACCGAGTTAGCATCGGGCCTGATGATCAGTGCTTCCTACCTCAGGGTGTACTCGCCCAGCAGCCGCGGTGAGGCTCGTTCGCTTGCGTCCCATCAATGGCGCCGGGACGTCGTGCGCGCCGACGGCTACTTCATGTGGGCGGAGTCGGACCAGGACGATGCTTTCAGGGTCGAGTGGAAGGGCCAGACGCTGGTATGCCCCCGCCACGGGCGGCTCAGGATGTTGGAGGGCATCGTTGCCTTCGGCAACGTTCACCCGGGGGCGTCGTTGCTGCCGGCGACCGCGGTCCAGCGCGCCGCCGATGAACTACGCCGCATCAGAGCCGGAGCCCCCCAGGCGCGGTCGCACATCTTGACGTCTCCATGGCAGGTGCCGCTGCGCTGGTTCAGCGCCTTCGATCCGGCAGACCGGGAGCTCTACGACATCGGGAGCGAGGTCTCTCTCCGCTATCGGACGGATCTCGACGCGGCGGCCGACAGGGTGTCGCGCGCGGTTGAGATCATCGACCGGGCCGGGTTCGATGACAGCCTCATCGACGTTGTCGAGGACCTGGAGCGTTGGCTCCGGGGCTTCCCCGACGGGTCGATGCTCGAGCTCGACTACGCATCGGTGGCCGAGCAGTTCTCGGCGGTCGAGCTGGCCTTCGATGAGTCGGCCGCCCAGATTCGGGAGTCACTCGATGCTCTTGACGCGCTCGACTTTGAACGGGCTGGGGAGAAGTACGCCGAGGTTGCCGCCCGCTGGGTGCATGCCCAGGCCCTCGCCTACGTCAACTAGTGCCCTATCTGACGACGTGGCGGCGCTGCGTCGCCGCGATCAAATACTCGGTGTCGACCTCGACGCCGATCCCGTAGCCGATCGGCACGCCGATGTGGCCGGCGACCATCTCAATCGGTGCCGTGATGAGGTCACGGTCCCAGTATTCTGCGCTCGGTCCCATGTCGCCCGGCAGGTCGAAGCCGGGGAGGGATGCGAGGGCCAGGTTGTGGGCCCGGCCCACACCGGTCTCGAGCATGCCCCCGATCCACAGGCTCAGCCCGGCATTGCGAGCGAGCCTGTAGGCGGCGCGGGCCTCTGAGTGCCCACCCAGCCTGCCGGGCTTGATGCTGAGGGCCCGAGCCGCGTGCATGTCAACGATGCGGCGAACTGAGTTGCAGCTGCTTGCCGACTCGTCGAGGGCTATCGGTGTCGCCAGCGAATCCTGCAGGTCCGCGATAGCCCCGAGAAGGCCCGGAGGCAGGGGCTGTTCAATCCACGCCAGTCCCACCGCGTCCAGCTCTCGCAGCGGCCCGATGTCGTCTGCCGAGAAACTCCCGTTGGCGTCGGCGACGATGGGGAGGCCATCGGCCGCTCGGATGGCTGCGGCGGCGGTGCTCAACGCCGTCCTCGGTTCGACCTTGATCTTGATCCGTTGATATCCGGCCCGTCGCGCCTCGGCGACGTCGGCGGCCAGGGTCGCGGAAGGCCCCAGGCCGATCGTCTTGCCCGTCGCGATGTTGTTGCGGGTGCCGCCGAGGAGGTTGGAGAGGCTGCGTCCCTGGCGGCGAGCGACCATGTCCCACGCTGCCATCTCCACCGCGGCCGCAGCAATCGGCGTTCGGGCGGCGGCACCGGAAAGGTAGGTGGCCAACTCGTCCGGTGACTCAAAGTGCCGATTGTGCAACGCGGGGATGATGCCCCCCTGCAAGGCACGCCACGCGCTGTCGACCGTCTCGCCGACGTAGCCTGCCGCGGGAAAGGCGACACACTCGCCCCAGCCGTAAACCCCGTCCGCGTCCCAGATCCGGATGAGGATGACGGGTCGCTCTTCAATCGTCCCGTGGGCCGCAACCAGCGGCCGGCGCGGGCTCATTGCGACCTGCAGCATCTCGACGCGCTTGATACGGACGTGGTTCATGAGATTGAGTGCCCCCAACCGGGAAAGGGCTCCGGAGTCCGGAGCCCTTTCTGGTTTCAATGTGCGGGCCGGGTTACAGCTCGCAGCTTGTGTTGCTCTCGCCTCTGATGCAAGTGTCGGTGTCCTGGCCGCCGTTGAGCACATCCGTGCCGCCGCCACCATTGAGGGTGTCGTTGCCGGGGTGCCCGTTGATCACGTCGGCGTTCTTGCCTCCGTTGAGTATGTCGTCGCCCGACCCACCGTTGATCACATCGGCACCGAGAGCTCCGTAGGCGCTGTCGTTGCCGGCGTTGCCATTGAGCGTGTCGTTCCCGGGCCCGCCGCGGAGCGCGTCGTTGCCGTCGCGGCCCACGAGGAGGTCGTCGCCGTCCTCACCTCTCAGGTCGTCGTTGCCGTCTTGACCATCGAGCGTGTCGTTGCCACCGCCGCCGTGGATCGTGTCGTCGCCGCCGCGACCTTTGATGATGTTGACGCCGGCGTTTCCCACGAGGGTATCTGCGAACTCGGAACCTTCGAGATGCTCGAAACCGACAACGGTGTCGTTGCCGGCGCCACCCGTGGCGGTTCCGGCGGCAAGGCTGACGGTGACGGCCGAAGGCGCGTTGCCGTAGAGCAACGTATCCCAGCCGCCGCCGCCGCTGAGAGTGTCGTCGCCGTCTTCTCCATTCAAGCGGTCGGCTCCCGACGCTCCGATGAGAGTGTCGTTGCCGCCGCCGCCGAACATCCTGTCGCCCTTCTTGCCGCCTCGCAGCGTGTCGTTGCCGCCGCCGCCGGCCAAGAAGTCCTTGCCGGCAGCTCCGTAGAGCATGTCGTCGTGGAGGCCCCCGTGGAGTTTGTCATTACCGGCCTGGCCGCGGATCAGGTCTTGTCCGGTGTCGCCCCAGATTTGGTCGTTGCCGGCTCCGCCATTGATCTCATCGTCTCCACTGCCGCCGCAGATGATGTCGTTGCCGCCGCCCCCGTCGATGAAGTCGTTGCCCTCGAGGCCCACGATGACGTCGTCGCCCGGGGTACCGATGATCGTGTCGGGCCCGGTCGTCGCGCCCGCAACTGTGGGTGCCAAGCCCTGGCATGTGGACGGATCCGCCGCGGTGGCGATCCCGGGCAGGGCCCAGATCGCGAGCAGCGCGGCGGCAAGAACGGTAGCCATTCGTGATCTGGCCATTTTCCTACTTCCCTTGATTGATGGTTCCCATTCGCACCGACCCCCCAGAAACGGGTCATAGGCCAATCGCGAAACTCTTTCGGAACGAAGCGCCCGGCCTCGCTCGTGTGTCAACTATACGAAAGCTGCCGCACTATGGGGGAAACATTGCCCGGGCGCGAAGATGGACTAGTCAGCTCCCCTGGCTTCGACTTTCCGAGCGGCCCCGGGGCCCTATACTCCCAAAGCCGGTCATTTGGCCTGCCGAGGCATGGGGAGGGTTAATATCCCGGTCGATTTGGCCCCCATCGTCTAGAGGCCTAGGACTCCGCCCTTTCAAGGCGGCAACAGGGATTCGAATTCCCTTGGGGGCACACATGTTCTCGAACGGCTCGAGACCATGGGGGCGTGGTGAAGTCTGGAGTTCACGCCGGCCTGTCAAGCCGGAGGTCGCGGGTTCAAATCCCGTCGCTCCCGCCGAGCACTCG
>JBFISZ010000061.1:0-13944 GCA_041608315.1 Acidimicrobiia bacterium | reverse complement strand
TGCCCCGGTCGACGGGGGCGCGGTGACTGGAGACGTCGGTGGTGGCGGCGCCGCCGTTGTCGTCGTCGTGGTAGCCGATGCCGTCTTCATGAAGACGACCGTCACCCAGAGCTCGTTCTCCGCGGCGCGGACCCCACCGATCCCGATATGAGTGAAATCTCCGAGGACGTTGCCGCGATGCGGCGGCGAGGTCATGAAGGCGGCATGGATGGCGGCGACATCGGGGCCGACCCCCACATTCTCCCCCAGTGCCACCCAACCCGTCGTGACGCTTCCCAGGTTCGGGTTGTGGTGCAGGTTGTCGGCCTCCATCATCGCTGCCGAGTGCGCCTCGGCATCGTCTGCCAGATCCCAATGCGATATCAGGGCGGGCAACCCGCGCGACTCGCGCTCGTCGTTGATCATCGCCAGCAGCGAGTCCTCCGAGGCGGCCAGGGCTCCCGGAGCCAGGCCGACGACCAAGGCGACGACCGTTATACATGCACCGACGGATCGACGGCTCAGCCGCATACGAACCCACTAGACGTGTTGACAATGAACACTCTGGGTATCGGACGCAGCGTCGTGGCGCTTTAGGTGCCGAGACGTGCCCGCGGTCCAAACGGCTCGAGAGGCCCTAGGACGCGGTCAGGCCCTCCGCTACGGCTACCAAGGTGCGCACGCCAAAGCCGCTGGCGCCCTTGGGCGTGTAATCCGCCGCCTTCGTCGAGCGGGCGGGACCTGCAATGTCGATGTGAGCCCACGGACCGTCGCCGGCGAACTCGCGCAGGAACAAGGCGGCCGTGATCGCCCCGCCCCAGCGCTCCCCCGTGTTCTTGATGTCGGCCACGGTGGAGTCGATGTGGCTGCGATAGGAGGCATGCAACGGCATCGGCCAAACGTGCTCTCCGGCAGCTTCGGCCGCGTCGACCAGCAGCCGGCGAGCCTCGTCCGTCCCGAACACGGCGGCGATCTCGACCCCGAGCGCCACCTTGGCGGCACCCGTGAGCGTTGCGACATCGACGATGAGGTCGGGCTCCCCTTCGGCGGCCAGCGACAAGCCATCGGCCAGGATCAGGCGCCCCTCGGCGTCCGTGTTGAGCACCTCGACCGTCTTCCCGTTTCGAGCCGTGAACACGTCGCCGGGCCGCATCGAGTGACCTGAGATCACGTTCTCGGTGAAGGGCAGGATCGCCTTCACATTGATGGTCAACCCCAGCTCGGCAATCGCCTGAACGGCTCCAAGAACGGTGGCGGCTCCGGCCATGTCGGTCTTCATGTCCTCCATACCACTCGCCGACTTGATCGAGAGGCCGCCGCTATCGAAGACGATGCCCTTGCCGACCAGCGCCAGGGACTTGATCGCCCCCTCGGGGGCATAGTCGACAACGACCATTCGCGGCGGATTGGCCGCACCGGCGCCAACCGCCGCCAGGCCGCCGAACCCGGCTGCGACGATCTCGTTCTCGTCATAGATCTCCACGCTCATTCCATGCGCGGCTGCAATGTCCTCGACGTGCGCTGCCAGGACTGCCGGCGGCTTGGCGACTGCCGGAGTGTTGACGAGGTTGCGAGTCAGGGCGACGCCGTGGGCCAGAGCCCGACCGCGAGCTACGGCCGGCTCCCCGCCCCCACCATCCCCGGCGAGGACCAGTGATTCCATCGCGGCCGGCTTGGCCTCCGACTTGAAGCTCTCAAATGTGTACAGCCCCGCCATGAATCCGAACACCACCATCTCGGCGGCTTCATCGATCTCGAGCAGGTGCAGCGTCGTGACGACCGTGGCGAATCTGCTGCAGACCCGAGCGGCGGCACCGGCTGCGCGGCGCAGGCTCTCGGCATCGACCTCTTCTCCCAGTCCCACCACGGTGACCGCGCCAAATGGGAGAGCATCACCTCCGGGCACGGTCTCAACCTGGCCGGCGGCACCGGTGAAGCCGGCCCCTTCCAGATAGCCCGCCAAGCCCGGCATCCGCTCCGCGACCCATTCGCCGCCCCCACCCCAGGACCCGTCCTCGAACATGGGCACGACGAGCGCGTCGCCCTCGGCGGTGGCGATCGTCTCACCGAACCGGATCTCCAACTCCACTAGTCCTCCGTCCTGCTCGGGACCCATTCGGCCTCGGCGGCCCGAGCGAGCATGTACACGTAGTCGGCCATTCGATTCAGATAGGGGACAACGAGGGAGCCATCGAGCCCGCCGGCGGCGGCATACTCGACGGCGCGGCGCTCGGCGCGGCGCACGACCGTGCGGGCCACGTCGAGAGCTGCTGCCAGCCTGCTTCCCCCGGGCACGACGAAGCTCTCCGGGCTGCCCCGGCGAGCCGCGATCTCGTCGATGGCCCTTTCGAGCTTGTCGATCATCTCTTGATGCACCCGGCTCACGCCGTCCTCGAGAGCGCCTCGCCGCCCCGGGTCGGTCGCCAATTCGGCGGCGCACACGAACATCGTCCGTTGGGCATCCAGGATGGCCTCGGCCGTTTCGGCCTCGGCGCAGGCTCGGGCGACCCCAAGCGCCGACACTGCCTCGTCGACGGTGCCATAGCACTCCGGGCCGAGCGACGCCTTGGAGACGCGGCCGCCCATGAACAGGCCCGTGGTGCCGTCGTCGCCCTTCCCGGTGTATATCTCCATATGGGACGGCAGACTAGGGGCGACCGGCCGAGAATCCGATCTGGGTCGCGGAATCCGATCTGGGTCACGCCGCCAGCATCCTTCCGAGCACCACAACCCCAAAGGACGTGAGCACGGCCAGATAGCTCAGCCCGGTGGCCGCCATTACACCGGAGTAGCTCGGCTCCTTCAGCGCAAACACCACACCGGCGAGAAGCACGCCGGTCATGAGGGTCAGCGCCAGATAGGCCCAGGCCAGGATCGGCTCGGCGGTAGCACCGGAAACCGACCCTTGCGTCGCCAGGTAGCAGACATCTAGCGCCAGCCCGCCGGCCCCGATCAACGCCAGACGGGATAGTGGTCGGCGCGGCAATTGCGGATCTACCAGGAACCAGTGCCCCAGCATCATCTCAGTGGTGACCGCTCCCAAGAACCCGGCACCCGTGATGAGCGGAATCAGCTGAGAGTCGACGAGACCGACACCGACGAATAGCACCGTCGCCGTCATGAACGCCGCGGCGACGGCTGTCGGCCGCACGGCAACGAAGGCGGCGACCAGGGCGGTCACCATGCCCAGCCAGGCCAGCGGGTCGCCGCTGATAGCGGCCAGACTCGAGCCAACCAGCCCAATCACGGCGGCAGACAGCCACACATAGCCGCGGCCGACCACCCGCCACTGCGCCACGAGGGCGCCCCCGGCGGCCAGGCCGGCGACCCACATGGCCGTCACTAACGCCGGGGTGGGCTCCAAGACGGACCGTCAGCGGGCGCCGAGCCAGTCGGCGACTCGGCCCGCCACCGCGGCAGGCGTGAATCCGTATTTCTCGGCTAGCACCGCGGCCGGAGCCGAGGCCCCGAACTCGTCGATCCCGATGCTCAGCCCGTCCGACCCGGTGACGGCAGCCCAGCCGAACGTGACGGCCGCCTCGACCGAAGCGATCGGTAATCCGTTACCGAGTACTTCGTTTCGATACGCCGCTTCCTGTTCGAAGAAGGCCTCAACACAGGGCATCGACACGACCCGTACGGAAATCTGGCGCTCGGCGAGCATCTGGCGGGTGTCGAGGGCCAGCGCCAGCTCCGAGCCCGTCGCCACGATCACGGCATCGGTGCCGTCGGCGACGACGTAGCCGCCCTTGGCCACCGGCACCGGTGTCGCCGCGCTCGGCACCGGCAGGCCTTGGCGGCTCAGGACCAATGCGGTCGGGCCGCCGGTCCGGGCCAGTGCCACCTCCCAGGCGCCGGCTACCTCGGCGGGCGTGCCCGGACGAATGACCCACATATTGGGGATCGCCCGCATGGCGGCCATGTGCCCGATCGGCTGATGGGTCGGCCCATCCTCACCGAGGAAGATCGAATCGTGGGTATACACCCAAATGCTTGGTACCCGCATGAGGGCGCCGAGCCGCACCGCCCCCCGCATATAGTCGGAGAACTGGAAGAAGGTCGCCCCAAAGGCGCGCAGCCCACCGTGGACGTTCATCCCGTTGACGATGGCACCCATGCCGTGCTCGCGGACCCCGAAACGGATATTGCGGCCTGAGCGATCCGCCGCAGAGAAGTCCGCCGAATCGGCGATGATGGTGTTGGTGGAACTGGCGAGGTCGGCGGCACCACCGATGAGGTCGGGACGATCGGCTGCGATCGAGTTGAGGACGGCGCCGCCCATCTTCCGGCTGGCCACCTTCGACCCGGCCTCGAAGTCGGGCACGGGCACGGCCGTTGTGGTCGCCTCGAAGTGGGCGCGGTAGCGGGCGGCGAGCGCAGCGTCGGCAGTGAAAGCAGCCGCGGTGCGCTCCTGCCAGGCCGCCCGCCGCGCTCGGCCCCGATTCATCGCCGCCTGCATGAACTCATAGGCTGCGGCGGGCACCGCAAACGGCGGATGGTCCCAACCGAATCTCGCCCGCACATTGGCGACCTCTTCGTCTCCAAGAGGTGAGCCGTGCGACGCCGCAGTGTCCTGTTTCGAGCTGCCGTAGCCGATGTGCGTTTTGGCAGAGATCAACGTCGGCCGCTCCGGCTCGGCGCGAGCGGCGCTGATCGCCTCCGCGATCGCCACCCGGTCGTGGCCGTCGACGGTCAGCGTGTGCCATCCGTACGCTTCGAATCTCTGCGGTACGTTCTCGGTGAACGTCCACCCTGTGGGGCCCACCAGCGTGATGCCGTTGTCGTCGTACACGTAGATGAGGCGCCCGAGCCCGAGGTGACCGGCCAGCGAGGCAGCTTCGGCGGCGACGCCTTCCATGAGGTCGCCGTCGGACACGAACGCGTACGTGTAGTGATCGACCAGGCCGGCACCCAGCTTGGCGCGGAGATGCTCCTCGGCGAGAGCCATGCCCACCCCCATGCCGAACCCCTGTCCGAGAGGTCCCGTGGTCACCTCGACACCGATCTCGTGCTCCAGCTCCGGATGGCCCGCCGTCGGGTAGCCCCACTGGCGGAAGTTGCGGATGTCGTCCATCGAAACGGGGAAACCGGAGAGGTGCAGCATCGCGTACAGCAGCATCGAGCCGTGACCGTTCGAGAGGACAAAACGATCCCGGTCGGGCCATTGCGGGTGGTCCGGATCGACGTTGAGGAACTGGCTCCACAGCACCACAGCAAGGTCGGCCATTCCCATCGGCATACCCGGGTGCCCCGAATTGGCCTTCTGTACGGCGTCGATCGAAAGCACACGGACGGCATCGACGACGAGTTGTTCACTAGACATTCTGCTCCTCGGATGAATCCACCGGGGGGACGGACCGGGCGACACGCAGGGTAACCCGGTCGACCTCGGCTCACGACTTCGCTTGCGCTGGCGACCCGGTCCCTGGGGATGGTAGGTGTCGAAGTCGCCGCTACAAACGCCGTCCTGGGTTCGAGGGACTTGAACTCGCCGAGCTCTGATCATATATTCATACCGTTTGAACAAAGAGGGATTGATCGTGTATGGGTGATGGGGTAGACGCCGAGATACTCGAGACGAAACTGTTGACGGAACTGTCGCAGGTACACGCGCTCTCGAGTCCGATCCGGATGAGGATCCTGCAGGGGGCGGTTGAGCCGGTGACAGTGGGGGCTCTAGCTGAGCGCTTTGGCGTGCCCAAAACCAGGCTCTACTACCACGTGAACCTCCTTGTCAAAGAAGGTCTTCTCGTTCAGGTTGACGAACGGATGTCCGGCGCGAGGGTGGAACGTATCTATCGTACTGTCGCCCATACCTTCGCACCGGGTCCCGAACTTTCGGAGTCCGTTGATGGCGCTCGCCAGGCGGCGATACTAGAGACTGGTCTCGCTCTCGATCCGGCCAGGACTGAAGCCGAAACCATGCTCGAAAAGAGGTTTCTGGGCGGTTCCACCATTGGTGATGTAGTGCGGATGCTGGTTCGGGTCACCGACAAAGAGGCCGAGGAGTTCTCCGGACGGTTGGCGAAGCTGTGTGCCGAGCTCCGGTCGCGGTCTACCGGATCGTCCGGGGACGAGGAGGCAAGACTGTATGCCTTCAGCTTCGTCTTTGCCGCCATGGATCTCGACGCCGGGCCATGATTCAGCTGACACATCTGACGTCTCGATAGCTGAACCGGTCCGCCGGTCGGACGTCTCATCCTCTTCCTCGGGCAGCCGCTTTCCACGGCACGCTCCGTCATGTCGCGCTTGAAAGCAGAATTCTATTCAAATCACTTGAATATGCCTTCCCCTTTGTGTATGTTCAGAAGCGTTGAACATAAACAACCAAGGGGTTCCCATGTTGTCAACCAAACCAAGAACGGGAAGAGGCACGCCCGTGGTATTCGATCGCCGACCGGCGCTCCTGGCTTGGCTAACGCTCTCGATGATGCTGCTGGCGGCCTGCGCGGGATCCTCCTCGGACCGTGACACGTCTCAGTCCGACGGGCTGGTCGATAGCGGTTCCTGGTACGCGCGTGTCCAGTGGCCTCACGACGGTCATCCACATGAGAGCGACCGTTTTGTCGTGTATAGCGATTCGGCCAGTCGCGACGCTCGCAGAGACGTGGCCGACCGCGCCGAACGGATATGGGACGAGATCATCTCCGAGATGGGCATCGACACCGAACTGCTTGGCTTCCCGCCCGGACAGGACAAGGTCGACATTTACGCTTTCGAGGATCGTTCCCCGCAATGGGCCGGCAAGGCCTACTACGGCGGCTTGATCATCTCCTCGCCGGACCGACGAAGTCTGTTCGGCTTGGCTCGCACCGACACCCAACACTACGAGTCGACACTCAAACACGAGCTGGTACACGTGGCGTCGGAGTTCCTGCTACACGGCGGCGGGCTCGCCGAGCCACCGTGGGTGCCTGTCTGGTTCTTCGAAGGCCTGGCAGAGATGATCAGCAGCGGAATCGGATCGGGTGAGGTACGAGGGTTGGACCACTTAGATGATCTGACCTCCAACTACGGACATCTCAACCCGGTGTCGTACCAATCAGACGAGAACGTTCAGGGCGGTCCCAACGCCTACACCGAATACCACTATCCAATGCGGCAACTGGCCGTCGAGTATCTCTTTGACGACGAAGGCTACGGAAAGCCTCCCTCGGAGGCCACTGCCATCCTCGTCGAGATGGCAGACGGAACCCAATTCGGGACCGCCTTCGCCGACCACATTGGGTTCACCGTCGTCGAGTATGAAGAGCAGTTCTTCGAACTGATGAACGACTATCTACCGGAACGATCCCGCTCACCTGTCTTTGCGCCCTTCGGCCTGCTTCTGATATCCATGATCACGATCGGGGCGGCCGCCGCACTGTCGGTGCGGAGCATCCGAGCCTCGACGGGCGAGATCACCGCGCAAGCCACGACGGTTCACCGCTCGACCAGAGGCACGCGGATTGGGTTTGCGCTATGGATCACGGCAGTCATCGCACTCAGCCTGGGAATGTACGTCATAGGCATCTACGCCGTCCTCGGATCCTGGTCGCTCCCGGCGACGAGTAAGACCTTCGCAGCAGTAATCCTGGTCTTGTACCTCGCCGCAGCCGCAACTGCCGTCACCTGGTCGATTCGAAGCCGTCGCAACCAACCGCTGGTCGCATGGCTAGTACCGCTGCTCGCAATCGGGGCGGCTGCCTTAGCGACCACCGCAATGATCGTGACTCTCTGAGCAGTCAGCCCCCATGGACTCGCCATCCGTCCCACCGGAATCCTGCGACCCACCGGAGTCAACCGTGCATTACGGTCCACCACGGCAGCCTCCCTCTCGGCTTGGAGCTATTCACAACCGAAGCCGGGAGCCTCTCCCAGATCAACAAGCTCTCGAAGAACCACAGCTAGTCCACGATCGCCAGATCCCGCGGGGAGTTGTTGAGAGTGTCGCGGCCGGCTGCGGTGCACACCACGATGTCCTCGATGCGCATCCCCCATTTGCCCGCAACGTAGACGCCGGGTTCGATCGAAAAGGCCATTCCCGGCTCCAAGATCGTGGTGTTGCCCTCGACGAGGTAGGGATCTTCGTGGGCGTCGAGCCCGATGCCGTGCCCGGTGCGGTGGATGAACCACTCGCCCCAACCGGCCTGTTCGAGCACCCGGCGCGCCGCCCTGTCGACGTCCTGGGCGGCCACTCCGGGCCCGGCGGCCGCCGTTCCCGCCGTCTGGGCCGCCTGGAGCGCGCCGAAGGCCTCGGAGTACTCGGCCGACGGCTCGCCGACGTGAAACGTCCGCGTGGTGTCCGAGCAGTACCCGCCGAGCCGGCCGCCGAAGTCGACCACAACACAATCTCCTGCGGTGATGATGCGACCGCCTGGTTCGTGATGCGGCGACGCGGCATTGGGTCCGGCGGCGACGATGTGGAAGGTGGCTGCGTCGTGGCCTTCTTCCACCGTCATGACCATCACCTCACGTGCCAGCTCGGCCTCGGCCTTTCCGCCAAAGGTGGTCGCACGAAGCCGAGCGACGACCCGGTCGACCGCCGCTCCGGCGTGTCGTAGCAACTCGATCTCATCGGCGTCTTTGATGATCCGCAACGGGCGCAGCACCGAGGTGGCATCCGAGAAG
Organism: Acidimicrobiia bacterium; assembly: GCA_041608315.1. Classification (GTDB taxonomy): domain Bacteria; phylum Actinomycetota; class Acidimicrobiia; order Spongiisociales; family UBA5794; genus JAHEJX01. Next base: position 5,355 of record JBFISZ010000061.1, on the reverse strand, counting down.
ACGGCCTCCGGCATCGCCTGCTGGAGCCGGACCAGATACCCGGCCCAGGTCTGGGCTCCGATGGCCGCCCGCCGGGCCGGGCCCATCAGACGACGGACGAGATCGATCGGATCCTCGGTCTCGCTCCATGGAACCACCTCGAAGACTCCCCGGTCGGCAACTCGAGGCGCCTCCAGCTGGGGCACCACCAATGAAGCCTCCGTCGCCGTGACGACGCCCATCGTGAGCCGCTCGAGCGGCATCGCTTCATAGCCGGTCAGGTACGGCAGGTCCGAGCCGACCGACAACAGCAGCGCCTCGATCCCCTGCTCCCCCATGACCCGACGAGCGCGCCGAACGCGGTCGCCGTAGTCAGCGTCCGGGTAGTCGACGGCAGTCACGTGGCAGCCCCGAGCGAGTCGCGAGCGTGGTAGGACGAGCGCACCAGCGGCCCGGACTCGACGTGGGGCAGCCCCAGCCGCTCTCCCTCGGCGGCGTAGCGGGCGAACTCGTCGGGGTGAACGTACCGGTCGATCCGGCGATGTCGGGCCGTCGGCCGCAGGTATTGGCCGATAGTGACGATGTCGACGCCGACCGCGCGCAGATCGGCCAGGGCGCCGAGGACCTCCTCCTCGCGCTCGCCCATCCCGACTATCAGGCCCGACTTGACGATTCCCGCCGGATTGGCCCACTTGGCTCGAGCCAGCAGCGCCAGCGATCGGCCGTAGTTGGCAGCCGTGCGGATGTCTCGCTGGAGCCGCAACACCGTCTCGGTGTTGTGATTGAGGACCGCCGGCTTGGCGTCCATCACCGTATGAAGCGCCGCGAGATCGCCCTTGAAGTCGGGAATCAGAACCTCGATGTCGCAGCCGGGAAGCTGGTCGCGAATCCGGCCGATGGTTGCGGCGAAAATGGAAGATCCTCCATCAGGCAGGTCATCGCGGTTGACCGAAGTCAGCACTGCGTGACTCAAACCCATGGCGGCGATCGCGGCTGCGGCCCGTTGCGGTTCATCGAGATCGACCTCGCCGGGCCGGCCCGTCGTCACATCACAGAAGGCGCACGCCCGCGTGCATTTGTCCCCGAGCAACATCAGCGTGGCGGTGCCCGCTTCCCAACACTCGTAGATGTTGGGACACCCGGCCTCTTCGCAGACGGTGTTCAATTCGAGTCCCCGCATGAGCTTCTTGAGATCCGTGTAGCCGGCGGTGTCCAGGCGGGCCTGGACGCGCATCCAGTCGGGTCGCTCCGGCTCTCCGGCGAGCACGCCTCGAATCATGATCGGTACCTCGCCGCGCTCCCGTGGCGAGAAGACACCGGCGGCCAGCATCTCGTCGACGTCGAAGCTACGGCCCGACCCGCGGGCGAAGGCACCCAACTGGACCTCGGCCGGCGCCTCGCCGAGCAAGCCGGATGCGTGCGGGATCACGGCCTCGACCGCCTCCTCGAGGCTGACTCGGCCCCCCAGCAATTCGGTGAGGCTGGTCACCGGACGATCGCCGATCCCACAGGGAACAATCCTCGTGAAGTAGTCGAGGTTCGGATCCACATTGAGCGCGAACCCGTGCATCGAGACGCCCCGGGCCACCCGAACCCCGATGGCGGCAACCTTGCCCCGGGCAGTCCACACGCCCGTGTAACCGTCCTCTGCCCAGGCGGTGACGCCGAGGTCCGCCAGGGCCGCGATCAGCATCTCTTCGATGCGGCGAACGTGCCCCACCATGTCGTAGCCGCGAGGCAGTTGCCGGACCGCCTGGATCGGGTAGCCGACGAGCTGGCCGGGGCCGTGATAAGTGATATCGCCGCCGCGATCGACATCGCGCAGAATCGCTCCGAGCGGCTCGAGCGCTTCGGGAGCGAGGAGGAGGTTCGAGCCGTCGCCGTTGCGACCCACCGTGTAGACGTGGTCGTGTTCGAGGAGGAGCAGGTAGTCGTCACGGATGCGGCCGGTGACCCGACCTTCCCAGATGGCGCGCTGCAAGTCCCACGCTTCGTCGTATTCGACCCGACCGAGCCAGCGAATCCGCTGCCGCCCCGCCGGCGCCAGCTCCGCAGGGCTCACGAGAGCTCTTGCTCCCAATCCCAGGACTGGAGGTTGTCCTTGATCCTGGCGAGGAAGAGCATGGCGGTCGATCCGTCGAATGCCCGGTGGTCCCAGCTCAAGCCGAGGTAGCCAATGTGGCGAATCGCGATGCTGTCGTGCCCGAACTCGTCGGTGACCACCACCGGCCGCTTGACGACGGTGTCGGTGGAGAGGATGGCCACATTCGGTACGTTGATGATCGGGGCCGTCTGATAGGAGCCGAAGGGACCGGGGTTGCTGATCGAGAATGTCGAACCGGAGATGTCGTCCGGCTCGAGATTCCCCTCCCGGGCCCGCAATGACTTCTCTCGAATCGCCCGGGCGATGCCGGTGAGGCGCAGCGCGTCGGCTTCCTTGACGCTCACCACTACCAGACCTTTCTGGTTCATGTCGACGGCAATCCCGAGGTTCACCCGGGAATGGAAGGTCTGGGTGCCCTCGTCGAGGCGGAACGAGCTGTTGACGACGGGATACTCCTCGAGGGCATCGATCACGGCACGCGAGACGAAAGGCAGATAGGTGAGGGAGAATCCCTCACGCCGCTTGAACTCTTCCCTGTGCGCCTGACGGACCCGCTCGACTCTCTCGTAGTCCACCTCGATCGAGGCCCACACGTGGGCGGCGGTGCGCTTGGCGTTGACCATGTTCTCGGCGATGCGAGTCCGGAGCCGGGACAGCTCGACCACTTCGTCGCCATCGGCGACCGGTCGCGGGGCCGCCGCCGCAGCAGGGGGCGGGGCCGGTGCCGGCGGTGTCGCCGCGGGCGGGGCCGGTGCCGGCGGTGTCGCCGCGGGCGGTGGCGTTGCCGGCGGGGCCGGGGCCGCGGGGGCCGGGGCCTCGGGCGGCGCCTCAGAAATGGTCGCCGCGGGGGCTGCGGAGACGGGCGCCGCCGCCACCGGTGCAGGGGCTGCGGGAACCGCGGTGGGCGGCGTTGCAGCCGCCGGCTCGGCGGCCCCAGGCGCCGCGACATCCGGTTCGGCTGCCGGCTCGAAGGTGACCTTGGGACCCCCCTGCTCGATGAAGTTCATGACGTCCTGGCGGGAGATGCGGCCGCCTTCTCCGGTACCCGGCACGTGGGCGAGATCGATTCCGTGTTCGGTCGCGAGGCGGCGCACAACGGGCGAGAGAACAGCCCGGCGGGGCCCGGTCATCACCCCGGCCGCGGCGGCGGCGACGGCCGGTGATCCCGGCGGAGACGGAGCGGGCGCCGCCGCGGGCGGCAGGTCCGACGCCGCCGGTGCCGGAGCTACTTCGATCGTCAGATCGGGCTCGCGCGGCGCCGCGGTCGGTGGTGCCGGCTGCTCCTGGGCGGCGTCGGGCGCCGCCGGGGTCGGTGCCACCGCGACCTCGGCAGCATCGGCGATGATCACGAGAGGGGTACCTACCGTGACCGTTGTGCCCTCGGGAACCAGGATCTCTTGGATAACGCCGGCTGCCGGAGACGGAACCTCGGTATCGACCTTGTCGGTGGAGATCTCGAGGAGAACCTCATCCGCGGCGATCGTGTCGCCGACCTGTTTGGCCCAGCTCAGAATGGTCCCCTCGGTCACTGTTTCGCCGAGTTGCGGCATCGAGACGGTCACTGCCATCTAAGAATCCTCCTCTGGACCGTCAGTGCAGGCTGCGGCCGCTTGCGCTGAGCAGAGTCTCGCCAATTGCCTCCGAGACTGTGGGGTGGGCATGAATATAGGCTGCGGCCTCGGCGGGAAGCGCTTCCCAGGCCACGGTGTACATCAGTTCGTGAATCATCTCGCCCGCTCCAGGGCCGGAGACCGTTGCTCCCAGAATCGGCCCATTGGTTTCGGCTACCAGCTTGACGATACCGCCTAGCTCTCCCTGAATTATCGCCCGGCCCACCCCGCGCATGCCGTGACTCGTCACCGTGACCTCACGGCCCTGCGCGGTCGCTTGCGCCTCAGTCAGCCCGACGTGCGCCACCTCGGGATCTGAGTACACGACGAGCGGAATGGCGTTGTAGTCAACCGGGGCCGCCTCGCCGGTCGCGATGTACGTGATTGCGGAGATGCCTTCGGCGAAGCCGGCGTGCGCCAGCTGCGGGGTGCCCGCCACTATGTCCCCAACCGCGAACAAATGAGGCTCGGCGGTCTGCATAGTGGCCCGATCGACCTCGACGAACCCGCGATCAACCACCGCGTTGGTGCTTTCCAGGCCGACTCCGTCGGTCAACGGAGCGCGCCCGACCGCGACCAGCACTGCGTCGACGTCGACGGACTGGTCGCCAAAGGGGACCCTGACGGCGCCGTCGACCATCTCGGGGGCGCCCACCATGGTCGAAGTGTTGATCTTGACCTTCTTCTTACGGAGCGAGCGGTCGAGGGTCTTGACGGCGTCGGGGTCCATTTCGGGGAGTAGTTGATCGAGAGCCTCGAAGAGGTGAACCTCGCTACCGAAGTCGCCGAGAAGCGAAGCGAACTCGCATCCGATGACACCGCCGCCGACGATGGCCACTCGGTCGGGGCGACTCGTCCAATCAAGCGCATCGTCGCTGCTGACAATGCGGGTGCCGTCGAAGTCGTAGCCGGGAATGCTGCGAGGAACGGAGCCCGTCGCCAGGATCACGTTGGCAGCCTCGACGCGCTGCGTGCTCAAGTCCTTTCCCGTCACCTCGATGCCCCCGTCTTTGAGAGCACCGTACCCGTTGATCACCTCGACCCCGCGGGCTTTGAGTAATCCGCCGAGGCCTTTGACCAATCCAGACACGACGCTGTTCTTGCGTTCCAGTGCTTTGAGCCAATCGAGCTCCGGTTCTGAGCTGACGACGCCGAACTCCCCGGCACGTTTGACCATCGAGAACACGTGGGCGGATTGGAGCCATGCCTTGGCCGGGATGCAGCCGCGCAGCAGGCAAGTGCCGCCCACCTGGTCCTTCTCCACGAGAGCGACCGACAAACCGAAGTTGTTGGCATACAGCGCAGCGGCATAGCCGCCCGGGCCGCCCCCGATTATTGCGACGTCGTACAAAGTACCTCCGAGTGGTGAGCAGCGCGATGCTAGTGGTCCGTCGAATCGTTAGCGGGCGCGCGTCTGCGTGTCATCATCGTCGCGGTCCACCAACGCTTCGCTGCGCAACCACTCCAGATGCCTGCCAACATGTTCGGTGTGCAGACCCGATACCTCATCCTGGCCTCGCTGATCACAGGAGTCGCAATCCTCGTGGCTTCCGCCGTCTGGCTGGCCAGGTTTTGAGGCTCGCGGACGATCGAGGAAAGCCAACGAAACCATGACACATGCCGAAGGGACCGTCATTTCTGTCGACCGGGCCGACGGCGCCG
>JBFISZ010000060.1:0-13951 GCA_041608315.1 Acidimicrobiia bacterium | reverse complement strand
CCCCCCCACGGCCTGGCCCCTACGGCCGGTTGTGGTATCCGATAGCCTCTTCCTTCAGTTCCTCGTCTGTCTTGACCGACGCCGTACCGCCTTCGCGGTGGCACGATTTGCAGGCGAAGTCGAGCGATAGCTGCGAGATGGCCTCGGAGCCGTCCTCGGTGAACTGTGAGGTTGCCAACGGGTCGATCGCCCACAGGTGCGTTCGGATGTCACCCGTATAGGCCTCGGCGTCACCAACGGCGCTCTTCACGAGTCGTGGCATGTGGCAGTCGATGCAGTCCAAGGCCGACTTCATTACATCCGACGCCTGGTATTGGGCGTTCTGGAAGTGACACGACTCACACTGGACGCGTGTGGTTGGCGTGCCTTCGACACGATTCTGGATCACACCCTCATGCGGGTCGTGGCACGCCACACAATCGATCGCACGATGCTTGGACTGGAAGAGCTCTTCGTACTGCTCGTGATGGCGAATGAACCCGCCGCTGGCGTTGATGCCCTCGGGCTCTCCGCGAACGTGGCAGTCTCCGCAGGCGTTCGACGAACGATCGACCTTCATGGCCACGCCGTACGGGCTGGCGACATGATTGGACCCGGGACCATGGCACTCTTCGCACTGAATACCCGGCTCCGACCAAGTCCCGATCAGGCCGGGCAGCCCGTCCTGGTTGCCTTCCGGTTGATAGCCGGTCGTGTGACAGGTCCCGCAGTTGTAGGGCTTCTTCTCTTCGCCGGCGTGATAGGCCACCCAATCGCCACCGAGGCCGATGGCCTCATTGGGCAGGTTGTATTGGGTCGTCGCATCGGCATCGCCGGTAATGATGTATCCCTCTTGGTCGATGAAGCGGGCTTTCCACCCGTAGCCGCCGATCACGTAGGAGACGTCATCCCAGGTGTAGCCTTCCGGCACTTCGGTGATCTCCGTGAACGGATATGTGGGCGGTTGACCATCCACCACCTCGTTCAGCTTGAAAGGGTGGCCCGACTTGTTGAAGACCTCGGAAATGCCCTCATGGCAGCCGGCGCACGTGGCCGCTCCGACATACTCCGCCGCAACTCCGACGGCCTCACCTGCCGGACCTGCCGGACCTGCCGGACCTGCCGCACCTGCTGCACCTGCGGGGCCCGCCGGGCCTGCGGGGCCCGCCGGACCGGTGTCACCCGAACAAGCGGCTAGTCCCAAAACAAGGATGAATCCCAACACCCATAGCGACCTTCGCATGTCCGACTCCCTCCAATTCGGCGCGAACAGCGTTAGCTGAATGGTGACGGCTTCTGGCGAGAATCGCTAGGGGCAAAGGGAACTTGTTAGACCCTAAGCGCTTGGTGGCCGCAGCTCGAGAGCCCGGGGGTGCCAAGGGAGAAGCGTTGCGGGAACCAGGATCCGCACTCTGGCCCCCGGCGGCACCGGCGTTTCGGTGTCGAGCTCCATTATCCACTCGGCGCCACGGTGGCGCCACGTGGTGTTGGCGGCAAGGAGGTGGACCGCGAGGACTCTTCCGTGGCCATCGAGCGCAACGACGGTCAGCGGCTCCTTCAAGCCGATCGAGTTGACCGCAGAAGCCGCCAACAAGACGCCGTGACCCGGCGGCGCTCGCTTGATTCCGGCCAGCCGCTGCCGGAACGTCATCGGCACCACGACGGGGCAACGGAACACACCGGGGACCTCCGCGATGAGGTCAATTGGGACTTTGATTCGCCGCGCTGTTACCCTTTCAAGCCTCATGGCCAAGGCAAAACGACGTAAATTGCGCGCTCGTCGCAGCAAGGCGAACCACGGCCGCAAGCCCAACGCGGGCCGCGGCTGATCCTCGACGGGTTGCTCCATCGCGCCCGAGCATTACCAGACGCGGCCCACCGCGACAAGGTCCTCCGCGTTCGTTGTGCTTAGACCGCGCTATTACTGCCGATCAAGCACAACGAACGCGATCAAGGCACCCGGATTTGGGACCGCGCCGCGGCTCCGGCCACAGAGTCCGTGGCGACGATGAACATGAGCCCATCGCCGATGCGATCCACGTAGACGAATCGTTCGGCGCTCTCCCAGAGCACGCCCCCGCCGCTGTCGACCCCGTCGCCGGCCCCCATCGGCCCCCGGGCCAGCGCCAACAGCGCCTGCGCCACCTCGATGGCGTCGTCTTCGGTGTCGCCTCCATAAATGTAGAGAAACACCATCTCGTTGCCGTTCTCGAGCAGCTGGTAGGCGTCACCGCCCCACCCGGCGACGGTCTGAGTCAGCAGACCGGGGGCAACTGCATCCTGAAGGAGCAGTCGGAGGCGCCACTCTCCGTAGGAGCCATCGGCGACGGTCTCGTAGCCATCGATGGTGACCGCCAGCTCCGGTACCGCCCGCATCGGCTCGTTCACGGCATACCGCTCCGGGTGGAGCACCTGTTCCATGGTGACCGGAGGCGCGTCGTATGCCTGATCGAGGGCGGCGTAGCCGCCCGCGGCCACGATCCCGTCAACAAACGCGACCCCGACCTCACCCGGAAGGGCCAACTGGGCGCGCACCACATCCGGGAGCCGGAGAAGGGCCTCCGGCTCGCTCTCGGCCGCTTGCAGCGCGGCGCCAACCTGATCGTCTTCGCTGAGGCTCTGCAGATAGCGGAGCTGAACTGCGAGCGCATCTCCCTCGACCAGCGTGCGGAATGCGTCGGTGGCGTCCTCACCGCCCGCCTTCTCGAGAGCGGCGAGCCGATCGAACACGTCGTGATACTGATCGAGCAGCGACCACGCAAGAGCGCGCACGACGATGCTCTCCTCGAGCGGCGTCAGCTCGGCCCTTGTGCCTTCGACCACGACCTGCGAGCCGTCTCCGTCGTAGAAGGCGACGGCCCCGTCCGCGCTGTACAGCTGGCGCAACGACCGCGCCAGGGACGGGGGGGCGTCGTACTGGCCGAGCAACCGATAGACCGACTCCTCGCGGCGCAGCCGATCGTCCGTCAGCAGCGCCGCGGTCGAGGCGCGCAAACGCGCCGCGAAGTCGTCGGCGGCCACAATCGCCACGGACGGCAGCTGGATGTACGACAGGCCCCGCATCGACTGAGTCGCCGTCACCAGTTCCCCCACGAGGGCCGTGAGCTGCTGATGGACGGCAGGATCGACACCAGGGGCCACCGTGGTGCTGATCGAGACGATCTCGATCGGAGCAAACGTCGTGGTGGTCGTCAGGTCGATCGTCGTCGTAGGGTCGTCCGCTTGGTTCGTGCAGGCGGCGACGAAGACGGCCAGCGCCACCACACCGGTCCCGATGGCAATCCCGCGGCGCTCCCTCACGAGACCCATCAGCCCGGCACCTGCCGCACCAGAACATATCGGTCTCGTGGAAAGGCCACCACGGCGAGACGCCGCATGTCTTCCGTGGTCGTCTCTTCGATGTAGCGGGTGGCGTCCACGATCTCCTTGAGCGACTCATCAGCCCGCGCCGCACGAAACAGCATCTGGTCCACCCACCACTCGTTGGAAACCAGCTCGTATTGGAGGGTGAGCTGCTCTTGGGCCGTTTCCAGCTCTGCCTTCGTCGGGCCGTCCGCGGCGAGCTCCGCCAGCGTCCCCAGGCTCTCCGCGACAATCTCATCCAACCGATCGGGATCCCCGCTCACCTGCAGGTAGGTCTCGATCAAGAGGTCCGGCTCGTCGGTAGCGCCTATCGACAATACAGGCGAATAGGTAGCCGCTAGGGCCTCGCGGATTCGATCCCGCAGCTTCACCTCCGCGATGAGTTCGAGTAGCTCGATCTGAACATCGGCGCGGGCATCACGCTCGAAGTCACTAGTGAAGAGGAAAGTGACAAACCCCTGCTCGGACTCGCCCACTGCAATCGTGCTGTCGATGACCGACGGTGGTGCTGGTTGCTGATAGTCGACCCAGCCGTCGGCGCGGTCGGTACCGGGCAGTGTGCCGAGGTACACGTCGGCCAGGTTGCGGATCGTGGCTGCGGAGAAATCGCCCGCAAAGCCGAAGATGAAGTCGCCAACGTCTCCGAAACGATCCGCGAATGCTGCGGCGGCCGCATCCAAGTCGTAGGCATCCAGCTCATCCTGCGGAACGACCACCCGGTAACGGGGCTCGCCTCCCCAGCGCTGCTCGATCAGCTCCAGCGCAGTCGCCAGGCCCGGGAACTGCTCGGGCGACTCCGCGAACGGCCGATACTCTCCGATCACGGTGCGGGCGGCGGCAGCATCGAGACGCGGCGCCACCACCATGAGATGGATGAGCTGCATCAGCGACTCCAGATCCTCTGTGGCGGCGCCTCCGAAAAAACCTTCCCGGGTCACGTCGATGTAGGGCTGCAGGAAGACGAACTTGTCCGCGAGGAACGTGGCCAGAGCCACCGAATCGAACCCGCCGGCGCCGGACCGGCCGACGATCTCAGCCGCCAGGAAAGCGGCGGCCACGTCCTCGTCGGCGACCCGCGACAACCCTCCCGTAGAGGTAGCGCCCATCACCACCTCGTTGACCGAGATGTCGGTTGCCACATATTGCACGCGAACTCCGTTGGCGTAGGTGAGCTCGGTGACACCCAGGGGAAGGTCATTGACGGTAATCGGCTCCACCGGGTCAGGGGGGGCCAACAGCGTGGCCCCAATCGGGGCCGCCGCCGGTCGCGGAGCCGGCTCGGCATCCAGAGCCGCGTCGACCGTCGCCGCCAGGTCGCTCTCGGCAGGAAGGGTGCCGTCGTCGGGACCGATGACGACGACCGTAGGCTCGCGAGACCCGATGAGCCGGACCAGAGCATCATGTACGTCGGCCGCGGTCAGCGTGCTCAGGGCCTCCTGGTCGAGGTCGAACTCCACGCGAGCGCTCGGGATGATGTCGCCGGAAAGAAAGTGGTTCACGTAGCGGCCGGCATACTCGACATCCTGGGTTGAGGTCCGCCCGGCATAGAACTGCTCGACGGCGGCTTGCCACGTATCAACTGCACGGGTTTGCTCGTCGCCATGGAAGCCGTGGAGCAGCGCCCTCCTCACCTCGGTGATCAACGCGTGCAGCGTTGCGGTCACGTCAACCGACGCCACGTCGGCGGCGAGCCCCGGGAGCTGGAGCCGGCGAGTGAAGCTGAATCCCAGGGCCGTAACGCCAAAGAAACGGGCATCGCCCCGCGTGATGTCGTCATTCAGCCGCGTTGAGATCATCTCGAGGGCAAGTAGCTGAGCCCACTCATTGCGGCGCTCCCCGACGGAGTCGCCTCTCTGAGGAGGCACCGGGTAGTAGACCTCCACAGACGCGGTTGGTTGATCGGCATCGGCGAGCACTGCGAGCCTGCGCTCCGCCGCCGGAGACACCACAACCTCGCGGCGGGACCGAGGATCGGCTGCGGGCTCCAGCTGCGAGAACTTCTGCCGTATCAGGTCGATGATCGCGGCTACCTCGAAGTCTCCCACGGCCACCACAGCCATCAGATCCGGCCGATACCAATCGTCGTAGAAACGCCGCAGGGTGTCGGCGTTGGTGGCGCGCAACACCGCGGGATCGCCGATCGGCGCTCTGCCTTCGTATCCGGTTCCTGCCAGGAAGACCTCCTCGTAGAGCTGGGCGATGCGCCCGTCGAGACCGGCATCGCGCAACCGCCACTCCTCGAGCACCACGCCGCGCTCGTTCTCGACGTCAGACTGGCGGATCGTGGCCTGACCGGCCCATTCCGCCAGCACGTCGAAGGCCAGCTCGACCACCGCCGGGTCATCGGTGGGTATGGCCAGCTCGTAGACCGTCTCATCGAACGTGGTGTAAGCATTCACATCCGGGCCGAACCGGGCGCCGAAGCCTTCCAGAACCCGAATCAGCTCGTTCTCGGGGAAGCGGGCCGTGCCGTTGAAGAGCATGTGCTCGAGGAAATGCGCCCCACCGCTCTGGTCGGGATCCTCGAGGACCGAGCCGGCGTCTATGGCCAACCGGAGCTGGGCCCGTCCGCCGGGGCGTTCGTTGTGCCGCACGTAGTAGGTGAGGCCATTGCCGAGCGCTCCGATGGTCACGTCGGGATCTACCGGCACGATCTCGCTCAGGCGCGGATCATCGGGGGCCGTGCTCGGGGAGGGCCGGGAGCTTGGCGTCGTATCCGGCGGTGTCAGCCCGGCACTCGGCGGCGCCGCCGTCGTTCCCGATGAGCTGGTGCACGCAGCCAGCAACAACGTCCACCCGGTCAGGGCGGCGGCAGCACGGCGGTTGGCGGTCCCGGTCATCGAGGGCAGCCTACGATCGATCGGCTGAATCGTCGTCACTCGTCCGGGACTGCGGGTACACCCCGGTGTAGCCGCCGCGGTGATATACGAGGGGACCGGTGTCCCGCCCGGGGCGCAACGCCGTGACCCGGAGGAGGATCAGGTCGTGATCTCCGGCCTCGGTCACTGAGTAGGGCGCCGCCTCGATCCAGGCGACAGCCCCGGCGAGGCGGGGAGCGCCGTTGCCGGCGGGCTCCCAGTCGGCGATCTCGAATCGGTCGGCTCCCTGCGTCGCGAACAGGATGCTCAGCGCTGCCTGGTCCTCGGCGAGAACGCTCACGCAGTAGGCATCGGCATCGGCCATCGGTTGCCACATGCGCGTCGGGCGGCCGACGAAGAAGCCGATGAGCGGCGGCTCGAGCGACACCGACACGAAGGAGCCGATGACGATTCCTTGGGGACCGGCTTCACCGGTCGCCGTCACGATCGTGACGGGCGTCGGCGACCGGCTCATCACATCCCTGAAGCGGTCGGCTGCCTCGCGGTTGGCGGCACTCCAGTCTTCCATGAGATTGCCGACAATAGCGACCGATCTTTCGCATTATCGGCGGACCTCGGGAGAGACCCGACGTTAAGATGTCGCTTCGATTGGAGGGCTCATGGCGGGAATCCTGGGGATCGGCGGTTACGTTCCCGAAAAGGTCATGACGAACGACGATTGGGCCGCGCTCATCGACACCACTGACGAGTGGATAACCGCTCGCACCGGGATCAAGGAGCGCCGTTTCGCCGCGGATGACGAGTCCACCCTCGACCTTTGCGCCCACGCCGCACAACGCGCCCTCGACAACGCCGGCCTCACCCCCGCCGACATCGGCGAGATCATCGTCGCCACGGATACCCCCGAGGTGTACACCCCGGACACGGCCTCTTTCCTCCAGCACCGCCTGGGCTGCGACACGGTCCCCGCATACGACCTCGGCGGCAGCGGATGTGCCGGCTTCGTGCAGGCACTGGATGTAGCCCGGTCCCGAATCGCGTTCTCTGCCCGCAATGTCCTCGTGGTAGGCGTCGAGCTGATCTCACGCCTGATCTCGTGGCGGGAGCGCGAGACTTGCGTGCTGTTCGGCGACGGCGCCGGGGCGGTCGTTCTGGGGCCCGGCTCCGGGCGGGCGACGCTGCTCGAGGTCGTCGCCGGCACTGACGGCTCCAAGACCGACATTCTGACCCTGGCGACCGGAGGCACGAAGATGCCCTTCTCGCTCGAGGTTGCCCAATCCGGCGCCCATCAGCACCTGGCGATGGACGGGCGCGCCGTATTCAAGGAGGCGGTACACCGGATGACGGGGTCCGTCGCAGACGTCCTCGATCGGATCGGCAAGTCCGTGGACGACGTCGCCCTCGTGATCCCCCATCAGGCCAACAAGCGGATCATCGATGCCGTCGCCAAGAAGGCCGGGGTCGGCCTGGATCGGGTCTTCGTCAACGTCCAGAGCTTTGGCAACACCGGGTCGGCCTCCGTGCCGCTGGCGCTGTGGCAGGCTTACGAGGAGGACCGCATCGCCACCGGCGACCTGGTGATCCTCACCGCTTTCGGCGCCGGGTTCCATTGGGCGGCCGCCGCCCTCCAGTTCTAGCCGGTATCGGCGAGCCCGGACCGGCTGGCTACCGGATTGCTTCGGCCGTTTCGAGCAACCGACGCAAGTCGGCCACGAACCGAGCCGCCGGGGCGCCGTCGACGACGTTGTGGTCGACCGTGACCGTGACGTCGAGCACCTCCCGGATCTCGACCCGGCCCTCCACGACCCGGGGGCGTTCGCTCAGCCCGCCGACCAGGACCACCAGTGACATCATCGTTGGATGCCCGATGCCGAACCCACCACCGTCGGCAAACATGCCGACCGACGTGACGGCGACCGTGCCCGTCGATCGGCGCAGGCGCACCGAGCGCGCCGTTGCCGCGTAAGCCAGCCGCATGGCGCCGGGGATCCTGCCGACGAGGGGCGCCAGCCGCGCTAACAGCCGACCGCTGCGACTGGCCGTGGTATCCGCCTTGATGCGTCGCAACTCTTCGCTGATCTCATAGACCGTTCGCACGTCGGCGTCGCGCACGAGGTGCGCCATGGGAAACGCCCCGTCCGGCGTCTGCACCTCCACCAGTGTCGCGACATCCACATGGCGGTGGAGCACCAGCCGGCCGCGCCAGTCGCGGTAAGCGTGCACCTCGGGGTGGGCCGACGCCGCTCGGCCGACCGACGCCACCACAAATGCGGTGAGAGACGTCTGGGTCGACTTCAACAGCCGGCGCGCCGCGGTCACGTCCACGCTGATCAAGCCGTGGACCGGGGCGATTCGGCGACCGGCTCGCAAGGCGGCGGTCACGACCCGCCGACTCGGAGGTATCGACCTCACTTCTATCCGGCGGGAACGACTCGGCTGGGCCATGAACGCACGCCTTTCAACCGGCTATCGAGGGGTCACCGGGTGGCTCATATCGGACAATCTCCGGAGGGGCGCCGAATTCGGGGCGCTCCGTTCGGGTGCGCTTCAGCTCCCAGAATCCGGGTGTGGTCGTCAGCGTGACCACCGCATCCCACAGCCGCAGCGAGTCCTCGAGCGGAGGCACTCGTGTTATCACCGGCCCGAAGATCGCCACCCTGGCGCCGGCCACATCGTCGAACGCCATGATCGGCGTGCCGATGTCGGTGCCCGCCAACTCGAGTCCGACCGCCATTCGTCGCTCGATCTCAACGTCCCATTTGGGGTCGTCGAACGCGGCGCCATGGGCCCGGTCGAAGCCCACGGTTGCCACGGCCGCGCCCGCATCGAACGTCCGGTCGCCGTCGTGATGGATCCGCTTGCCCAACTCCCAGTAGAGGGGAAAGACCGCGTCGTCACCGTACCCGGCGCGCACCGCCTCCATTACCCGCAACAACTTGTGGGTGAATTGGTACCGCGGATACCAATCACTGTCCTCCGCCGGCCGGTTCTTGACCAGGAGGCTTATCGGCTGCCATGTGATCTCGAGATCGCGTTCCGGTGCCACCACCTCGACGACCCACCTGGCCGTCACCCAGCACCACGGTCATATCGGATCCACCCAGAAGTCAATGTCCACGAGCCATGAGACTACCCCGTCCGTACCCGGAATTGGCCCTCTTGAAGAGCCGGGCTTCTGCCGACTCATAGGGAGGCCCCAAAAGCGGTGACGGCGTCACGATGCAAGAAACTCACAAACCGGAAGGAGCGGCGGCGAGCCCGCGCCGTTCCGGCTTCAAATGGTCGGTAGCTGCCGGCTTGGCGGTTCTCGTGCTCAGTGCGCTCTTCCTGTCCAACGCGCGGGCGACGTCCCAGGTCGCCGGCGACGGAATCAGCCTCACGAGGACGGAGGCGGCTCTGGGCGCCAACGATCTCGCCCTCAAGGCCCTGGGGCAGGCGGTCCTGCTGGCCGAGGACAATGCCCTCGGTGTGGCCGATGCGAACACGCTGGAGCTCGCCGTGGCCGAGGCCGAGAAGACGCTCGAAGAGCTCAGCGCACGGATCGCCGATCTCGTCGAAGCTAGCGAGCAGGACGGGGAGATCACGCGCCTGGCCCCGGCCGCGGCGGCGGCCGGCGGCGAGGCAATCGAACTGATCCGATCCCGTCAGATCGACGCGGCCGGAGAGGCTCTCAGCGGGCCGGCTGTGGAGAGCTTCGAACGACTGCGTGACGAACTGAGCGCCTTCCGCACCGTGCAGGAAGCGACCCTGACGAGCACCCGGGCCACCGCGAACCGGCTCGGCGACATCGTCACTTTCCTCGTTGCGTTCTTCCTGCCGCTGGGTGCGATCCTCGCCTATCGCTACGCGGCTCGCCGCCAGCTGCGTGCGGCCGAAATCCAGCTCGACGCCCGCCTCGAGGCCGAGCGTGACGTGGTCCGGGCCAAGGACGAGTTCATCGGCAACATCTCGCACGAGTTGCGCACCCCTCTCACCTCGATCTTCGGATTCTCCGAAGTGCTTCTCGAATCGGGCCTCGTCGACCCCCGGTCGGCGATGGACCTCATTGGTCTCATCAACCATGAATCCGCCGAATTGGCGCGTATGGTCGAGGACCTGCTCGTGTCGGCGCGTGTCGAAACCAACGCCCTCGTCTACAAGAACGAGGCGGTCGACGTCCGCCGTGAAGTGGACGCCGTGCTGGCGTCCATGCAGCACCATGGTCCCGCAGTTGACGTCCTGATAACCGACAACGAGTGCTGGGGTGACCCGGTGCGCGTCCGCCAGATCCTGCGCAACCTGTTGTCAAATGCATACAGCCATGGCGGCCCAAGCATTCGGATGACCGCGACGCAGCGCGATGGAATGCTGGAGCTCTCCGTGGCAGACGACGGCGCCGGGGTGCCGACCGAAATGGAGCCCCGACTGTTCACTAGATACGTCCACGGCGGCCGTGAAGCACTCACTCTCGGCTCAGTGGGGCTCGGCCTTTCGGTCGTAGGGTCGCTGGCAGACGATATGGGCGGCTCAACGCACTACGAGCGGACCGATGGCTGGACCCGTTTCACAGTACGTCTGCCTCTGGCGCCCCACGCCACAAGACCGTCCGATCCGTTCCAAGATGAGATCGCGACGCAAGCCGCCTATCTCAGGGACCACGTCGACAGCAGAAGAGACCGCAGCGTGCCGATGACAGCGGCCGATGACGGCTAGCCGCGCCGGCCGTTGGGGAGCCGCGACCCTGGCCCTGGCCGTGCTCTCGCTCGGGTTCATCGCCCCCCGCGCCAGCGCCGCCACGCCGCTCGGGGACTACTTCGACTTGTTCCCATCCGCCACCTACGCCGGCAGCGCCGGCTCTATCACGTGGAGTTCTCCCTGGCAGGAAACCAATGACGATGCCGACAGCAACGCCGGAGCAGTGCAAGTCGATCAGGAGGCCAACTGTGCCGAGGACTATTGCCTCGTCATCGGCAAGGACGGCGGCGCGACCGCGGCAGTCAGGCGAACCGCCGATCTCTCATCCGCCGACTCCGCCACGCTCTCTTTCGACTACGCCATTCACAAGCACGGTGGCAGCGGCCACGTAGAGCTCTCGGTTTCCGCCACCGGGAGCGAACCGTGGAGGCTGCTGCGCAACTTCGACCTGAGCGTCAACAGCAGCAGCGGTCTCGAATACGACATCTCGGCCGAGATCGCGTCGACGACCACTATCCGATTCGAGCTGTTCGGCAGCACGGACGCCTCGCACTTGAACGTCGACGACGTGCGCATCGAGCTCGTCGCAGACGACAACGTCGCCCCCGAGCTCGACCCGATAGCCGACGCCACGATTCCGGAAGAAGCTCCCTTCACATTCACCGCCACCGCCACCGACGCCAACGGCGGGGACGAGCTGACGTTCTCAATCGACGGCAGCCAGCCGCCGGGAGCGGCGATGTCGGGCGGCGGCCTGTTCACCTGGACTCCGACCGAGTCTCAGGGGCCGGGCATCTACTCCTTCGATGTGATCGTGACCGACGACGGCACTCCAGGGTTGAGTGACCGCCAAACCGTGACTCTCACAGTTGCCGAAACGAATGCTCCGCCCGTGCTCGCCCCGATCGGGGACAAGTCGGTCGCCGAAGGCAGCCTGCTGACGTTCACTGCCTCCGCCGTTGATCCCGACACCGCGGCGGGCGCCCTCAGGTTCTCCCTCACCGGAAGCCCGCCGAGCGGCGCCGCCATCACAACCGCCGGAGTGTTCACTTGGACGCCAAGCGAGACCCAGGGGCCGGGAACGTACCCATTCGGCATCAAGGTCACCGACGACGGTCAACCCGACGGCTTCCGTTCCGATACCGAGCTCATCTCCGTGGCCGTGACGGAATCGAATCGGCCGCCGGCTCTGGCGGCGATCGCCGACAAGATCGTCGCCGAAGGCACCCTCGTGACATTCACCGCCTCTGCCACCGATCCCGACCTGCCGGCGAACAACCTGACATACACGATGACCGGCGGCCCGGCCGGCGCCTCACTGTCGACCGCCGGTTCTTTCACATGGACACCGAGCGAGGCCCAGGGCCCCGGAACCTATACCTTCACCGTTGCCGTGACCGACAACGGGGTCCCCGCCAAGTCGGACACCGAATCGGTCACCATCACCGTTGAAGAAGCCAACATTGCCCCGGTCATCGACCCGATCGGTATCAAGACGGTCAACGAGGGCAGTCTCCTCCGGTTCACCGTGACGGCCTTCGACACAGACTCGCCCCCCGACTCCTTCGGCTTCTCGCTGGCCGGAGCGCCACCCGGCGCGTCGATAACGCCCGGCGGAACCTTCAGCTGGACGCCGACGGAACAACAGGGGCCCGGGACGTATCACCTCGATGTGGTCGCCACCGACGACGGCTCACCCCCGATGGCGCGGACCACCGCGGTCACTGTCATCGTCACCGAGGTCAACGCCCCGCCGGTCCTGGCGGCGATCCCCGACAGGACCATCACCGAGGGGACCGACTTCACGCTCACCGCCCGGGCCACCGATGGAGACTCCCCCGCCAACTCACTGAGCTTCTCCCTCACCGGCGCCCCGGTCGGCGCCACCATCGATCGGTCCGGGGTGTTCCGCTGGACACCGAGCGAAGCCCAGGGGCCGGGGACCTACTCGTTTGGAATAGTGGTCACAGACGACGGATCGCCACCGCTTGCGGACTCCCAGTCCGTCACGATTGCGGTGATCGACGGCAACAACGCCCCCGTGATCGACCCCTTCGGTCCCGTGAACGGGACCGAAGGCGAGCTCATCCGGTTCGTGGCTCATGCGACCGACCCCGACTTGCCGGCCGACGGCTTCGCGTTCTGGCTGGCTGGGGACCCCCCGGCCGGTGCCGCCCTCTCTGCGGCCGGGGTATTCACGTGGACGCCGGGGGAAATCCATGGGCCGGGGAGCTACACCTTCGATGTTTCGGTCACGGACACCGGGAGCCCGCCGCGAACGGCCACCCGCTCGGTGACGGTCATAGTCGCCGAGGCCAACCGCCCACCTCAACTCGACATAGCCGACACCTACTTGGCCGAAGCCGGATTCCCCTACCTGCTGACCGCCGCCGCCACCGATCCCGATCTGCCAGCCCAAACCTTGGTGTACGCGGCTAACGGGCTCCCGGAAGGCGCCGTGATGTCGACGGCGGGTGAGCTGACCTGGCAGCCGACCGCCGCCATGGTGGGCGATCGCTACACCGTGACGATCACAGTGACCGACGACGGCACCCCCGCCATGTCCGACTCGGCCGCCTTCACGCTCACGGTGGTCGCGGCGAACCGAGCTCCCCAGCTGGCCCCGATCGGAGACACACAGTTGACGCTCGGCGACACGCTGCGCTTCTCGGCGGTGGCGACGGATTCGGACGGTCCCGCCGACGAGCTCATCTTCTCGCTCGGGCCCGGCGCACCAGCCGGCGCGACGATCGACCCCACCTCCGGCGCATTCGAATGGCAACCCGGCGCGGCGCAGAACGATGCCGCCTTCGCAGTCACCATCACCGTCACCGACGGCGGCGCAATCCCGAAAAGCGACTCGGAGACGTTCACCGTGACCGTTGGCCGACCCAACGTGCCGCCGATGATGGCCGCTCCACCAGACCAGCACAACATGCCCGGCGAGCGAGTCGTGCTCGTGGTTCCGGCGACCGATCCCGACGACTATCCGAAGAGCCTCAGCTACCGCGCGTCCAACCTTCCCCCCGGGTTGAACATCGATCCGAACGACGGAACGATCACCGGAGCCGTCGGGTTCGACGGGCTCCTCCGCTCCCCCTTCACCGTCGCCGTCT
>JBFISZ010000059.1:0-14011 GCA_041608315.1 Acidimicrobiia bacterium | reverse complement strand
CGGGACGATCGCCGCCGGCGAGAACGTCGAGATGTGGCCCGGCCCGCAGCCGGCCCGGATCCGTAGCCTGCAGAGCCACGAGAACGAGGTCCCGATCGCCCATCCCGGATCACGAGTCGCCGCCAACCTGGTCGGCCTGGAGCGGGACGATGTGACACGGGGCGCTTTGCTGTGCCGGCCGGGCCACGCCGCCCAGTCGCAGAGGTTTCTGGCGAGCGCCCGCCCGGTACGCGGCCATGACGCCATCACCGATCGCGGCGCCTACCAGCTCCACGCCGGAAGCGGAGCGTGGCCGGTACGGGTGCGAGCAGTAGATGAAGGAGCGTTGCTCATCACGGCATCCGACCCCATTCCGCTCGCCTGCGGGGACCGTTACATCTTGCGCGAAACGGGGCGGCGGGCAGTCGTCGGCGGCGGCCGCATCCTCGACCCCCGGCCCGGCGGTGGAACGGCGGCCGCCATGGCGGGCCGAGCCGCCCTCCTCGCCGGGAGCATCGACCGGGGGCCCGACGCCCTGGCAACGGCCCTCCTCGAGATTCGAGAGACGTCCCCGCTCGACCAGCTGGCGGTCGACAGTCGCGGCGGGACTCCTCGCGATGCGGTCGTCGGCGGTAGTCGGGCCATCCACACCGCGGCGGCGACGCGGATCGAGTCGGAGCTGGCAGCCGCGGTGGCGGCTTTTCACCTCGCCAATCCGTTGCGACCCGGAATACCCAAGGCAACCCTGGCGTCGAGCCACCACCTCGATCCAGCGCTTCTCGACGCCCTGCTGGCGCGCCGGGCCGACCTGATCGATGACGGGGCCACGGTGCGGTCGGCGGAGCACGGCGCGTCGTGGAGCGAGGCCGACGAGGCGGATTGGCAAGCGGCGGTCGTGGCTCTGCAGGCCGACGGACTGGCGGTTCCGCGATCCAGCCGGCTCGGGCTGCGCGCTGAGCTGATGCACGCCGCCCTCAGAGAGGGGCGTCTCACGAGAATCGGCGAGGACCTGGTCTACCTCCCGGACCAGCTAGACGAGGTGACCACTCGGCTGACCGAGCTTCCGGCGGAGTTCACGGTCGCCGACTTCCGCGACGCCATGGGAATCAGCCGGCGCCATGCGGTACCCCTGCTCGAGTGGCTCGACGCTGCGGGATGGACGTCACGGCGCGGTGACGTCAGGACCCTCAGGCGGTCGACACCGCCATGACCTGACGGCGCTCCGCCTCGGTGAGCCCTCCCCAGATGCCGTAGGGCTCCTTGATCTCGGCGGCGTATTCCAGACACGGCACCTTCACCGGACAGATCTGACAGATCGACTTGGCCCGGGCTTCACGCTTCTCGCGCTCGTCCTTTCGCTCCGACGTGCTCGGGGGGAAGAAGAGATGGGAGTGATTCCCACTGCAGAGGGCAATCGGCTGCCAGGTCCTATCGAGTGCGATCACAGGGGGGTCCTCCTCAGAGCAGAAATCGCCGGGCGGTAGCGGAAGCTAGCCGCGATATTTCGCCGAGACCAGGGAATAGATGGAAAAAAGCGCTAGCTAGTCGCGAACACCCGAGGATAGGTCACTCCGGAGGGCCGACCTCGAGCAGAATCCCGCTCACTTCGAAGACCTGAACCGGGTCCCCGGGCTGCAAACCGCCGGCGCGATGCGACCGGGCCCGCCACCGGGCACCGTCGACGACCACGACCCCCTCCGGGTCGAAGTCGGTCTCGGCCGTGCCCAGCTTGCCGACGAGGTACTCCCGTCCGATCGTGAGCGTCGAGAAACGGGAGCGCACGACGGTGGTCAGCGCGAACCCGTAGAAGAGGGCGATGCCGAGAACGGTGAGGAGCACCCCCCACCATGCCGGCGTGTATTGCGGGGCGGCGCTCGTGTACAGGAAACCGCCTGCCACCAGGGCGAAGGTCCCCCCGATGCTGGGCAGCCCGAGTGCATTGCGCTGGAAGTCCCACGTATAGAGGAGCAGGCCGAGTAAGGCCAGGGCAACGCCGAGCCAGTTCATCGGGAGAGTCGCCCAGCCATAGCCGGCGAGCCAGAGGCTGAGGGCGGCCACCGCAGCGGCGACGCCCACGCCGGCCGCATAGAACTCGAAGGTCGCTATGGCGATG
The DNA here is from genome assembly GCA_041608315.1 of Acidimicrobiia bacterium. Lineage (GTDB taxonomy): Bacteria > Actinomycetota > Acidimicrobiia > Spongiisociales > UBA5794 > JAHEJX01. Next base: position 11,919 of record JBFISZ010000059.1, on the reverse strand, counting down.
CCGGCCAGGAGGAAGAAGAAGGCCGCCTCGGGACGGCTCGCCAGGCGAAGGAAACGGGTGAAGAGGTCGGGCTTGACGAAACGAACTTCGACCGAGGGCACGGTGATCGTCGACCCATCCTCGGCCTGCACCCGACGGGCCGTCTCCAGGGTGGACCCACCGATCGTGCGCCCGTCCAAGGCCGCGATGAACTGTCCGATGGTCGGCACCACTTCGTCGACCAGCGGGGTGGTTGCCCCCTCCTCCACGAGGAAGGATTCCGCTATGGCGTTCCCGGCGACCCGCACCGCGTCGGAAGCCGCAACACCGGGAACGGCGGCGCCGATGACGACGGGCTCGAGGTAGCCGACCCGGGTCCCCGGGGCCGCGCCGGTCACGTCGGCCGAGAGCAGGAGCTGGGCGGCCCCTCCGTAGGCAACGGCTCCTGCGGGACCCACCCAAACGGCAATCGGGGTCGCGCCGGCGGCGACGGCCTCGTAGAGTTGCGCCGGGTCACCTGAGGAAATGCCCGCATTGTTCATCTGGATCACGACGAGCTGGGCGTCGGCAGTGGCCACCGCCTCGGCGAGGAAATCGAGGGCACGTTGATCGAGCGGGCCGCGGACGTCGGCCACCACCACGGGTCCGCCCGCGACCTCCTGGCGGCCGGCCGCAGGAGCCGCCAGGGCGAGAAGGGCAGCCGCCGCCAAAGCAAAGGGAACGAGGCGTCGCATTAGCGGTGATGTTATCCCCTTGGAGGGAGCCGCCATCTGTGCCGGCAGAACCGACCCAACTCGACGCGAGTATCCTGCTCGCCATGACCCGAGTACTGGTGGTAGCCGACGAGGCATGGGCGCGCAACGACGTCCATGCCGCCCTCACCTCACCGACGTTCGAACTGGTCGACCACGAGGATCCGGCGACGGCAGCCGGAATCGCGGCCGAGCGCGATGTCGACGCAGTGGTAGTGGACCTCCAAGTCAGCTCGATGGGGGGGATGGCCGTCGCCCGCTCCGTGCGGGAAAACGCGACCGTTCGAGGATCAGAGCCGATCCCCGTCGTGCTCTTGCTCGATCGGGCAGCCGACGCATTCCTGGCCGGCCGCTCCGGTGCCGCCGGTTGGGTCGTCAAACCATTCACCGCCCAACAGCTGCGTGGGGCCGTCGACGGCGCCCTGGCACGACCGGACGAGTGACCCGACTGCGGCCGGCACGGCCCCACTAATGAGCTCCACCGACGTCGTCTATGTGATCATCCTGGGCTTCTCTGCGCTCGCCTCGGGCTTCTTCTCCGGTTCCGAGACCGCACTCATCGGAATCGGCAAGGAGCGGGTCCACCAACTGACGGAGAATGGCAGGCGCGGCCAACGGGTACAGCAACTGGTCTCCGACCCGGATCGGCTGCTCAGCACCTTGCTGGTCGCCAACAACCTGGTGAACATCCTTGGCGCCGCCGTCGCGACCACCCTCTTCATCGACCTCATAGGCCAGAGATGGGGCCCGTGGGTGGCGACCATCGTCGTGACTGCCGTCGTCCTCGTCGTCGGCGAAATCACCCCAAAGAGCCTGGCCACGCGCTATCCGGAGCGCTTTTCGCTGGCGGTGGCGCCCGCAATCTGGCAACTGTCACGCATCCTCGGGCCGGTAGCCCGGCTGTTCACGGCCATCACCCGCGGCCTCTTCCGGTTGTTCCGCCTGCCGGCGCGCACCAATGTCGCCGCGGTGACCGAGGCAGACGTGCGGGCGCTGGTCCAGTTGGGCCACGAGGAAGGCGAGATCGAGGCCGTCGAGCGCGAGATCATCCATGCGCTGTTCGATCTGGCCGACCGTCCCGTTCGGGAGGTGATGACCCCCCGAGTCGACGTGATCTCTCTGACCGAACCGGTCTCGGCAGCCGACGCCCGAGCGGCGGTGGCGGTTTCCGGCCATTCCCGCTACCCGGTCGTCGCCGGGAACCTCGACGAGCTGCACGGCATGCTCTACGTCAAAGACCTCCTCCAGATCGACCCGGATGCCGGGCCGGACCAGGTGCGGTCGATCCTTCGCAGGCCCAACTACATCCCGGAGTCGCGCTCGGTGCTCAGCGTGATCCAGCTGATGCGCCGCGAGAGGTTTCAGCTGGCCGTCGTCATGGACGAGCACGGCGGTGTGGAGGGTGTCGTAACGATCAAGGACCTCATTTCCGAGCTGATTGGAGAGCTGCAAGACGAGTTCGACCCCGGCACGCCCGCCGTCGTCAAGATTGGGCCCCACAGCTGGATGGCGGACGGCCGGCTCGACATAGAGGACGTCCAGGCGGCGATCGAGGTCGTTTTCGAGCCAGGCCCCTACTCGACCATCGGTGGCCTGTACCTCGCCTTCGCCGGCCGCATCCCGGATGAGGGCGATCGCATCAACGTCGACAGGGTGCAGCTCACCGTGCTCCAGATGGATCGAAACCGGATCGACAAGCTCCGGATTGAGGTTCTGCCCGGCCGCGGTATCATCTAGCTCCCGATCGGGACGTGGCGCAGCTTGGTAGCGCGCATCGTTCGGGACGATGAGGTCGCCGGTTCAAATCCGGCCGTCCCGACCAATGCGGTTTCGCTCGAATCAGGATTCGAGCGAGGCGCTCAGCGGCGTCGGCGCGCCGCTTCGTCGAGGTACGGCCTCCCGGCCACCCTCGTTCCCGAAATGCATCGCGTGTCGCTGATGCGACATTCTCGATCCCTCTCTTCCCTGAACCCTGATGAGACCCCTGATGCGTTGGAAGGGTCATGATCGGGAACGCTGGTTTTGCGCTGTACGTTGTACGAAATACGCACGTTGTGCGTCGGGGACGGTACCTTGGGGTTGTACCTATCTCGATGCATTTTGCGCCTTGAGTTAGCGTGGTAACGGACCGAGAATGGACATATGAAAGCCACTGCCACCATCTCGATACCGCGGCCGGTCGATGAGGTGTTCGACTTCGTAACGACCGTCGAGAACATGCCGCGGTGGGTCAGCGGGGTATCGGGGGCGCGCATGGTCTCCAAGGCAATGGAGAAGGGCGCTCGCTACGTGATCGACTACGTCATGGGCTGGCGCCGCTCGGAGGTCGAGATCGAGGTCGTCGACTATGAGCGGCCCAGGCTGTTCGCGGCACGATCGAGTCGAGGACCTTTCGACTACGAGGGACGGATGGAGCTCGTCAGCGACGGGACCGCCACCTCGATCACGAACATCATCGAGGACTCCCCCGACAGCTTGGCAAGCACCATTGCCTCTGCGCTCTTTGGGCCACTTCTCCGGCCGGCCTATCGCCGCCGCCTCCAGAAGGAGCTCGAAGAGCTGCGCAACGCCATCGGCGCCGGGCACCCCGCCCAGGCCTGATCACCGGCGTCCGGCTCACCGGGCCTGGTTGCCGCCTCCGTCGGCACCACCAAGCCCCAACGGCGGAGAATCACACCGATCAGGACCCCCACGGCGGCGCCCGGCAGGAATTTCAACCCCTCCAACGCCAGCTCGAGCGCGAGCATGTCACCGGCGGGCTTCGCCGCACTCTCCATCACCAGAGGCAGAAAGAGCCCGAGCACCGCCACCGCCAGCCACACCAGGGCGAGGAAGAACATCCCGGCCGCGACGAGGGCCCCGATAGACCCGGCGATGAGGCTCCGGGTTGGGAACTTCGTCAGAATCAACGGTGCCGCCGTCCAGATCAGGCCGGTCGCCGGGAACAACACCGTCCAGGACGCATCCCGCTGGAGTGCCAGGAAAGCCGCGGCAATCCCGGCCCAGAGCGCAATGAGAATCAGCGAGTTGGTGAGCGCTTCTCTGGACCCCATGTGCCCAGTATCGGCGTCGGTGAGCCCACAGGCGATGGGGGACATCCCCGGTTCGGCTCTGGTGGTGTTCGAGCCGCGAGGGCAGGCCCGGTGACAACGAACATCATTCCGACCATTCCCAGCACCCGCAAATGAAGCTAGATCAGCAGCTCCGCGATCTGGACCGCATTGAGAGCCGCACCCTTGCGCAGATTGTCGGCCACGGTCCACAGGCTGATGCCACCTGGTTCCCCGAGGGTGGGACGGATTCTTCCGATGAGGGCGTCATCGATACCAGCGCTGTCGAGCGGCGTCGGCACTTTGTCGTCCCCCCATACCTGGGCGCCGGGCGCCGCCGCGAGGATCGACGTGGCTTCGGCAACATCGAGCGGACGAGAGAAGAACATGGTGGCCGCGATCCCGTGGCCCACCATGACCGGAACCCGGACGCACGTCGGCTCGACGAGAATGTCCGGGGCCTCGAGGATCTTGCGGGTCTCGTTGACCAGCTTCCACTCCTCGTCGGTGTAGCCCTGTTCGGTGAAGCTGCCCGCGTGGGGCAGCACATTGAACCCGATCGGCCGCGAGTACACGTCGCTGCCCGGCTCCGACCAGCCGCCTCCCGCCAGCAGCTCACGATCCTTGCCGAGAACGTCGATCTCGTGAGCCAGTACGTCCATGCCGGTCTGCCCCGAACCGGAGACCGATTGGTATGAGGTGGCGATCATCCGCTCCAACCCGGCTGCCCGGTGGAGCGGCCCGGCCGCCATCATCACCGTCATCGTGGTGCAGTTGGGGTTGGCGATTATCCCCTGGTGGTCGGCGGCGGCATGGTCGTTGACATCGACGACAACCAGCGGCACGGCTTCGTCCATCCGAAAGGCCGAGCTGTTGTCGATCACGACGGCGCCGGCGGCCGCAAACGGCGGGGCGTACTCCTTGGAACGGCCCCCGCCTGCCGAGAACAGGGCGATGTCGATGCCGGCCGGATCGGCGGTCGCCAGGTCCTCTACGGTGACATCTCCCCACGTGGTCGGCACCACCCGACCTGCCGAACGGCTCGAGGCCATCAATCGCAACTCGGAAATCGGGAACCGGCGCGAGATGAGGATCTCGAGCATCGTGGTGCCAACAGCTCCCGTGGCTCCGACTATGGCAACACGTTGACTCGACATAGATCTACTCCTCCGCAGGGCTGGCCGGGGGCTGGAAACCGTCATGAAGCGACCTCACGGCCGCTTCCACGTCGTCGCCGCGCACGACGCAGGATATCCGGATCGGCGAGGTAGAGATCATCTCGATATTGATGTTGTGATCCGACAGGATGCGGAACATCCTGCTGGCGATCCCCAGCTCGCTCTTCATCCCGGCGCCAACCAGTGACACCTTGGCGATGTTGGAGTCGATGTCGATGCCCCGCGCTCCGATCTCGCGGGCAACCCGCTCCGCGATGGTGCGAGCCTTGTCAACGGAGGCTCGGGGCACGGTGAAGCTGATATCGGTGACGCCCTCAATCGAGACGTTCTGGACGATCATGTCCACAAGCACGTCGGCGCCGGCCAGCGGCTCGAAGATCTCGGCGGCCACCCCCGGCTTGTCGGGAACACCGTGGACGGTGACCTTGGCCTCCGAGCTGTCGTGGGCCACGCCCCGAACGATCGGTTCTTCCATCGTCTCCTCCTTGACCCATGTCCCCTCTCCGCCGTGGAAGGAGGAGCGAACGTGAATGGGAATCTTGTAGCGGCGACCGAACTCCACCGAGCGGGCCATGAGGACACCGGCGCCGGCCCCGGCCAGCTCCAGCATCTCCTCGAATGACACCTCGTCGAGCTTGCGGGCCTCGGGGATCATCCGCGGATCCGCCGTGAAGACGCCGTCGACATCGGTGTATATCTCGCAGACGTTCGCACCGAGGGCGGCCGCCAGGGCCACCGCGGTGGCGTCGGATCCGCCGCGACCCAGCGTGGTGACCTCCTTGGCCACCGGGTCGACGCCCTGGAAACCGGCCACGATCACCACCTTGCCCTCGTCGAGTCCCCGGCGCACCCGGTCGGCCCGAATATCGAGGATTTCGGCCTGACCGTGGACCGACGTCGTGAGTATTCCGGCCTGCGAGCCCGTCAAGCTCATGGCCGGCACGCCCCGATCGTGGATCGCCATGGCACACAATGCCATCGAGATTCGCTCGCCGGCCGTGAGCAGCATGTCCATCTCCCGCGGATACGGGTTCGTCGTGACGTCGGCGGCGAGCGCGATGAGCTCGTCGGTGCCCTTCCCCATGGCCGAAACGACGACGACCACCTCGTTGCCCGCGTTGTAGGTCTCGGTCACGCGGCCGGCAACATTCTTGATGCGGTCCGCAGTGCCGACTGAGGTTCCACCGTATTTCTGGACTATCAGTGCCATGGAGCCGATGAGTGTACCGGCCTAGCCCGCAGCCTCATCTAACCTCCCCCGGTGATTCTCATGACTCGACCGACCAAGACGCTCACCCTGGCGGCCGCCGGTCTGATGCTCGTCGCAGCATGCGGCGGCGGCGCCGAACCGACAACCACCACTACGGCCGCCCCAGCCACAACGGCGCCCTTGGTGCCGCTGGCAACGGCCGCTCCATCGGCTGCGCCCCCGTCCGATTACGCAGGTTTCCGGGACCAGCCCACCGCCTGCGGCGCCACCCAACCACCCGAGAACCAGGCCGAGGAGTACCCGGAGGCCAGCGACATGCTGCTCGATCCGAACGTGAAGGTGCGAGCGACGATCACGACCTCTTGCGGGCCGATCGTCGTCGAGCTCGACCCCGCCATGGCACCCGAGACCGTCAACTCATTCGTGTTCCTGGCCCAGGAGGGCTACTTCGACGGATCGGTCTCCCACCGTGTCGTCCCCGGCTTCGTGATCCAGGCGGGCGACCCCACCGGAACCGGGCGCGGTGGGCCGGGCTACATCGTCCCCGACGAGCCCCCGGCCCCAGGCTTCGCCTACTCAACAGGCGTGCTGGCCATGGCCAACGCGGGGCCGAATTCGACGGGTTCGCAATTCTTCATAATGCTCGGCGATTCGTCGCTGCCCCCGCTGTACAACGCATTCGGTACGGTGGTCGACGGCTTCGACACGATGACGGCAATTGCGAGCGTCCCACTGGGCACCAGCCGAGGCGAAACGAGCGTTCCGCTCGAAAGCGTCTACATCGAGTCGATCACCATCGCCGAGGTCGATTGACGCCGCCGGGGCCGGGGTTCCTATAGTTCCCGTGACATGGCAACGACCAAGCGAGACAGACAGCGAGCCAACCGGGAGCTGCGCCAGGCTGAGCTGAAGAAGCAGCAGACCCGCGCCAAGATCAAATCCCGGACGATCCGGTGGTCCAAGATCGGCCTCGTCGTCGTCGTCCTCTTCTTCCTGTCGAACCTGATCCTCAACAGCTCTGACGACGAGCCCGTGCTGACGACCACGACCACCTTGGTCGAAACCACCGAAGCCCCCTAGCGCCGTCAGCGCAAATGGCCGTCGACCTCCATATCCACTCCCTCTTCTCCGACGGTACCGACGATCCTGAGACGATCGTGGCGGCCGCCGCCGCCGCCGGTCTCTCGGCGATCGCCCTAACCGATCATGACAACCTCAACGGCATCGCTCGGGCCCGCGTCGCGGCCGCGGCCGCCGGTATCGAGCTGATCTCGGGCGCCGAGCTGTCGGTGGCGTGGAATGGGGGGCCAATGCATCTACTCGTCTACTTTCTCGAGCCCGGGTCGGGACCCCTCCAGGACCGCTTGCACGAGATTCAGGAGAGCCGCAGCAACCGCAATGTGCGTATGGTCGATCGGCTCAACGAGCTGGGGATCGAGATCACGTTCGAGGAAGTCTCCGCCGAAGCAGGCGGCACCGGCGTCGGCCGGCCTCACTTCGCCGCGGTTCTGGTGCGCAAGGGCCACGCCGCGAGCATCAACCATGCCTTCGATCTCTACCTCGCCACCGGGCGGCCCGCCTACCTTCCTCGCGCGCGATTGGAAGCGGTCGAGGCCATCGACCTCGCCACCCAATCGGGTGCCGTGACCTCGATCGCCCATCCGCACACCCTCGGGGTGGCGGCCGCGGACTACCGGGAAGCCTTCACCGGGCTGGCCGCGGCGGGCCTCGGTGGCATCGAGGCCCACTACAGCGAGTACCGGCCCGAGCTGCGCGCCCATCTGGCTGAGCTCTGCGTTGATCTGGGCATCGCCGCTACCGGCGGCTCCGACTACCACGGGAGCTACAAGCCGGAACTGCGAGTTGGTGTGGGGCGCGGTGACCTCGTCGTTCCCGAACGATCCCTGGAAGAACTTGTCGCGTTGCGCGATAGCCTCCGCTGACGGTCAAGGTACCCTGCGCAGGACCGATAACTAGACAGTGATCGCCGAGTTCACAGAACGCCCATGCCGATAGCAACATCCCGATACGGCGCCCCCATTGACTACCTCGACGTCCGCCGTTCGTACAACGGCGCCCGATTCATCGGCGGTCTCGTTGCGGCCGGGGCCGCAGTCCAGGCATGGATGGCATCTGCCCCCTCCACGCCGTACCTGGTGGCGGCCGCCCTCACCCTCACCATCCAGGCCCTTGTCGCCAGCGGCCACGGCTCGTCGGCCGTTCCGTCGCTGGTACTCGACGCCACGCTGCTCGGAGGATTCAGCCTCATGCGAGGATTCTCCGGCGGGATCGAGGGCGCCGGCTTCGTTTACCTCGTAGTCGGTGCCCTACTGCTGACCCCGCTGAAGCAGGCCGTGATCATCATCGGCTACGCGTTGCTGTGGGCCGTGCCTATCGCTTTCCTGGCACCGCTCGTGGAAACGAGCGACGAGAACTTGATCGTCGAGCTCGGCGCCATGTTCGCCGCCGCGGCGATCGTCGCCGAATTGCTGTTTGCCACCGGACGAGCCCTCTTCGCCGCCGGGGAAAAGCACAAGAAAGCCCTCGATGCGGAAAAGCGCGCGGTCGAACTGAAGGACGAGTTCGTCTCCATGGTGAGCCACGAGCTCCGTACGCCGCTGACGTCGATCGGGGGCTTCTCCGACACCCTGCGCGAGAGCTGGTCGCGGCTACCGCCGAAGGAAGTCGACGAGTTTCTCTTGATAATGCGCGGAGAGACGCAGCATTTGACCAACCTGGTGGAGGACATTCTCGTCATCCCGCGCCTCGAGGCAGGCCGGTTGCGGCTGGAGCCCACCACGATCGCGCTCCGTGACGAGGCATTCGAGGTGACCCGCCTCGTCTTCGCAGGGACCGCTCGCGAAGTGCAGATCGACATCCCGGCAGATGTCCGTGTCACCGCCGACCCCAACCGACTCCGTCAGATCTTCCGGAACCTGCTCGAGAACTCCCGCAAATACGGCGGCGACCAGGTGTTGATCGCCGGCGAACTGATGGGCGACAGCTACAAAGTCGTCATCGCAGACAACGGCGGCGGCATCCCAGTCGAGGACAGGGAGCGGATCTTCGAGCACTTCGAACAGGCGGTGAAGGGAGACGCTCGCTCCGAGGGAGTCGGCCTCGGCCTGCCGATTGCCCGCAAGCTGGCCCGGGCCATGGGTGGCGATCTCTGGTTCGAGCCCCGTTTCCCGACCGGCGCCCAATTCCTGTTCACCGTCCTCAGCGCCCCAGACTCCGATGAAGTCGAGCCCGGCCCACCTCCCCAGGACAACATCACGCCCATCCGGCGCACGGGGTGAGTACTAAGTAATGAGTACTAAGTACTAAGTACCAGGTACTAAGTACTCGGTACTCGAAATCGCGTAGTCTCCAGCGAAACACGGGGAGGTCGGTTTGATCGCGATTTGGGCTGTGGCAGTTCGATTCTTCCGGGCCGTGCGGCGTGGCTTTCAGGAGCCGGCGTTTCGCGGTCTGTTCTACCTCGTCAGCCTCATCATCGGCTCCGGCACCGTCTTCTACCGCGCTGTTGAGGGCTGGAGCTGGCTCGACTCGTTCTACTTCACGGTCATCACACTGACGACCGTCGGTTACGGGGACCTGACCCCGGACCGAGCCCTCTCCAAGGTCTTCACCATCATCATCATCTTGATGGGGATCGGCCTTCTCATCGCCCTCATCGAGCGAATCGCCCACTACGTTGTTGAGGACCACGAAGCCCGCCAAGCCAAGAGAGCAGAGGGAAGCTGATGCCTCGCGCCCCGGTGTTCGAAGTCCAGCGACCGGAGCGGTGCATTTCGGAGACGAGCGCGGCCGGGAGGCCGCAGAACTACAAGGCGGCGACCCCAGGACGCCGCCGAGCAACTCGTTCGATGCCTGCTTCGAACCCAACCCTGATTCGATCGAAATGACCCCTTACAACATCGACCACGTGGCCATTGCGGTCCATGATCTGGATGAGGCAATTCAACGCCATCGGCAGCTGTTCGGCGCCGAGCCCTTGTGGCGTGAGGTCGTGGCGGAGCAGGGCGTCGAGGAGGCCATGATCCCGATCGGCGGCTCTTTCGTCCAGCTCCTGGCGCCGCTTTCCGGCGACACCCCCGTGGGGAGATTCCTGACGAAGTACGGCGAAGGGCTTCATCACATTGCCTATGCCGTTCCCGACATCGCGGCCGCTCTGCAAGACCTCCGCAGCGAGGGAGCCCGCCTCGTCGATGAAACGGCACGCACCGGCGGCCGCGGCGCCAAGATTGCATTCGTGCACCCGGCGGCATTCGCCGGCACCCTCATCGAGCTCGTAGAGTTACCCGATGAGTGACGCCACCCCGCCCCCTGAGATCGTCGGCGGCGCCGGCCCCCACGAGACGGCGGCGATCATGGCAGTTCTCGACCACCTGACGGCTGAAGAAGCCGCCGCCCGGGCGACACCGGCCTCTCGTCCCCGGCAGAGCTCGTGGGTGCTCGCCTGGCGGCCCCGGCAGACGGTGGCGCCGCTGCCGTCCCAGAACTACAACGCAATGCCGTGGGCGGAAGTCGAGCCGGCCGAGGGCCTCAATCCGTAGCAGGCCAGCCCAGTCCGGGTCGGGCGCCGGTATCCTGTCGGTAGCCAAACAACCACAGGAGGCTCAGTGGCGAATCCTGTCATCTGCTCCGCCGTTCGTACCCCGATCGGCCGATTCAACGGAGCATTCACTCCTCTCACCGCGATGGAACTGGGAGCGTCCGCCATCACGGCGGCACTCGACCGTGCCCAGCTGACTGGCGACCAGATCGACGAGGTCCTCATGGGCCACGTGATCCAGGCCGGCCAAGGGCAAATCACGGCGCGGCAGGCGGCCCGTGCCGCCGGAATCCCGATGACGGTGCCGGCCGTCACCATCAACAAGGTGTGCCTGTCGGGCATGGCGGCGGTAGCGGACGCGGGTCGCCGGGTCCGCCTCGGTGAGGCCCACTTTCTGATAGCCGGGGGCATGGAGTCGATGACCAACGCCCCGTACGTTCTTCCCAAGGCGCGCCAGGGACTCGGCATCGGCAACGCGACGCTGGTCGACGCCTTGACCCATGACGGCCTGTGGTGCGCGTTCGACCACTGCACCATGGGGGAGTCGTCCGACATGAAGAACCGGCTCCTCAACATCGGACGCGAGGAGCAGGACGAGTGGGCCGCCGCCAGTCACGAGCGGGCCGCCGCCGCCACCGACAGCGGCGAGTTCGCCGATGAGATCACTGCGGTCTCGGTGGCGCAACGCCGCGGTGAGCCATTGATTGTGGACCAGGACGAGGGCATCCGCCGCGGCACGACCCCGGAGTCGCTAGCCAAACTGCGTCCCGCCTTCGTCGCCGACGGCACGATCACCGCCGGGAACGCCTCCCAGGTGTCCGACGGTGGCGCCGCCCTGGTTGTCGCCGACAGGGGTGCCGCCGAGGCCGCCGGATTGCCGATAATCGCCGAGATCATCAGCTACGGGCAGACCGCCGGGCCCGACGCCACCCTCCACGAGCGCCCCGCCGAAGCGCTGCGGGTCGCCATGAAGCACGCCGGTCTCGAGACGCGCGACCTGGCGCTGTTCGAGTTCAACGAGGCTTTCGCCGCCGTATCGCTGTGGTCGACCCGAATGCTCGAGCTCGACGACGCCAAGGTCAACGTCAACGGCGGCGCCGTCGCCCTCGGTCATCCGCTCGGGGCCACCGGGGCTCGGATCATGGTGACGCTCATCAACGCGCTGCGCCGCCGCGGCGGCGGCTACGGAGGT
>JBFISZ010000058.1:0-14105 GCA_041608315.1 Acidimicrobiia bacterium | reverse complement strand
CCGCCCACTCCCGCAGCTCGCGCTTCAACACCTTGCCGGCGGCGTTGCGGGGGAGCTCGTCGATGGTGCGGACCGACTTGGGGATCTTGTACTTGGCGAGCTTGTCGGCGCAGAAGGCCAGCAGCTCGTCGCCGGAGAACGTCGCCGGATCGCGGGGAACAACGACGGCGAGCCCAACCTCGTCCCAGCGTGCGTCGGGAACGCCAATGACGGCGACGTCGAGCACCGCGGGGTGGCGAAACAGCACCTGCTCCACCTCGGCCGGGTACACGTTCTCACCGCCGGAGATGAACATGTCCTTCCAGCGATCGACGATGTACACGTAGCCGTCCTCGTCGACCCGGGCGGCGTCTCCGGTGTGCAGCCAGCCACGGGTGAAGGACGCCGCGTTGGCCTCCGGCCGTTCCCAGTACCCCGGCGTGACGTTGGGTCCGCGCGCCCACAGCTCACCGATCTCGCCGACGCCGACGTCGGTGCCGTCCTCGGCGACGACCCGGATCTCGGTGTGCAACACCGGCTTGCCGACGGAGCCCGCCTTGGAGAGGGCGTGCGCTTCGTCGGTGAGGAACAGCGTCGGGCTGGTCTCCGTGAGCCCCATGCCCTGGCGGATCACGATGCCGCGCTCCGCGTACCGCTCGAGGAGCGCCACCGGCATGGCCGAGCCACCGCAGGCCCACGACTGCACCGGAGTCAGGTCGGCGTCGGCCCACCCGGGATCCTCCGCCAGGAACTGATACACGGCAGGCACCGCAAAGAAGTGCGTCACCTCGCCGGACGTCAGCCAGTGCAGCACCCGGGAGGGCTCGAACTCGCGCAGGTTGATCGACTTGGCCCCGAGCCGCAGGCACGGCGTCGTGTACAGGTTGAGGCCGCCGGTGTGGAATGTCGGCAGGACGTTGAGGTTCACCGAATCCGCCGTGAGGCCCACCGCGGAGCCGATGTTGATGGCATTCCAGAAGAACATCCCGTGGGTCTCGATGGCGCCCTTCGGATGACCCGTGGTGCCCGACGTGTACATGATCGCCCACGGGTCGTCGTGGGTGGCGGACACGGAGGGGGCGAGATCCGGGTCGGCCGCCGCTTTGGCGGCCTCATACGCCTCCCCCAGCTCGAGCCGGTTCGGCGCGTTCAGCCCGACAACCACCTCGCGGTAGTTGCGCTCGTAGATGAGCACCTGCGGAGTGCAGTCGTTGACGATGAACTCGAGCTCGGGTGCCGCCAGCCGCCAGTTGAGCGGCACCAGGATCGCCCCGAGCTTGGCGCACGCGAAGAGGGCCTCGAAGATATCGGTCGTGTTGCCCGCCAGGAACGCCACCCGGCCGCCGTCGTCGACCCCGTGCTCGCCCAGCCACACCGCCAGCCGCCGCACCCGATCCTCCAGCTGCCGGTACGTCAGGGTCAGATCCCGGCCATCGTCGATGAGAGCGACCCGGTCCGGGCTGAGATCGGCGTGATAGGCAGTCCAGTCGTACGAGGGGACTGCGCGGATCTCGGTCATCTCACCACCTCACCACCTCAATACCGTCGCCGCCCACGTGTATCCCGTTCCCGCCGCCAGGCACATCACATAGTCGCCTCGAGCGAGATCGGCCCGCCGCTCGTCGATCCCCACCAGCGGATCGATCCCGGACATGTGCCCGTGGCGCCGCAGATACACGGTGCGCTCTTCCGGAATTCCCAGTTCGGCCGTGATCCATTCGAAGAAGCTTCGCTTGAAGTGGATAGGCGCCACCAGCTCGAGATCGGCGGGCGTGATCCCGGCGGCGGCGCACACCTCGCGGGCGACCCGGACGAAGTTCGGCCCCGACGTCGGATCGAGTCGTTCCTTCATCGCCGGCGGGTCGGCCACGTCGAACTTGTGCATCCCGGCGTCCACGGTGGCATGGCTGGTCGGGTTCCGACTGCCGCCTCCGTAGATCGCGACGTCGTCGGCGAATCGCCCGTCGCTGATGATTCGCGACGCCAGGATCTCGTGGCCCGCATCGCCGCGTCGCAGCACCGCGGCGGCGGCTCCATCGCCGAAGTTGAACATGAAGCGGGAACGCTGATTCGTGTAGTCGAGGAAGTGCGATTCCCGGCAGGCACCGGCGATCACGATCGTCTCGATGTCGGGATCGGCTCGGAGCATGTCGGTCGCCACCTTGAGGGCAACCGGGGCCCCGCACGACACGTACGACATCTCGAGGGCCCAGGCGTTGTGGGCCCCGATCAGCTCCTGGATCTTGGGAGCTGCCGACCAGATGTAGTAGTCCTTGCCCATCGACCCGAAGTACATCACTACGTCGACTTCGCCGGGATCGACCCCGGCACGCTGCAGCGCTTGGGTGGCGGCGGCGGCACTCATGGTCGAGACGTGGTCCTCGGGGCCGGCGATGTGTTTGCCGTCGAGGCCGAATCGCTCGACCACAACCTCCTCCGGGATCCCCGACGCCGCTGCAATCTCGGCCGCCGGCATCCACCCCGCGGGCATATAGACGCCGATGTCGAGCAAGCCGACCCGAGGCGTCATCCTGTCTCCTCCATAACGAACTCGACGATGCTGCGAGCCGCCAGGGCGGCCGATTCGCCGAAAAGCGCCGTGATGTGATTGCCCGGCAAGTCAACCAAACGACCGTGGCGCAGCGACAGCAGCGTGCGCTGGGCGGCGTCCTCGGGAAGGATCGGCGGATAGCCCGGCGGTCCGAAAGGCTCAGTAGCACGCACCAGCAAGGTGGGCTGGTCGATCCGAGAGACCAGCTCCGGCCAGTCGGGCACGAGGGTTCCCTCGACCGCCTGGCGGATGTGATCCGGACGGCAGCCCGGCCGCACCCGACCGTCCGCGAGATCGACGACCTCGGAGCGATAGAAAGCCTCCAGGTGATCGTCCCACCAGCCGTCCGGGTAGTAAGGCATGGCCTTGACGTACGCCAGGTAGGCCTCCCACGAATCGAAGGTGGCCTCCAGGCGGTCGAGCGACGGCTGGATCTGCTCGACGATCGTGATGGAGACCTCGCCGGGGGCATCGATCACGACGCACCGCCCCACCCGATCCGGCATCTCGGCGGCCATGTAGTAGGTGAGCAGCCCGCCGAACGAGTGCCCACCGAGGACGGCCCGCTCGATGTCCAGGTGGTCCATGAGGCCGACGATGTCGGCCGCGTGATCGGCCATCGTGTACCCGGAATCCGGCTGATCCGACTCGCCGCGGCCCCGCAGGTCCACCGCCACCACGTGCAGCGCCGGCGCCAATCCGGCGTCGATGAGCCCGTCGAAGAACCGGGCATTCGCCGTCAATCCCGGCGTGAGAATGAGCGTGGGCCCGGCGCCCGGGTAGTCGATGAAGTGCTGGCGGATGCCGTTCGCCTCGATGTAGCGGTGCTCACCGGTCACGATTCACTCTCCAGGTAGTCGTCTCTTATGACGCGCCGCAGCGTCTTACCGGCCACACTCAGCGGGAACTCCTCGCGCACCACGACCTCTTTCACCTTCTGGTAGCGCGCCGCCACCCGTTCGTTGATCCAGTCGCGCAGCTCGTCGACGGTTGCCGCCGCGCCGGGACGGAGCCGCACTGCCGCCACCGGGCTCTCTCCCCAGCGCGCATCCGCGATCCCGAAGACGGCCGCCTCCACGACATCGGGGTGCTGGACGACCACTTCCTCGATGTCGCGGGGATACACATTGACCCCACCGGAGATGATGAGGTCCTTCTTCCGGTCGACGAGGAAGAGGAACCCGTCCTCATCGACGTATCCCAGGTCGCCCGAGTAGAGCCAGCCGTCGCGAATCGCCTCCGCCGTCAGGTCGGGCCGCTTGTAGTAGCCGGGAGTGGTGATGGGGCCCCGTCCGACGATCTCGCCGACTTCTCCCGGCGGCAGATCGCTGCCGTCGTCGCCGACGATGCGCATCTCATAGAGCGGCGGCGGAATCCCCACCGAGCCGGCCTTGCGGGCGGCGTCGTCGCGATCGAGGATCGTCACGAAGCCTTCAGTCAGGCCGTACAACTCATAGAAGCGGTCGGGGAGCCGCCGGAACAGCTCCAGCTTGTGCTCCAGCATCAGGGGGGCGCCCACCGAGCAGATCGATTCGAGATGCGAGAGGTTCTCCTCGTCGAAGCCGGGCTGCTCGAGCAGCGCAATGATCTGCGACGGCACGGTCATGACATGGGTGGCGCGCTCCGCCGCCATGAGCCGCACCATCTCGGCGGCGTCGAACGCCGGCATCAGCACATAGGTGGCGCCCAGATAGAAGGCCGGCATCAGCGTGAGGAAGGACCCGTTGAACACGAGGGACCCGGAGTGGAGGATCACGCTTTCGGGATGGACCCGGTAGGAGGCGGTGAACCCGGTGCAGTACGCCTCGCGGATGCCGTGGGTGTGGATGATCCCCTTGGGGAGCCCGGTCGTCCCCGAGCTGTACACGATGTCGTAGGGATCGCCGTCGGCTATGTCGACCCAGGTGGGCTCCGCCTCGGAAGCCGCCGCGGTGAGGTCGTGGTAGTTGACCCAGCCCGGGGCGTGCCCGTCGATGAGGATGTAGCGCTCCCGGGGAACGCCGGTCAACCGATCGGCAACGGCGTCCAGCTCGGCGACGAGCCGGGCCATGGTGATCACCGCCACCGCGTCGGCGTCGTTGATGAGCGTGACCAGGCCGTCACCGCGCAGCAGCGGGCTGAGCGGCACCACGACGATCCCGGTCTTGGCGACCGCCTGGTAGATCTCGAGCAGTTCGAGGGAGTTGTCGAGCAGGACGGCGAGCTTGTCGTCCTTGCCCAGCCCCAGCGCATTGAGCGCGTTCGCCAGCCGATTCACCCGGGCATTGAACTCAGCATGGCTCAGCCGGGTTTCGCCGAAGACCACGGCGAGGTCATCGGGCCGATAGGTGGCGTGGCGACGCAGCAGCGTGTGCAGAGGCATCCCTAGCGCTTCCTCCCGCTCACGAGGCTGCCGACGAAGTCGAGCCCCTTCCGGCGCTGCACCGCCTTGGCCCGCCACGTACCCACGATCCCGAAGGGCAGGTAGAGCACGATCGCGACGTATGCGAGGCCGATGAGGAGGTCCGACGCCCCGCCGAACCACTTGTCGAGATAGAACTGCAGCAGCCGGAAGACGGCGGCTCCCACCAGCGCCCCGCTTATCGTGCCGACCCCGCCGATGAGGATGATGAGCAGCGCGGTCACCGTGAAACCAAGGCCGGCGACGTTCGGAGTGACAATTGGCTGGTGCAGCGCGTGCAGCGCCCCGGCGAGCACCGCCGTGATGCTGGCCACGGTCAGCGCCAGCAGCTTGAACCAGAAGGTGTTGTAGCCGAGCATCAGCGCCCGATCCTCGTTGTCCCGAATCGCCACCAGCACCTTGCCTGCCGGCGAGTCGACGATCCGGGTGTAGACCATGAACACCCCCATGAGAATCGCGATGGTGACCAGGTAGAAGGCGAATCGCTCGTTGGTGGTGTCGAGGAACCATACGGGGGGCTGCACTCCCTGGAGGCCGATTTCGGCACCGGCCCAATCGGACAGGTCGCTCGATTGGATCACGATCCAGAACACGGAAGCCAGCCCCAAAGTGACCAGAGCGAAAGTGATTCCCTTGACTCGCGGCAGCACGAGGGCAAACAGGACGGCCTGAACGAGGGCGGCCACCAGGACGATGAGCAGCGCCACCGGCCAGGCAATGTCGAAGGACTTCAGCAGGATCCCGAAGCTGTAGGCGCCGACGGCGAAGAACATGGCGTGGCCGAACGACAGGAGCCCGGTGATGCCGAGCACCAGGTCGTAGCTGATCGCGTAGAGGGCGAGAATGAAGATCTCGATGGCGAGGCCCTGGAGAAACCGGGCGTTGCCCTGATCGTTGGCGAGCACCGCCCCGACCCCCTGGCCGTCGATGAGGATCGATATCACGAAGGGGAACAAGACGAGGGCGGCCGCCAATAGCAGAACGCCGCGGCGGCGCTGCAGCCAGGACCGGAACCCCGCCGATGCTGTCGCGTTGGCCGCCGTCATTGTTCGCTCCTTCCGAACAAGCCGGCCGGAAGCAGCAGGAGCACGATCACCATCAACAGCACCGAGGCGGCCGGGACCAGGGTCGGTGTCGGTTTGAACGGCTCGGCGAGGAAGGGGAGATCGATACCGTTCTGCCCGAAACGGATGATGAGCTGCTGGAGAAGGCCGACGAGCACGGCGCCGGCCGCCGCCCCCGGGAAGCTGGTGAGGCCGCCGATCGCCAACGCGATGAGTGCCGACAGCAGGAACAGCGCCCCCATGCCCGTGCTGAGACCGATCGAGGGGGCGGCCAGCACTCCCCCGAGCGCCGCCAGGCTCGAGCCGAGGGCGAAGACCAGGGTGAAGACCCGCCGCACGTTGATGCCGAGTGCCTCGACCATATCCGGGTCCTGGACGCCGGCGCGGATGATCATGCCGATCCGGGTCCGCTTGAGCAGGAGGGTCACGCCTATCAGCACCAGGATGCCGACGAGAAAGACGAACCCCTCGTTGTACACCCGCAGCCGGGCACCGAACATCTCGACGGTGGAGCATCCGCTGAAGAAGCCACCGATCCCCTGCCCGGGACATCCCTCCCCGGTGCCATTGAACAGCGCGGGGCGCGCCATGGTGAACTCGGGCCGGCCCCACACCTCACGAACCACCTCGATCAGGATGAAGCCGACGCCAAGGGTCAGCATCAGCTGATAGATGGGACGGTCGTACAGCGGGCGAATCAGCATTACCTCGATGAATGCCCCGACGGCCGCCCCCATCGCCACGGCAATTGCCATCGCCAGGAAGAACCGCCAGCTCGTGCTCAGGCCGAACGCCCAGTCATTGATCGAGCCCTTCGTGAGGTGGAGGACGATCGCCAGCAAGACCAGGCCGGCGGCCGCGCCTATCCGCTGTGGCGAGACGGTGGCCTCGGCAGGGGTTCGCTGGAAGAAGCTCACGGCCAGCGCCAGGATCACCCCTCCGAAGAGCAGCCCGATGACGGCCACCACCGCCGCGCCGTTGAACGAATCCGCTGCCAGGGGTGCGAGCACCCCCAGGTCCACCTGCGTTGAGTAGCTGCCGGGACTGAACGCGAATTCTTTGGCGTCCCAGATCACAAGGGGGAAGCGGGTGATCGAGAACCACGTCGCCAGGCCGCCGCCCAGCAGCAGCACCCACCCGATCGCCCGGTGCACGGCAGGGGCGGTGCCAATGCGGCTCGCCATCGTCCGCCAAATCGGCATGAGCAAGAAGGGCGCCGCCAGCAGCAGCAGCGGGATGACGATGTCGAGCGCGGTGTCGAAGCGGGTGTAGATCGTCCACCCGAAGTAGGCCCCCAGCATGAAGATCTCACCGTGGGCGAGATTCAACACATCCATGAGGCCGAAGATGAGCGACAACCCCGAGGCAACGAGGAAGGTGATCGCTCCTACCGAGAGGCCCTGCATGATGGTCGAGAACCAGTCTTCCCTGTCGAGCCCACCAAAGGCGGCGAGGAACAGGAACAACAGGACGGCGAGCACCGTGACGCGCGTGCGGTTCTCCTGAATCATCTGGGATAGGCGGCGGGCGCCGCCATCGGTGCGACTGCTCATGCGGCCCCCAGGTATTTCTTGATGGCTTCCTCGTCATCGACGAGGTCGGCCATGGCACCCGCCTGCACGGTGCGGCCTTCTTCGACGATCACGTAGTGCTGCGCCAGCCGGCTGGCGACGATGAAGTTCTGCTCGACCAGCAGCACCGTGGAGCGATCCGACAGCTGGCGAATCGCCTCCATCATGTGCTCGATGATCACCGGCGCCAGGCCCTCGCTGGGCTCGTCGATGAGCAGCAGGCGATTGTCGGGCACCAGGCCTCTGGCGACCGCCAGCATCTGCTGCTGCCCGCCCGAGAGGTTCGTTCCGGGAAGCCGGATCAGGCGTTTCAGGTCGGGAAAGAGGTCGAAGATGAACTCCTCCTTCTTGGCGAAGTCTCCCTTCTGTCGTTCCGCGATCCGCAGGTTCTCCTCGACTGAGAGGTCGGCGAAGATCGCCCGGTTCTCCGGGACGTAGCCAAGGCCCATCGAGGCGATATCGAAGCTGCGCCTCTGCGAGATGTCGACGCCGTCGAATGTGATCGTGCCGGACCGCGCCGACGTCAGGCCCATCGCCGTCTTCAAGGTGGTCGTCTTGCCGGCTCCGTTGCGACCCAGGAGGGCAACGATCTCTCCCTCGGGGACATCGAGAGTCACTCCTTCGAGGATGTGGAACTGGCCGATGAATGTGTGGACGTCGCGCATCGCCAGCAGGGTCATGACTCTGCCTCCGGATTGGGGGCCTCATAGAGCTGACCGAGATAGGCGGTCTGGACTCGCTCGTCGGCGGCGATTTCGGCGGCGCTGCCTTCGGCCAAGACCGCCCCCTGGTGCATGACGGTAATCCGATCGGACACCCGCATGACCACGTTCATGTTGTGCTCCACCAGGACGACGGTCTTGTCGCCCGCCACTTGAATGCGCTGGACCAGGCCCATCAGCTCGGGGACTTGCTCGGCCGCCATGCCGGCGGTCGGTTCATCGAGCATGAGGACTTCGGGGTCGGGGGCCAGGATCATGCCCAGCTCCAGCTTCCGCTGATCGCCGTGGGGCAGCGTGGAAGCCGGCATCAGGTCCTGGCCCGATAGGCCGACCTGCTCGAGCACTTCGGCGGCCCGCCGCAGGTACTCGTCGTAGCGGCCGTGCGAGCGAAAGAGCCGAAAGCTGTCTCGCCCCATGGCCTGGGCGGCCAGCCGCACGTTCTCCAGCACGGTCAGGTTGGGGAAGATATTCGTGATTTGGAAGGAGCGGCCCAGGCCGCGGTGAATGGCTCGGTGCACCGGAAGCGCCGTGATGTCCTCTCCCTTGAAGAACACCCTTCCGCTGGTAGGTGGGAGGGTTCCGCTCACGAGGTTGAAGAACGTGGTCTTCCCGGCCCCGTTGGGTCCGATGATCGAGTGCAGGGTTCCCGCCTCGATCTCGACGTTGACATCGTCGACCGCTACCAGCGCGCCGAACTCCCGGCGCAAGTCGCGGGTCTCGAGGATCACGTCACTCATCGGGCTCCTTCAGGCGGAAGGTGCCCGGGGGCGGGCGAAAAGCCCGCCCCCGGTTTGCTCTTCCTAGGTGCCGCTCAAGCTGGCGGGAATGTCGCCGCATCGCGAGGCGAACTCGCCCTCCAACAGGCAGGGCGGGTTGGGCCGCACCGTCTCGACATACTCGTAGTACTTGAACTCGGGATCGTCGACGTTGAGCAGGGTCATGATGTACATGTCCTGAATCGCAACGTGGTCCTCGGCACGGACCTCGATCACGCCCTTGGGACCGTCGAAGCTGAGGCCTTCGAGCGCCGCCCGCAACGAGTCGGCATCTGCCGCCCCGTCGGACGCTTTGAGCGCCTCAACAACCATGATGGCTGCGTTCATGCCGTCGGCATCGAAGAGGTCCGGAAAAGTCCCCGCCTCGGCGACCTTACCGACGAGGAAGTCGTTGGCCGCGTTGTCGGGACCCGTGTAGTGGTAGAGGATGCTCGACGTCGAACCGATCGCGTTGCCGAAGAAGATCGGCATCACCGCGTTGTCGACAAACCCCGACGCGAGGACCTTGTTCTCGAGCACTCCGAGGTCGATCGCGGCCTGGAGCAGCGGCACGAACCCGCCGCCGGCCCATGTAACGAGGAACGCCTCGGCATCGACGTCACCGATGGTCTCCATGTAGGACGTGAAGTCGGTCGTATCCGCCGGGGCGAAGATGTCTGCGGCCGGGAAGGTCCCGCCGAGCGCCGTACAGGCATCCCGGAACGCGGTCGCTCCGCCGTACCCGAATGAGTAGTCGGGCGCGATCTGGACGAACGAGCTGTACTGCTTGGTCAGGTTCTCGCAAATCGCGATGGAGTCCTGGTAGTTGTTGCGGCTCGCCCGGAAAGTGTTCTCGTTGAAGTCCTTGCCGGTGATGTCGTTGGCCGCCGCCGGTGCCGCGATCAGGATGATGTCGTTGTCACGGGCAAGACCCTGGAGACCGGCCGTTGCCCCCGAGCTCACGGTGCCGATGATGATGTCGACGCCGTCGACCTCGATCAACTCGCGAGCTGCCGTGGCGCTCAACTCCGGATCACTGGAGTCGTCCTTGAACGTGACCTCGATGTCGCAATTGTCGAACGTGTACGTGCCGTCTGATCCGTCGTCGCCGGTGGCGTACTCGAATCCGATCGGCAGCGCCCGCATGATGTGAGCGCCGTAGATGGCGAGTGGCCCGGATTGGTCGGTGATCACGCCCACCTTGACGGGGTCGTCACAGGTCACGCCGGCCATGGCCGCAGTCGTGTCGGTGGCCGCCGTCGTAGCCGGAGCCGCCGTCGTGGCCGGAGCCGCCGTCGTGGCCGGAGCCGCGGTGGTTGCCGTTGTCGCCGGGGCCGCAGTCGTGTCGTCCGTGCTGTCGCCGCAAGCTGCGACGACGAGGGCGATCACGGCCAGCAGAGCCAGCAGTCTTGATCCCTTGCTCATTCGTGGGTCTTCTCCTTGTCGGTCCCTGTAGCGGGGTCGGTTTTCTGATTAGCGAGGTGGGCATGGAATGCCCGATTGAATTCCTGGGGCTTCTCGATATCGGGGAGGTGGCCGCAATCGTCGATGACCACCTCTTCATAGCTGCCGCCGGCTGCGGCGTAGGCTGCGAGGACCGCCCGGATCTGTGACAGCATGGGTTGCGGCGGGTAGTCCTCGGGCCCCGGATAGCCCGGGACCAGGCCGAGCGGCCCCCACGTTCCCGGGTCGGCCGCCGCCTGATCGCTCACAGTGAGGTCGGCGGCGCCGCGCACCCACAGTACCGCCGGCCTGGCGGCGCCCTCGGCGGCGAGGAGGTCGCTCGGGTCGCGCTGGTACTTCGGCGAAATGGCGTTGTTGGGGCCCCACACCCCGGGGGCGACGTGGGGCCAGTTGGGCGAAGGCACCGCATCGCCCGGGTAGGCGTCGTCGCCGAGGTGGACCGCCAGCATGGCTTCGACGAGGGCGTCCTCACGTGCCGGAATGAACGGCGGCTTCACCACGAGGGAGCGAAGGGCCGAGCGCGGCGAGAACGGAGAGTCGGTGCCGGCATCGCCTTCCTGGAGGCGGCGCACGAACTCGGGGTTGACGAGCCCGGCACCGGAGCCGGCCCAGTCGTCGGTCGTGGGAGCGCCGGCCACATCACGCGTCGCTCCGAACCCGAAGGGCGATCCCGGGGCAACTTGGGTGACAGACAGCAGCCGTTGCGAATGCTGCGCCATCAGTCGCCAGGCAACCACCCCGCCCAGGGAAGTGGCGACGAGGTGGGCTGCATCCAGACCGAGATGATCGAGCAGGGCGATGGCATCGTCGACCAGGTCACCGAGGCCCCGGGTGGCGTCGATCCGGGCTGTCGGGTCGGCGGCGCCATAGCCACGTTGGTCGGGAGCAATGGCGCGGAACTCGGCGGGAAGCGCCAGCATCGTCTCCTCCCACCACGTCGCCGACGAGAGATTCCCGTGCAGGAACAGCACCGGTACCCCGTCCGGCGGGCCGGCAGACAGCACCCGAGTGGTGAGCCGCGACGTAGTGACCGTCTCTGCCGTGATGCCGGGGAGGGTCGGCGGGCTCATGCCGCTCCCGCCGATGACGGGCGGCCGACACCGCGCTCGATGAACAGCATGATCTGGTCGAACACGTCATCAGGCGGCGGGGCGCCCTGCCCAATGATCCAATGGCCGCCCTGGAATTCGGCTATCCCCATGAGGATCCACGCCAACGTCTCAGGCGCGATGTCGCGACATATCTGGCCCTGTTCGGCGGCCGCCGCCAGTCCCTTGCGGTATCCATCGACCAGTGTTCGGTAGTGCCAGTTGTACACGTCGACGTCGACGAACTCAGCCTCGCGGACGACTCGGTAGACCGAATGGTGTTCCGTGATGTAGTCGAAGAAGGCGCGAAAACCGACCCGCTCCATCTCGATGCGGTCGGTGACACCGGCGACGGCTGCGGCGATGTGGCGCCGCATCTCGCGATTGAGCTTGCGCACCAGATCGCCGAAGGCGGCCTTCTTGTCGGGAAAGTAGAGGTAGAACGTGCCTTGAGCCACTCCGGCGCGGCGGGTGATCTCGGCGACGGAGGCCCGGTCGTAGCTCTCCTCCAGGAACACCTGCTCGGCGGCTTCGAGCAGCGCCTGTTTCGTCGCCCGTCCCCGATCCGTCGTAGGCTCGTGAGTGGATGCGTCCGTCATCTTCCCACCGGTATTGCCCGCACCTGACAACTGAGTCAGCTGTCATGTTGTAGGTCTAGCCAAGCGGGATGGGGTCTGTCAAACGGTTATGTGGGTAGCAGCTGCGTTCGTTGTGCTTAATCGATGGAATAGAGCGCGATTAAGCACAACGAACGCAAAAGGGGCGCCATCAGGCCAGGTCGTCGAGGTACAGCGGGAGCATCTCGCGCCAGGTCGGCCAATCGTGCTCGTGGGATTCCGACCACAGATCGACGCGATTGGGGATCCCGCGGCTGCCCAAGACGTGGGACATCTTCCACGACTCCGCCGGGTCCTCCCAACGACCCTGGCCCGTCGCCAGCACGATGAACCGACGGCGCAGCCGGGCGAGGACGTCGTCCTCCGGGTGATCGGGGAGCCAGTGCAGGGGTGAGGCGAAGTAGAAATCCTCGCTCCAATAGCCCAGGAGCCACCCCGACAGGTCGTAGGTGCCGCTCATTCCGATTGCGGTCCGGAACGCGTCCGGATGGCGGCACACGGAGGCCACCGCGTTGAAAGCCCCGATCGAGGCACCACAGCTGACGATCTCGATCGTAGAGCTGTTGCAGTCGGCGCGGATCGCCGGAACGACCTCGTGATAGACCATGGCGTCGAATTGGCCCTGCAACCACATCGAATGGCGGGGATCATCGCGTTGAATCCAAGACCGGCCGGCGATCGAGTCGATGGAGTACACCTTGATTCTCCCGGCAGACAGCAACCCCTCGAGCGCCCCCAACAAGCCGAATCGCTCGATCTCCTCGGCATCGCCGCCGGCTGTGGCGAACAGCAGGACCGGCGTTCCGAGGTCGCCCCACCGCACCAACCGAACCGGCTGCCCGGTGCGCTCCGAGTGCCACTCCTCGATCGCCTTCACGAGGTGAGCCCCATGCGATCGGCCTCGGTCCGGCGCCAGAACTGGATCAAGCCCCAGAAATGGTCGGTGTACTGGTCGATCTCGTGTTCGGGAAACAGGGTGGCGACCTTGTTGCGAACGATGCCGCGAGATCGCTCGGTCGCGAAGTAGTCGTAGGCCACCTCGTCCAGTGCTCCGAGGTGCTCGTCACAGAACTCGGCGAACCGTTCGGCGTCGAGCCGCCGCCGGGCGATGTCACCGTATGCCGCCAGCTTTTCAGCGTAGGGCATGTCCTCGTCCGCGATCGCGAAGAACTCGTCCCACTGAGGGGTGAGCTGCATCGGCCGGCGGGTGACGGCGCAGAACAGCGACCACCGGATCTTGGCCTTGACCAGCCATGGGATGTGATAGTGCAACGAGGTCACTTGGGAGTCCGGGCACGGGTTGGCAAAGTCGATCGGGTGGAACACCCCCTCCCTCCTGAGCGACTCGCACGAATTGAAATCCCAGCCGAAGAAGGCGTTGATCGTCAGCACCATGTCTTCGAGCATCCGTTGCTCTGGGGCGTCGACGAATCCGAAATCCACCTTGTACCGGTCATGCAGCGGTGCGGCCGGATCGTACCGAATGACGTTGACCTGCGGGCCGATGCCGAGCGCCCTCACGAACAGGTCGAAGGGGTCCACCGCCTTCTGCAGGTGCATCAGCCGCGTCCCCGATCCGTCGTATGCCTCCTCGAGGTCGGCGGGGCCATCGACGCGGGAGACGCCGACCCAGGCGCCGCCGTCGTACGGCTTGAGGAACGCCGGATATCCCACCCGCTCGCCGACGGCCGCCAGGTCGAACATCTGGGCGTACGTCGCCAAGGTGACGTCGAGGTCCGCCGTTTGCGCATAATCCTTCGGGGGAAGCATCCACGTCTCCGGGATCGGCATGCCGAGGCGCATCATGGCGACATACGAGGTGTGCTTCTCCATGGACTGAAGCGTGAACGGGTTGTTGAGCACGTAGGTCCCGTTCATGATGATCGCCTTCTT
>JBFISZ010000057.1:0-14162 GCA_041608315.1 Acidimicrobiia bacterium | reverse complement strand
GGCGAGATACGCGGCACGCCCCAGCATGTGACCGGAAATCGGTGCGGTCATGAAGAGAAAGACGGCGATGAGGGCGCCGACGCCGGCCAGTGCTGGGGAGGCGGCGGCAAGGCCGGCGCCGAACGCAATCAGCCCGAGTCCCAGCGATGCCGACTTGGTGGCGGCATGCATGCGCGACAGCGGGGACGGGAAGTCGAGCACGCCCCATGCAGCGAGCGCCGCCAGCGTGGTACCGGCGACCATGAGCCCGACCCCGATCGCACCCGTTACGTCCGTCACGTGTCCCTCCACTCGACGAAACGAGCCACCACGACCGTTCCCACGAATGCCACCAGCGTGACGACGACGATCACGGGAACGAACAGCTCGGAGCCGCTGCGGGCACCCTCGGCGGCGATACCGCCGGCAAGGAGCAGCAAGATCAGATCCAGCGCGACGATGCGATCGACCAGGGTCGGGCCGCGCCAGGCCCTGATCAGCGCCGGCAGCGCCGCCGCGCCGAGCGCGAGTTGGATCACGGTGACCACGGAATCCATCTCAGCCGCCTCCCAGCACCAGGCTCGTGTACACCGCTGGATCAACCAGGTCGGCTGCGGCCCGAGTGGCCAGGTCGGCCAGAGGACCGGCGAACACGGCGACTCCGAGGCTGAGGGCGACCACCGACCCGGTGGCGAGTGTCATGCCTCGAGCCGATGGGACCCCGGGCTCGGTCGTCTCTCCCCAGAAGACGCCGCCCCAGATCTTCGTCATCGAGAACAGGGTGAGCAGGCTCACCGCCAGGCTCACGGCGACGATCACGCCCCGGTCGAGCGCCAGGCCCTCCTGGAGGAGAGCCAACTTGGCGACGAACCCGCTGAACGGGGGGATCCCGGCCAGGCTCAGCGCCAGGGGAAGGAACATCACTGCGATGACGGGGCGGCGGTGCAGCAGGCCGCCGATGCGGTCGAGGGCGCCGGTACCCTCCTCCGCCTCGACGAGCCCTCCCACCAGGAACAACCCGGTCTTCACCACGATGTGGTGGGTGATGTACAAGATGGCGGCCGCCAGGCCGGCAGCGGAGAGGAATCCGAGGCCCATCACCATATAGCCGATCTGGCTGACGATGTGAAAGCTGAGGATACGCTTGATGTCGTTCTGGGCAATGGCTCCGAGTACGCCGAAGGTCATGGTGGCGCCGGCAATGAAGAGGAGCAGCGTCGACGGCCCATCCTGGCCGAGAAGCAGTGTCTGGGTGCGAATGATGACGAACACACCGACTTTGGTGAGCAAGCCGGCGAAGATCGCAGTCACCGGCGTGGGGGCGGTGGGGTAAGAGTCGGGCAGCCACATGAACAGTGGGAAGATCGCCGCCTTGATGCCGAACACGACCAGCATCAGCAGTCCCAGTGAGTTGCGCACCGCCGGATCGAGCGTCTCGAAGGCGACGGCCAGATCGGCGAGGTTGAGCGTTCCCGTTGTGGTGTAGGTGAAGGCGATCACGACGAGGAAGAGCGCCGAGGCGACGAGGTTGATCACGACATAGCTCATGGTGGCCCGCACCTCGCCCGGGCCGGTTTTGACGGTGAGCAGCACGTAGCTGGCGATGAGCATGATCTCGAAGCCGACGAAGAGGTTGAAGAGGTCCCCGGTCACGAGGGACAGGGCGACGCCCGCGGTGAGGATCAGATACTTGGTGTGGAACCACCAGTCGAGCGCGTCCCGGCCCAGCTGGGCCATGGCGTACAGCAGCACGACAAGAAGCATCGCCGAAGACACGGAGAGAACGATCCCGGCAAAACGGTCGGCCACGAGGGTGATGCCGGCGGGCGCCGGCCAGCCGCCCACCTGGGCGACGACTGCGGCGTTCGAGTCGGCTTCGACGAGCAACAGCAGCGCCGCCCCCAAGACGAACCCAACTCCCGACAGGGCAATCGCCCGCTGCAGTAGCAGCCGCCGGCCCACGAGCACCGTCAGCCCGGCTCCGAGCACCGGGACCGCAACCACCGCCGGGAGCAGCCAGCTCATTCGACGACCTCATGGATCTCCAGGGGCGGGGTGACCTCCACCATGTGGGTTTCGCCGGCGATCCTGCGATCTTCGATGTCGTCCTCGACGGCGTCGCTCCCGGTGAGCACGTAGCTGCGCAGCGCCAACGCCAACAGAAAAGCGGTGATACCGAATGTGATCACGATGGCGGTGAGCACCATCGCCTGCGGGAGCGGGTCTGCGACGGGTGCGGTCAGCCCTGCAGTGCCGATGACGGGCGGCCGCGCCGGTCCGGGCCCCGAGAGCATGATCAAGAGATTGGCCCCGTGGGACATCAGCCCGAGACCGATGATCACCCGCGACAGCATCCGTTGCAGCACGAGGTAGGTGCCGACGGCGAATAGCACGGAGACGATTGTCAGTCCGACGAGGCTCATGACGTGGCCTCTGCGTCGAGTGTCTCGTCCTCACCGAGCACCCGGATCAGACCGAGTGCCATTCCGATGATGACGAGGTAGACGCCCCCGTCGAAGGCGAGCGCCGATACCAGTTTGACCTTGCCGACGCCCGGCACGGAGAACTCGACGAAACCGGATTCGAGGAACCCGAGGCCGCCGGCCAGCGAGGCAAAGCCGGCGACGGCGGCGAGGGTGAGACCCACGCCGAGGAAGGCACCGGCCCGAATCGGGACAACCCGGCCCACCGTTTCCGAGCCCCCGGCCACCCAGGCGAGCAGCAGTGCGATGCCGGCAACCAAACCCCCGGCAAAGCCGCCTCCCGGCTGGTTGTGGCCGGCGAAGAGCAAGTACAGCGAGAACACCAGCAGCGGGCCGGAGACGACGACCACCCCGGCCTCGAGAATCGGCGATCGCCGCAGCGGAGTCATCGAGCTCTCCGCAGCAGCCGCAGGGCGGGCACGGCGAGACCGGCGACACCGAGGGTTGCCGCCACGAGAACCGTTATCTCGCCCAGCGTGTCGAAGGCCCGGAAGTCGACGAGGATCACATTGACGACGTTGCTCCCGGCAGCCTCGGGAACCGCTTCGGCGAGATAGGTCTCAGCCACCGCTCGACCGCCCCGAAAGGTGTAGGCGATCAGCCCGCCGGCGAACGCGAAGGCTCCCACGACGAGCGCCACCAGCAGGCGCGGGGTGCGGGCGGTGACCGGCGCGGTGAATGTGGCGGGCAGATGACGCAGCACAAAAGCGAACAGCGCAATCGCCAGGGTCTCGACGAGCAGCTGGGTGAGGGAGAGGTCGGGACCGCCGAGAACCGCGTAGAGCCCGGCGATCCCGTAGCCGACCCCACCGAGGAGGATCACCGCGGCGAAGCGGCGCCGCACGAACACCAGCGACACCGCGGCGCCGACGATCACCGCGCCCAGCACCCACTCCAGTGCACTCCCCCCCGGCGGTCGATCGAGGGCAGGCAGGTCGGCAAAGATTGCGCTGGCAGGAAGCGCGGCGGCGGCGAGCACGATGATGCCGAGGTACGCCGGCAGGGATCCGTTCTGGAGGACGCCACTGGAGCGATCGGCGAATGTCAGCAACGCCGGGAGGGACCGGCGGTACGCGCCCTCTGCCGTCGGCAGCTTGGCGGCGAAGGTGCCGACGGCGGCCACTGCAGCATCCACCCTATGAGGAAGAGTCACCATGACGACGCCCAGCGTCAGCGACAAGGCCGACCATCCCAGGGCCGGAACCAGTCCGGGCCAGAGCACGAGCTTGCCGGCCGCGGCGACACCGGTGACGGCGGCGGTAGCGCTGTCGACGAGGTCGGCGGCGAGCCCGGGTATGAAGCCGAGAGTGATCCCGCCGCCGGCCAGCACCAGCGGGGACCACAACAGGGCATTCCTGGGGTCATGAGCCGCGGCTCCCGCCGGCTCTTCCCCCAGCTGGTGAGGTCCGAATGCTCCGATGAGGAAACGCCCGGTGTAGACCACGGTGAGGATGGACGCCGCCGCGGCGACCGCGATGAGCAGCGTGTCCTTGCCGACGAGCCCGTCGAATGCGGCTTCTTTGGCGGCGAACCCATAGGTGAGCGGCACCGCGGCCATGGATGCGGCGGCGGCCACGGCCGTCCAGAACAGCCCCGGCATCGCCCGGCGCAGTCCGGAGAGGCGCCGGATGTCTCTGGTGCCCGCCTCGTGGTCGATCGTGCCGACCACCATGAACAGCGACGCCTTGAACAGGGCGTGGGCGACCAGCAGGGCCAGCCCGCCGAAAACCAGCTTGGCGCTGCCGGCGCCGACCAGCAAGAAGAGGAATCCGAGCTGGGAGACGGTGCCGAAGGCTAGGAGCAGTTTCAGGTCGGTCTGACGCAGTGCCCGCCACCCGCCGATCACCATCGTCACAAAGCCGATGGTGAGTATGGCCGGCTGCCACCAGTCGGCGGTGGCGGCGGCCGTCGAACCGACCCGACCGACGAGGAATATGCCCGCCTTCACCATTGTGGCGGAGTGGAGGAAGGCACTAGCCGGAGTCGGCGCCGACATGGCACCGGGTAGCCAGGCGTGAAATGGGAACTGGGCCGACTTGGTGGCGGCGCCGATGAGAATGAGCACCCAGGCGACGGTGACGGCCGCAGACGCGGCGGGCGGCCGGGCGACGATGTCGGAGATCAGGTACGACCCTGCCGCCTCGGCGAGGAGGACGAACCCGCCGAGCATCGCCAGTCCGCCGGCGCCGGTGACGAGGGCGGCGTGCAGTGCCGCCGAGCGTGCCTGGGCCTTGTGGTCGTCGTAGCCGATGAGCAGATACGACGTGATCGTGGTCAGCTCCCAGAACACGAAGATCGACAGCAAGTGGTTGGAGACGACTATCCCCACCATCGCCGCGGCAAAGATCGTCATCGTGGCGGCGAACGGAGGCACTCTGGAGCCGCCGGAGAAGTAGCGCGCCGCGTAGAGGAAGATGGCGACACCGGCCACGGCGATGACGAGAAGGAAGGCGAGGGCGTAGCTGTCGACTTTGAAGTCGATCGTCAGATTCAAGCTGGGCACCCAACTCACCCGTTCCTCGTACGCGGTCCCGCCGGTGATGGTGCCGGCTTCGGAGATCGCCCACGCGAGCACCGCGACGGGTCCGAGCGCGCCGACCAAGAAGGAGCGAGGCCCGAGCCGGCTGCGCCCCCCGAGGATGACGAGGGCCGCTAGGGCGTGGATCAATAGCAGGGTTAGCACGGCTGATGGACGTTACACGAAATCTAAATCGTATATTCTGGTGCTGTGGCACGCTTTGGAGGTGGTGATTGACCGCCAAAAAGGGGCCATCTCGACCAACCACGCTCACCTGATGATATGCATCGCGGCGACCCCGATATCCGGATGCGCGACGTGGCGACGAAGGTCGGAATCACCGAGCGGGCAGCGCATCGGGGCCGGATTGGCGGAGACGGGATACCCGACGCACCAGAGGCGAGGCCGGCGCAACCACTACGAAGTCATATCCGCCACAACACCTGCGCCGCCTTATCGTGGAAGTGGGCGCGCTGATTCAGCTCCTCGGGAGCATTCCAGGTAGCGGTCGATGCTGTCCACGTATTGACCCATGGGCCCCACACGCCGTCTGCCAGGGCGGCGCGACCTCTAGAGAGCCTGCCACCAGATCGGTGGCAGCCGGGGCGGCCTCGACAACACACGGGGGCGCGGGCGACCGCTCCGGGTGTTACGAACTGCGTGGTACGAGCTACGGCGAGGCGCCGGCCGCCTCGAAACCCTAGTTCTCCGCGATGATCCGACCGCGCAGGCGGGGGAACTTCGTCGGGGCATGTGCGTAACAGTACTCACGTTTGTTGTAGCGCGACAAGGTGGTTGCGCAGTCCTTCTTGGCGCAAGCGCGCGCCTCGTTGACTGCCTTGGGAGCCCGGGAGGCTCCCATGATCCTCTTGCCTTTTAGAGCATTCTCAGCCATTAGGCAGGTCTCGTTTCTCCGTGGGAGACGCTTTCGGACGCGTCAGCGCCCGGACTCGTCTCCCGCTTCCTCCCTTAACAACGCATGAAGGCGCTGAATTAGTTCCGCAGAAGGTTCGGTGCGGCCTTTGGTGCGAATCATCTCTTTGACCTTCTCTTCGAAATCGTAAGCGCAATCGCAGTGACCGCACCGCCGCAAGTGCCATCGGATCTTCATGCGCCGGAAATGTGACATCTCACCATCGAGGTAGAAGTAGATCTGCTCCGTGGCTTGTTCGCACGACCGACTCATGAGGCTCTTCCTGTGATGCCGCGTTCTTCCGCTAGGTGCCACAACTTCTTCTGCAGCGCTTTTCTTCCCCGATGGAGTCGCGACATGACGGTACCGATCGGAATGTCGAGCATCTCGGCAATCTCTTTGTAGGCGAAACCCTCGACATCGGCCAGCAGCACGGGCATCCGGAAGTTGTCCGGCAGCGATTCGAGGGCCTCGATGACGTCCGAATCGACGAACTGCTCCAACACTTCTACCTCTGCGCTCTCGGAGGCTCCGGACTGTTCCCCGAGCCGTCGGAAGAGGTACAGATCCTGGAGTTCGCCCAACTCGACCTCCGATGGGCGTCGCTGCGCCTTGCGGTACCTGTTGATGTACGTATTGGTGAGGATCCGGTAGAGCCACGCTTTGAGATTGGTCCCCACCCGGAAGCTGCCATAGGCGCGGTAAGCCTTGAGGAAGGTCTCCTGGACGACATCTTCGGCATCGGCAGGATTGCGCGTCATGCGCAGCGCCGCCGAATACAGCTGCGGAGCAAACTGCATGGCATCCGCTTCGAAGTTGGCTTGTTCTGCCATGGGCGCGCTTTCGTGGCGGGAACGCTCATACTCTAGGGCTCGGCCATAGAACCACCTAGTCGGCAAGGCGACAGTCCGCCCGGTTGCAAGGGTGAATGGCGGTGGGTCAGCCCCGCTATCATTCCCCGCCCCAGGCCGGGGTAGCTCAGTCGGCAGAGCGACGCACTCGTAATGCGTAGGTCACGGGTTCGATTCCCGTCTCCGGCTCCAATCCACCCCCAGACCCCCTCCAATGAAGCGGCGCCCAGGCGACCTCCGCTACGTGCCTTCCCCCGGCGCACGCGACTCCGCGCGGCACAGCGGCGCGCCAAAGCCACCTCCCTCTGTGCCTTCCCCCGGCGAGGGCGACTCCTCCCGGCACAGCGGCGCGCCAAAGCCACCTCCCCTCTGTGCCTTCCGCCGGGGGAAGTGGCGCCGCCGGGCGCCGATTGGGGCGCCAGCTCGAGGTGAATCCCGGCTACAGATATCGATATCCCGCCGGGCCGACAGAACCCTCAGGCCCGGAAACATCTCCCGCGAGGCGCCGCCCTACCCGCTCGACGGCTTCGCCGGCGATCAGCCGCCGCAGTTGGCAACGGGCACCGGTTCACTTCCCGAGCACGTCGGGCCAGGCTGAGTCGAGGGTTGGGTGGGTGAACTCGAAGCCGCTCGCTTCGAGGGCGACGGGGAGGACGCGGGCCGACGTGAAGATGAGGGCCTCGGCCCGCTCCGCGCCGAGCAGAGCCTTCAGCGCGAAGGCCGGTGTGGGCAGGATCGCCGGACGATGCAAGGCCTCGGCCAGGCTCTGTGCGAAGTCTGAGTTCCGCACCGGATTGGGGGCGCTGACGTTGAAAGCCCCCGACAACTTGCCGTCGATGATGTGCAGGGTGGCGCCCACCTGATCGTCGAGCGACACCCAACTCCACCACTGCTTGCCGCTGCCCATCTTGCCGCCGACGCCGAGCTTGAACGGCAGGAGGAGTCGCCCCAGGACGCCGCCCTCTCCGAGCACGATCCCGGTGCGGAGAAACGCCAGCGGCACGCCGGCCTCGGCGACCGGCACGGCGGCTTGCTCCCAGCGTTTGGTGACGTGAACGAGATAGTCGCTCGGCGGTCCCGCCACGCTCTCTTCGGTCAATGTCTCGTCGCCGCGATCGCCGTAGAAACCGATCGCCGACGCCGAGACGAACACGCCGGGTGGCCGCTCGAGCGAGCCGACGGCGCCGGCCAAAGTGGAAGTGGCCTGGACCCGCGAGTCGAGGATCGCTTCCTTGTAATCCTGATTCCATCTGCGGTCCCCGATGCCGACACCACCCAGGTTGACGATGGCGTCGACTCCTTCGAGCGCTGCGGCATCAAGCGACCCGGCGGCCGGATCCCACTGCACCTCATCGCCGCCGAGGGCCGGACGGCGCACCAATCGCACGACTTCGTCGCCGCGAGCGACGAGGCGGACGGTGAGCTCCTGCCCGAGGAAGCCGCTGGCTCCACCGATCACGATCTTCACAGCAGACTCCCTTCGTTTGGATCTCTTATAGCTCGTTCCCGGGTCACCGGGAAGTCCGGAGCGGGCCGAGCACTTGGATCATGCTCTCCTGCCAAGCTGCCATGGTTGCCGTCAGGGGCTCTAGGTGGTCCATGAAGTCGAGCGGATCGATCGGGTCGCACACAGTCACCCGAATCGACGCCCGCTGGAACTTGGGCGAACGGCGGGACATCACGTGCTCGGAGCCCTCGACTGCCAGCGGGAAGAGGGGAGCCCCGGTCAGCAGCGCCAGCCAAGCAGCCCCGGCCGCCGGAGGCGACTCGCCCCAGTAGTCGGTGCGGCGCGACTCCGGGTAGACGCCAACGGGTCTATCGGCCTGAATCGTGCGGATCGCTGCCTGAATCGCGCTCCACGGAATCCCCTGCCGTGACAACGGGTTGGCGCCCCAGAACCCGGTGAGGGAGTCGAAGAAACGACTGCGGCCGAACAATTCGTCAACCGCCAGGTAGCGCACGTTCTCATGCGCGGCGAGCGAGGTGAACACCGGATCGACCAGCGATAGGTGGTTGGGAGCCAGGATGAATGCGCCCCGCCGCGGCAGCGTGGCACCGTTGCGCAGCTCGTAGTCGAAATAGACGCGGCTGAACAGCGACACGATGGGACGCGCCACTCGATATGAGAAGTCGACAAAGCGACCCGGGTCGCGCCTAAGTAGCTGCACCGAGCTCGCTGAACAGCGCGGCGAACGCAAGCTGCGGTCGCTGGTGGGTTTGCAGGGACTCAACGGTTGCCAGCACCCGGCTCGCGGCGGCGATGGCATGTGCCGGCCGGATCTTGGCCAGCTCGGTGACGGCGATGTCGGCGTTGCGCACCGGCGCGCCGAACTGGGCGGCCGCCGAATCGCGATAGAACCCGGCGAGAATCTCGAGCCCGGTCTCGTAGATCGCCGCGGTGGCTCGACGCAGCTCCCGGTCGTGGCGGTCTTTGAGCATCTTGCCGCCGCGGCCGTCCCGGTCGGAGGCGGCCTGCTCTTCGTCCTGACGGGCTTTCAAGGTCGCCAGCAGGGGCTCCGCCGCCGCCTGAACCTCGTCGGCGAGGATGTAAGCCGTTCCGGGATGTTCCGCCAGTCGCGGCGGAATGCTGAGCCATACCCGGCGGAACTCGGCAACGTGGGGCTGGGTCGCCAAGGCGATGGCGAGACCCGGCCGGCCCCCGGCGATGCTGGCAACGCTGTCGGCCCGATCCGGCGCGACTCCCAGCTCAATCAGCCCGCCCACGATTTCCTGGTCGGAGACCCTTCCGAGCACGATCGTGCGGGACCGGCTGGCAACTGTATCCGGAAGGTCGTCCTCCGATTCGGCGACCAGGATGAACACGGTTGACGGCGAAGGCTCTTCGAGTGTCTTCAGAAGCGCATTGGCCGCCTCGTCATTCATGATCCCGGCCTCCTCGAAGAGAAACACCTTGCGGCCGGCCTCCAGGGGCGACAGCGTGGCTTGCGAGACGGCCCGCCGCGCCTGATCGACTGTTATGGCCGACCGGCCGTCGGGCTCCACGATCACCACATCGGGGTGGGAGCCGTTGAGGACACGCTGCGTAGTCGCCGCCTCGCCACCGATGAGCCCGGCGGCAAACCGGCGAGCCATCGTGGCCTTACCGGCGCTGGCCGGGCCGACCAGCAGATAGGCGTGAGACGGCTGCGCCAGCTCGGCACGCAGCATCGACTTCACCGATTCGTGCCCTATGACGCCGGCGAACAACTGCAAGTCATCCATACCGATCCCGCGCTGCCTTCCATACCTCGGCGGCGACATCCGCCACCGGCATCGTGGCGTCAACCACGACGAACCGCTCCGGCTCGGCGGCCGCCAGATACGAGAACCCTTCCGCCACGACCGCGAGGAAGCCCTGCCCGGCCGCTCCAATCCGGTCGGGGACTTCCTGGCGGGCGAGGCCGGCGGCAACATCCAGCTGGAGGAGCGCAACGAGGTCGGGCCACGTTCGCCCCAGCCCCGGCTCATTGACCGCCCGCACGGCGTCGATCCCGAGCCCGCGCCCCGCTCCCTGGTAGGCCAGCGAGGAGTAGACGGATCTGTCCGATATGACCCAGATCCCGGCCTTCAGCGCCGGTTCGACGATGTCGACGGCGAGCTGGGCACGGGCCGCGGAGAACAGCAGAGCCTCCGACCACGGGGCGACCGCAGCGCCCGTATCGAGGAGGATCTGGCGAACCTTCTCCCCGGTCGGCGTTCCTCCCGGCTCCCGCACGGTCAACACCTCATACCCGGCCCCCGCGATCAGCGCAACGATTGCGCCGGCCACGGTTGACTTGCCGGCCCCCTCGATGCCTTCGAGTGCCACGTACATGCCGCGTCTCATCTTCGCTCAGCTCTCACTTTGGTCCGGGTCCTCCATGGGAGCCGCGTCGGAGGGGAGCTGTCGCTTCCTCGCGGCGCGACGGGCTTGCTCGACATGCGCGATGATCTCATGGGTTGCCGCCTCGAGCTTCGGTCGCCCGAAGACGGCCCGCAGCGACCAGAGCAGTGCCGCACCCGAGAGCAACATGATCCCCCCGCCGAAGAAAAGCACCAGCCGGTTGGGATCATTGAGACGACCGATCCCCGAAACGTCGAGCACCCCGGTGAGGGGCACGGCGATACCCATCGAGACGAAGAGCCCGATGCGCATCATCCCGAAGAGAGTGGCGAACACCCGACCCTGCATCTCGTCCTCCACGTGCTCATGGAGGTGGGTCAAACCCATGACGTACGCCGCGCCGGCCCCGAGGCCCATCAGGAAGATCCACGAGACGGCGCCACCGACGGTATTCACCATTGCCGCCAGGCTCAGGCTTCCCCCGGCGACAATCACCGACGTCGCGAAGGTCAGGTCGCGCCGCGCCAGCCGCGACGAGTACGCCGATACCGAGGCGATTCCGATCGCGGCGCCGATTCCCAGGGCGGTGACGATGGCGAAGAAGCCGGTCTCGTCGGCCCGGAGGACATCTTCCACAAACGGCTTGCCGATGATTATCACGGTGCCGCCGCCGAACAGCGCCGTCGTCATGGCCACGATCACTCGGCGGACCGAGCGGTCTCGCCACAAATACTTGGTGCCGTCGATGATCGCCCGCAACGTCTCCTTGGCAGCGAGATGACCGCCTTCCGCCTCGACCTCGACCGCCAGGGCGCTCTTGAGGGCCGGGAGCGTTGCGATGATCAGCCCGGAGGCCAGGAATGTGAACGCATCGACCAGGAAAGCCAGCGCGAAGGGCTGCGTTGCCGGCGGAATCACGGATCCGATCACGAGTGCCGGGAAGAGCGCCAGCACGAAGTTGAAGGCGGCCCCCACCGGGATGGTCCCGTAGGCGGCACCGAGCATCAGCGAGTTGGCGGTCACGATGTTCTCGGGACGCACCATGCTGGGAACTACCGCCGCCCGCGGCGCCTGACCGAGGAGGCTCAGAACCTCGAGAGCCACGGTGATTACCACCAGCATCGGGAGGGTCGAGGCGAAGATCAGGAAGGGAACGACGGCGGCCCGGCCCAGGTCGGCGATGACGATGAGCCGCCGCCGATCGAGGCGATCGGTGATGGCGCCGACGAAGGGGCCGAACGCGAGCCCGGGGAGTACCCGCGACAGCAGGGCAACGAGGATGCCACCACCGCCCCCGATCTCATCGGCAACACCGATGGTGGCGAAGATCGTGATCCAGTCTCCCGTGCTACCGATGGCGGCCGCCCACCAGAAGCGGGCAAACGGCCCGCGCCGGATCATGGAGCCCGCGGCGAGCGGCTGGACGAAGTCGTTCATTCGATGCAGAGGGTACCAAGCGCCCTAACGCAACGGACGTACTACGTACGCGACGTGCGCATACCGAATACTAAGTACTGAGTACTAAGTACTGAGTACTAAGTACTAATCACTGAGTACTCCTGCTAGCCCTTCTGCTTGTCGCGGCGCATCTGGAGCAGTTCGATGGCCCGATCCAGGTCGATGCTCTCGAGTGAGTCGGCGACGCGGAAAGAGGCGTTGGTCTCGCCGTCGGTCACGTAGAGGCCCCAGCGCCCGTCCTTGACGACGATCGGCTTCTTCGAGACCGGGTCCTCGCCGAGCTCCTTGAGCGGCGGGACGACCCGCCGGCCGCGCTTCTTCGGCTGAGCCAGCAAGGCGACTGCGGCATCGAAGTCGATGGTGAATATCTCTTCTTCGGTTTCGAGGCTGCGCGTGTCCTTGCCCGACTTGACATAGGGCCCGTAGCGGCCGTTCTGGACCAAGATCGGCTCGCCGGTGTCGGGGTGATTGCCGAGGTTGCGCGGCTGGCTGAGCAACCGCAAGGCCTCTTCGAGGCTGATCGAATCGATGCTCATGGTCTTGAAGAGAGAGGCGGTCTTCGGCTTCGTCTTGGACCCGGGCTCGGGATCACCCAGCTGGACGTACGGACCGTAACGGCCCGGTTTGGCGATGACCGTCAAGCCCGACTCAGGATCTACGCCGAGGATCTTGTCGTCGCTGGGCGCCGCCAGCAGCTCGAGCGCCACAGCTACGGACAGCTCGTCCGGTGCCGTGTCGTCGGGGATCCGCGCCGTGGTCTCGCCGTGCTGGACATACGGCCCGTATCGGCCGGCCCTGGCGACCACGGGCTGCCCATCGGGGGCGTCGCCCAGGACGATCGAGTTGATCTCTCGGGCGTCGATGACCTCCAGATTGCTCGCCACCATCTCTTCGAGGCCCGGGTGACCGTTGCCGAAGTAAAACGCCTCCAGCCAGGGGACCGCATCCTGGTCGCCCGACGCTATCTGGTCCAGGTCGTCCTCCATCCGAGCGGTGAAGGCGTAGTCGACGAAGTCGGCGAAGTGCTGCTCCATCAGCGCCACCGTGGCGAACGCCGTCAACGTCGGCACCAGGGCCGTGCCCTTCTTGCGGGCATATCCGCGATCCTGGATGCGCGAGATGATCGAGGCGTACGTCGACGGCCGACCGATCCCGAGCTCCTCGAGCCGCTTCACCAGTGAGGCCTCGGTGTAGCGGGCCGGCGCTTTGGTCTCGTGGTGCTTGGCCTCGACACTGAGGGCGCTCACAGCCTCACCCTCGATCATCGGCGGCAGGTGGGTCTCCTGGTCATCGAGAGCCGCATCGGGATCGTCGGAACCCTCGACATAGGCCCGCAGGAAACCCGCAAAGAGAATGGTCTTGCCGGACGCCGCGAACCGGACATCCTCGCCGGTGGCCGCCCGCGCCCCCAGACGTACGGCGATGCTCTCTCCCGTGGCGTCTTTCATCTGGCTGGCGACCGTACGTTTCCAGATCAACTCGTAGAGCTTGGCCTCGTCCGATTTGGGCCCAAAGCTGGAAGCGACAGCCTTGGGGAGGGCGAACTCCTCGCCTGCGGGGCGGATGGCCTCGTGGGCTTCCTGGGCGTTCTTGACCTTGCCCGAGTAGCGGCGGGGCTCCTTGGGCAGGTACTCCGGCCCGTAGCGGGAGGCAACCAGTTTGCGGGCTGCCGCGAGCGCCGGGCCCGACAGCGTGGTCGAGTCGGTGCGCATGTAGGTGATCAGACCGTTCTCGTACAGCCGCTGCGCCGCCGACATTGTGCGTCCGGTGCCGAAGCGGAGCTTGCGGCCCGCTTCCTGCTGCAGGGTCGAGGTCCGGAAGGGCGGGTAGGGACGTCGCGTGTACGGCTTGGCCTCAACCGATTCAACGCTGAACTCGCTGTCTGCGAGGGCGGCGAGGAGGGCACCGGCGCCTGCCTCATCGAGCACCGTGACGTCCCGGGCGGCGAGCTCACCTTTGTCACTGAAGTCGCGGCCCGACGCCACCCTGAAACCATCGACGCTGACCAGCGTCGCCTCGAACTGGATCTGATCGGGATCGGAGACGACAACGAAATTGCCCAAAAGGTCCCAGTAGCTGGCGGCGACGAACGCCATCCGCTCCCGCTCTCGCTCCACGATGATGCGCGTCGCCGGCG